>NZ_JANJES010000002.1:0-297829 GCF_044878465.1 Rothia sp. BD8 | reverse complement strand
GCTCCGCCCCGCGCCCCGCCGGCGCGGCCCCCGGCCCCCCCCCCCCCGGGCCCCCCGGCCCCCCCCGCCCCGGGGGGGGGGCGGCCGCCCCTCGTCTCCGTCCCCTGTGCGCGGGGGGGGGTCAGCTGCTGACGATGATCCGCCCGTTCTTGACCTGCGCGGTGAACTCGGGCAGCGGCTTCTGGGCGGGCCCGGCCTGCACGGAGCCGTCTTCGATGGAGAACACGGAGTGGTGGCACGGGCAGGTCAGCTGGGCGCCGTCGGCGTTCACGGTGCAGCCCTGGTGCGGGCACACGGTGGAGAACGCCTTGAACTCGCCCTTGCTCGGCTGGGTCAGCAGCACGGTCGTGCCGTCCTTCGCCTTCTGCACGGACCCGCCCTCCGAGACCTCGTCGGTGCCGGCGAGGTCCAGGGGCTCGGCGATGGTCTCCGCATCCGTCGCGGAGTCCTTGCCGTCACCGCAGGCGGCCAGCAGCACGGCGGCCCCGGCCGCGGCCCCGGCACCGGCCAGGGCCCGACGCCGCGTGGTCGTGCGGACTCCTCCGTCGGATCCGCAGGCGGGGGCTGAATCGGTGTGGCCGCAGGCGCAGCCGGGGGCGGCCTCCGCGCGGGCGGCGTTCTCGGCGGCGTCCTCGGGGCGGGGGCGGGGGTTCTCGGCGGGCATGGCAGGGGCCTTCCTCATCGTCGCTGGGTCATCGCGGTCGCTGTGTGTGCGGCGCGGCGCCCCGGGGACGGTGCGGAAGGCCCCGTGCGGAATCCTCGCGGGAGCCGGTGCCTCAGATCCGGTCGAAGGCGCCCACCCGGTCCAGGTAGCGGGTGATGCCGCCGTTGAAGAAGGGCCAGTTGGCGCCGAGGATCATGGCCAGGTCGATGTCCGCCCGATCCGGGACCACGCCTTCCTCCAGCATACGAGTGATCTCCCGGGCCAGGGCTTCTTCGGCGTCCGTGCGGATCGTCTCAGCGTCCTTCCCCTCGCCCTCGGCCTCGATCAGCTCCTGGGCCTGCGGGGTCAGCCCGCCGGAGCGGTCCGCGATGGGCCGGATCTTCGACTCGGCGAGCCGGCGGAAGTTGCCCGAGACGTGGAAGCGCTCACCCTGGTAGGTGCGCAGGGACTCCAGCAGGTGCACCCCGATGGGCAGGCCGACCAGGTCGATCAGGGTGAAGGCGTCCATGGGCAGGCCCAGGGACCGCAGGGCCTCGGAGATCCGCTGCGCCGGGGCGCCTTCGTCCAGGTCCCGGCCCACCTCGGAGAGCACCACGCCCAGGATGCGGTTGACGATGAACCCGGAGGAGTCCCGGGCGCCCACGGCCACCTTGCCCAGGCGCTGGGCCAGGTCGAAGGCGGTGGCCACGGCCTGATCGTCGGTGTGCTCGGTGCGCACGATCTCCACCAGCGGCATCACGGCCACCGGGTTGAAGAAGTGGAAGCCGATGACCCGCTCCGGGTGCGCCAGGTCCTCGACCATCTCCGAGACCAGCAGGGAGGAGGTGTTGGTGGCCAGGATGCAGTCCTCGCCCACGCTGCGCTCCAGGTTCGCGAAGACCTCCTTCTTCACGGAGGTCTCCTCGAACACGGCCTCAATCACCAGGTCGCAGTCGGCGTAATCGGACGTGTCCACCGTGCCGGAGACCAGCTCGCCCAGCTGCCCGGCCTGCTCCTCGCTGAGCCGGCCCTTGGCCACGAGCTTGTCCAGCTCCCCGCGGATGGTCTCCAGGCCGTGATCCACCCGGGAGCGCTCCACATCGGAGATCATCACCGGAACCTGCAGGCGGGTCAGGAACAGCAGGGCCAGCTGCGAGGCCATCAGCCCCGCGCCGACGACGCCGACCCGGCCGATCCGCCGCGGCTCGGTGCTCGGGGGCACCATCGAGGGGTGCTTGGCCCGGTGGGTGACCAGATCCAGCATCGCGTACAGGGCCGAGGGCAGCTGATCCCGGGCCACCAGCTCGCCCATCGCCTCGATCTGCGCGGCCCGGGAGTCCGCGCGGGTCTGCTGGGGCCCGGCCGCGAACAGCTCCAGGGCGGTGTTCGCCGCATCCGAGGCGCCGGCGGTCTTGCGGGCCACCACCTGGCGGGCCCGGGTCACGGCCTGCTCCCAGCGTTCGCGCAGCGCGGGGTCATCCTGCGCGCCGGTGTCCGCGGCGAACAGGGCGGCGTCGGGATCGACGGCCTCCGGGCGGTGCACCTCGGTGCGCCCGGTCACCACCTCGCCGAACCAGGCCAGGGCCTCGGGGCGGGCGGCATCGTCGTCGGCGCCGGCCTCGGTCAGGGCGTCGAGGATCCCGGCCTCGCGGGCCTGCTCCGATGTCAGGGTGCGGTTGCTGTTCAGCGGGTTCTCGAAGATCACGGTCACCGCCTGCTCCGGGCCGATCAGGCGGGGCAGATCGAAGATCCCGGCCCAGCCGGGGAACAGGCCCAGGCGGATCTCGGGCAGGCCGATGTTGCGGGTTCCGGGGTGCCCGATCCGGTAGTCCGCGGCCAGGGCCAGCTCCAGGCCGCCGCCCAGGGCGGTGCCGGTGACCCGGGCGAGGGTCGGCACGGACAGCTCGCGGATCGCCTCGACGAACTCGTGGCCCATGGACCCGATCATCTCCAGGGGCGCGTCGGTTCCGCGCAGATCGCGCACCAGGGACAGGTCCACCCCGGCGGCGAAGGTCGGGGCGGTGCCCTCGATCATGACGGCCTGCACCCGGCCCTCCTCGGCCAGCTCCCGGACCTCGCTGACCGCCTCCAGCAGGGCGTCGATGGATCGCGGCCCGAGGGTCTCCGGGCGCTTGTCGGCGTCGTTGTGCAGGGTCAGGACGGCGACCTTGCCGTCCGTTCCGGGCAGATCCAGGATCTCCCGGCGCACCTGGGTGACGACCTCGTCGCCGCAGTGCTCGGTCAGGGGGGTGTGGTCCGTGGTGGGGGTGGTGGACACGGGGCATCCTCTCGTTGTGTCGGATTCCCCACCAGCCTAGCTGTAAGACGCGTCACGAGGTAATCGGTACGGGCGGTATCGCATGACGCCGCGGATGGGCCCCGCGGAGGCCGATCCGCCTTAGGCCGGGGTGTCCGCCCAGACCTCGGCCAGCGGCGCCGCGCACAGCTGGATCTGCCACGGCCGGGCCCCCAGCTGCTCGAGCTGCGCCCCCAGCTGGCCGGGATCCTCCTGGGCGTGGTCCCAGCACAGCCGCCGCAGGTGATCCGGGGTCAGCAGGTTCTCCACCGGGGTGCCGGTCTGCTCGGCCAGCTCCGCCAGGCGGGCACGGGAGGCGGTGAGCAGGGCGAGGGAGCGGGGCCGCTTGGGCTCCCAGGCCTTGATCGGCGGCGGGGTGTCCGAGGGCACCGTCATCGGCACCGGGTCCGGATCCTGGGCGGCCTCCCGGATCGCGCTCACCCAGCGCACGGCTTCGCGCTTGATCAGCTTGGTGTGGAAGCCGGGGATCTGCACCAGCGCGGGCACCGAGCGTGGCATGGCCTTGGCCCCCGCGATCAGCACCGAATCCTTCATCAGGCGCTTGGGGGCGATGTCCTTGGCCTCGGCCAGCTTCTCCCGCTCCGTCCACAGGTTGCGCAGGGCGGTGAGCTGACGGCGGGTGCGCAGCTGACGCAGCCCCTTGGTCCGGCGCCACGGATCCTTCGCCGGGGCCGGGTGGGCGGCCTGCTCGATCTCGTGGGCGAACTCCTGGCGGGCCCACTCCAGCTTGCCCTGGGTATCAAGCTGCGCGATGACGGCCTCGCGCAGATCCGCCAGCAGCTCCACATCCAGGGCGGCGTAGACCAGCCAGGACTCCGGCAGGGGGCGGGTGGACCAATCCGCGGCCGAGTGCTCCTTGGCCAGGTGGTAGCCCAGCAGATCCTCCGTCATCGCCCCCAGCCCCACATGCGCGTAACCGAGCAGGCGCCCGGCCAGCTCCGTGTCGAACAGCGCATCCGGGGCCATCCCGACCTGGCGCAGACTCGGCAGATCCTGGGTCGCGGCGTGGATGATCCACTCGACCCCGCGCAGGGCCTCCTGCAGCGGGAGGAGATCCGGGAAGGCCTCCGGATCCACGAGCAGGATGGGGGAGTCCCCGCGCTTGAGCTGGACGAGGAAGGGGCGCTGACCGTAGCGGATGCCGGAAGCCCGCTCCGTGTCGATGGCCACCGGACCGGTGGCCTCCGTCAGCATCCGGGCGGCGCGGGCCAGCCCCTCGGGGGTGTCGATGACCCGCGGCACCCCGTCGTGCGGGCTGTCGAGGGGAACCACCTCCGGGATGCTCAGGGTGGGATCCAGACCCAGCTGCCCGGGATCGGGGGTCGCGGGGGAGGAGGCGGAGGGGACGGAGGCGGTGGCTTCGCTCATGACCATCCCAGTGTAGGTGCCCCCGCGCGCCAGCGCGTGGGGATCAGGCCTGCTCCGGGGTGAAGTCCAGGCTCACCGAGTTCATGCAGTAGCGCAGATCCGTCGGCGTGCCCAGACCCTCGCCCTCGAAGACGTGACCCAGGTGAGAATCGCAGGCCGCGCAGCGCACCTCGATCCGCTCCATCCCCAGGGAGGAGTCCCGGATGTAGCGGACCCGGTCCTCGGCCAGGGGCGCGAAGAAGGAGGGCCAGCCGCAGCGGGCGTCGAACTTGGTCTGGGCGGAGAACAGCTGCGCCCCGCAGGCCCGGCACGAATAGGTTCCGGGCGAGAACTCGTCCCAGTAGCGGCCCGTGAAGGGACGTTCGGTGCCGGCCTCGCGCAGCACAGCGTACTCCTCGGGGGAGAGGATCTCCCGCCAGTCCGCCTCCGTGCGCCGCCCGGGATCACCCAGCGGCCCGGGGGCCCGACGGTCGAAGGGGCTGTTCTGCTGGTTCTGCTGCTCAGTCATCCACATGTCCTGTGCCCCAGTACAGGTGCAGCACGGGCACCCCCAGGGTCTTCTCCGCGGTGTTGGACCAGCCGATGTTGAACGTGTCCTGCACCGGGTGCGGATCCGTGATGATCAGCGCCTGGGTGGCGCCATCCCGGATCTCCTCGGCCATGGCCTCCACCGGGTCGCCCGTGCTGGTGCGTCCCGAGGCGGTCAGTCCCGCGCCGCGCAGCACCTCGAGGGAGGTATCCAGGATCTCCTGGGCCTCGGCCTCCAGGGTCTGCGGGCCCTTCTCCGAGGAGGAGAACACGTCCGCGGCCTCACTGAACTGCAACAGCGTGAGACGGTCCAGGAATTCCATCCACTGCGGCTGGCGCAGCTGGGCCGGGACCAGCAGGCGCACCGTCGGGGCGGGGCGTCCCGGATCCGCGTCCCCGCGCGGGTCGGCCGCCGCGCCGCCCGCGATGCGGATGTTCTCGATCTCCTGCTCGCCGAGGGTCTTCTCGGTCACCACCAGTACTGTGCTCATGGGCACAGCCTACCGATCTCCCCGCGGGATCGGCGATGATGGGGGAGTCCGCGCCCGCGTCCCCGGCGGGCGGGAGAGGAGAGCCATGACGAGCACCGCGTCGACCCCGCACACCGGCCTGCGCCGAGCCCTGGGCTCCCGGTCCTGGCGGGCCGGCCTGCGCACCGGCCTGATCGCCGGTGGCGCCCTGACGGGTCTCGGCGCCACCGCCGCGGCCGGCATCGCCGGCTACTACGCCCGCATGGCCGTGACCCCGCCGACGCCGACCAGCAGCGAGGTGCTGCCGATCCTCGGCGTCGGCTTCGACACCCCCGACCCGGAGGAGGGCAGAACACCCACCAGCGTCACGCTGCCGGCGAACGCGGAGACCCTGGTCCCCGGGCGGTACCAGATCTCCTTCGACGGCGGGCGCTCGCAGGCCCGTCTCGGGGAGATCTTCTCCTACTCGCCCAAGCTGGGCACGGTGGTGCGGGCCGTGGAGCACGTGGAGTCGGGGGATCTCGGGGCGGCGAAGAAGGTCCGCTGGTCCGGGGCCATCTGGCGGGATCCGGCCGACGCCGGGTACCCGTTCGAGGAGGTGACCCTGGACCTGCCGGTCGGGGAGGCCCCGGCCTGGCTGGTCCCCGCCCCCGCCGGCTCCTCCGGGCAGACCTGGGCGATCATGGTGCACGGGCGCGGGGCCAGCCGTCAGGAGACCCTGCGTGCTCTGGCCACCACCCAGCGGCTGGGCCTGACCAGCCTGCACGTGACCTACCGCAACGACTCCGACGCCCCGGCCTCCGCCGACGGCCGCTACGGCCTGGGCTTCACGGAGTGGCAGGACGTGCAGGTGGCCGTCGAATACGCCCTGGCCCACGGGGCCCGGGACCTCGTGCTGTTCGGCTGGTCCATGGGCGGGGCGATCGCGCTGCAGACCGCGGACAAGTCCCCGGACGCCGAGCGGATCCGGGCGCTGGTCCTGGACGGGCCGGTGGTGGACTGGTTCGAGCTGATCCGCTTCCACACCCGGCAGTACCGCCTGCCCCTGCGCCTGGGCCAGCTGGTGGCCGATCTGCTCAGCGCCCAGCGGGCCACCCTCATGACGGGGCTGGACCACCCCATCCGGCTGACGGATCTGGACTGGATCACCCGCAGCGCCGAGCTGCGCGTGCCGACGCTGATCCTGCACTCCGTGGACGACGAGTATGTGCCGGCTTCGGCGTCGATGGAGCTGGCCGAGCGCAGCCCGCGGGTCACGCTCGTGCCGTTCCAGAAGGCCCGGCACACCAAGGAGTGGAACGTGGACCCGGCCCGCTGGGAGGCCGCCGTCCTGGAGTGGCTGCCGGCCCAGCTGGGGTGAGGGGCGCGGCTCAGCCCTGGGCGATGGGCGCGTAGCGCCCGCCGGTGACCGCCAGCAGGTCCGCCGGGGCCAGCTCAACGTCGAAGCCGCGCTTGCCCCCGGAGACCAGCACGGTCTCGAAGGCCTGGGCCCCTGAGTCCAGCAGCACCGTGACCGGGGTCTTCTGGCCCAGCGGCGAGATCCCGCCGACCACGTATCCGCTGCGCTTCTGCGCCACCGCCGGATCCGCCATGCTCGCGGACTTCCAGCCCATCGCCGCCGCGGCCGCCTTCATGTCCAGCTTCCCCGCCACGGGCACCACCCCGAGGGCGAACTGGCCGTCGTGGGTGATCATCAGGGTCTTGTACACCTGGCCCGGGTCCCGGCCCAGCTTGGCCGCGGCCTCCGCGCCGAAGCCCGCGCCCTCCTCGTGCTCGTAGGGCAGCTCGGTGAACGCCACCCCCGCCTCGGTCAGGGCGCGCACCGCCGCCGTCGCCCCGTGCTGTTGCTTCTTCTTGGCCATGGGAACCGCTGCCTTTCTCCCGGAATCGGGGACGATGCTCTGGATGCGCAGTGCCGGGCCCGGACCGATCCCGCGGGAACGGGTCCGGTCCGGACGCCGTCGGCACCACTGTAGGCACGGGCAGGGGATAGACTCGGCGTGGCGATCCGCACACCCGCGGCGCGCCCGCCCCTATCCGCAGCTATCCCCCGTCCCCCGAGGAGTCCGGTGCCTGAGACCGTCCACCTGACCGACCGCCGCCCCCGCGTCTCCGCCGAGCAGCTTCTGGAGGGCTTCCGGCCCTCCGAGCGCTTCGGCGAGGTCTCCTTCGACACCTACATCCCGGACCCCGACCAGCCCTCGCAGGCCGCCGCGGTCCAGGCCCTGCGCGACTTCGCCCGCGGCGTCGGCCGCGGCGGCGGTGGGGGCGGGGGGCTGTTCGGGAAGCTGTTCGGGCGCGGCGGCAAGGGTGCGGCCGGCAAGGCCGGGATCTACCTGGACGGCGGCTTCGGCGTCGGCAAGACCCACCTGCTGGCCTCCCTGTTCCACGCCGTGCCGGGGCCCGCGGCCTTCGGCACCTTCGTGGAGTACACCAACCTGGTGGGGGCCCTGACCTTCCGCAAGACCGTCGAGGCGCTCAGCGGCTACACCCTGGTGTGCATCGACGAGTTCGAGCTGGACGACCCCGGGGACACCGTCCTGATGTCCCGGCTGATGCGGGAGCTGTCCGACGCCGGGGTGAAGCTGGCCGCGACCTCCAACACCCTGCCCGGATCCCTCGGGGAGGGCCGCTTCGCCGCCGCGGACTTCCAGCGGGAGATCCAGGTGCTGGCGGACCAGTTCGAGGTCATCCGCATCGACGGCGAGGACTACCGGCACCGCGGCCTGCCCGAAGCGCCCCAGCCGGTGGAGGCAGCCGGGTTCGACGACGCCGTCGCCGCGGCCTTCGAGCCGGAGCAGACGGTGGCCGTGGACGACTTCTCCGCCCTGATCGAGCACCTGTCCCAGGTCCATCCCAGCCGCTACCGGCAGATGATCGACGGGCTGGATGGGATCGCCTGGCGCGGGGTGCAGACCATCACGGCCCAGGCGGTGGCCCTGCGCTTCGTGGTCCTGGCCGATCGCCTCTACGACAAGGACCTGCCGATCGTCTCATCCGGGGTGCCCTTCGACCGGGTCTTCACCGAGGAGATGATGGCCGGGGGCTACCAGAAGAAGTACTACCGGGCGGTCTCCCGCCTCACGGCGCTGGCCCGCGAGGGCGGCACCCCCGGGACCGCTTGAGCGGCTCGGGTCGGATCCGTGGCCTGGCTGGTGCTGCCCGCCGTGCTGGTGGGCACCGTGCTGCAGCGCATCTGCGGCACCGGGGTGGGCCTGCTGGTCGCCCCCGTGTTCGCGCTGCTGCTGGGCGGGGCGGACGGGGTGCTGCTGACGAACATGACCACCTTCGTCTCCGCGACGATGCTGACCGTGGCGATGCGCCGGGAGGCGGACTGGGCCACCTGGGCCCGCCTGTTTGCGTGGTCCCTGGTGGGCACGGTGCCCGGGGCGCTGCTGGTCCGAGCCCTGCCGGCCGCCGTGCTCCAGGTGGTGGTCGGCGGGGTCGTGCTGCTGGCGATGGCGGTGATCCTCACCTCGGCGGCCCCGCGCAGGAGGCGCGGCCCCGGGGCGGGGGTCGCCGCTGGAATCGCGGCGGGGCTGCTCAACGTCACCGCCGGGGTGGCGGCCCCCGCCGTCGTGCTGTTCGCGCGGATCACCGGCTGGGATCAGCGGGCCTACGCCGCGACCACGCAGCCGCTGTTCATGAGCCTGGCCGTGACCTCCGTGGGGGCGAAGCTGCTCCTCGGGGCGGCCCACCCGGCGCATCTGCCCTCCGCGTGGCTGTTCCTCGGGATCGCCGCGGCCGTCCTGGTCGGGCTGCCGCTGGGCGCCCGGCTGGGCAGGGTCATCGCGGCGTCGGCGGCGCGCACGCTGTCCCTGCTGCTGGCCGGGGCCGGTGCCGTGCTGGCCGTGGTCCGGGGCGTGGCGGGCCTGATCTGAGGCGGACGCCGGAGCAGCACGGGCAACTCGTGAGGGGTGGCCACGCGAGGAGTGCGCCGGGGGAGGCCAGCGGGCGCGGAGACGGAGAAAGCCCCGGATCCTGGAGGGGATCCGGGGCTTTCTCCTTGAAACGTGCGCGATACTGGGATCGAACCAGTGACCTCTTCCGTGTCAGGGAAGCGCGCTACCGCTGCGCCAATCGCGCGAGAAGCATGAACAGCGTCATGATCTGCGAGGTGAGGACGGGATTCGAACCCGCGTACACGGCTTTGCAGGCCGCTGCCTAACCACTCGACCACCTCACCATCGTCCGGTCGGGGACTTAGGGGTCCGTGCTCCACGCGAAGCGGAGCGGTATCCGAGCGGTTGACGAGACTTGAACTCGCGACATCCACCTTGGCAAGGTGGTGCTCTACCAACTGAGCTACAACCGCATGTCTGCCTGCCGCTCATATTCGTGCGGCTCGCCGTCCTCCGGGGGAGTCCGTCGCGCTGACAGGTGAATACTCTACACACCCGGCGCGGAGATGCAAAATCGAGGCCCCGGCGCCGGTCGAACCCCGCGTCCGCCCCGGAATTCCGCGGATCGCGCCGCCTCGACGGGCCGCGGTCAGGGGCCCTGACCGCCGACGCCTCACTGTGGGATACGCCATGTGAAGAAGGGGATCTCCGGATTTGCGGGCCCTCGACCCGGTGTGTATAGTTCTGGGAGTGCCGAGCGCGATTGGCGCAGTGGTAGCGCGCTTCGTTCACACCGAAGAGGTCGCTGGTTCGAACCCAGCATCGCGCACGAACAGGCTCCCCGCCGGAGCCGCGAAGGCCCCCGCCGGAACCGATTCCGGCGGGGGCCTTTTCCGTTCACGCTGCCCGGCGTCGCGCCCGGTGCGTGCCGCGCCATCCGGCGGCGACCCTTCCGTCCCCTGCCCAGGAGCACCCCTTCCATGACCCAGCCCCGGCTCGCCACGCAGACCGAGCACGGTCGCATGTACGCCCGCGCGGACGGCGGCGAGCCCGAGGTCCCCTCGATCACCACGGTCATCGGCCAGCAGGCCACGGACCTGGGCGGCTGGCACGGGTACATGGCGGCCAAGGCCGTGCTGGAGGATGACCGGGCACTGCGCGCCGGGCGCTCGGCGGGGCTGCGCCACGCCGTCATCCGCGACGCCGCCCTGGCCGCCGAGCGCTACCGGGACCAGGCCGCCGCCCGCGGGGATCGCGTGCACGCCTACTGCGAGGCCGTCGCCCTGCGGGCCATGGGCCGGGAGCACGACGTCGACGGCGCCCGGGAGGCGCTGATGCTGCATCAGGAGACCGCCTGGGCTGATCGCTTCGACGAATGGTGGGAGGCCTACCGCCCGGAGCCGCTGGCCCCGGAGATCACCGTGTGGAACCGGACCGTCGGCTACGCCGGGACCCTGGATCTGGTCGCCCGGATCGGCGGGCGGGTGTGCATCATCGATTACAAGACCAAGGGCACCGACCGCAAGGGCCGCGTCAAGCCCCTGGACGAGAAGGTCATCATGCAGCTGGTGGCCGGGGTCAAGGCCGAGGAGTCCCTGGTGGATCCCGCCGCCGGCACCTGGGAGCCGTGGGCCTACGGCGACGCGCCGGTGCTGCTGGGGGTGGCCCTGGGGGAGACCGAGGTCCGGGCCCAGCAGGCCAACCCGGAGCTGCTGCGCCACCACTGGCGCTCCTTCTGCGCGCTGCGCCGCGTGTGGCAGCACCACCACGAGCTCGCCCAACTGACCCGCGAGGCCGCCCTGCCGCCGCTGATGGCCGTCGTGCCCCCGCCGCGCCGGGAGCCCGCCGCGACGCCGTCACCCGAGACCGCCGATCCCACGACCACCAGGAGGGCCTCATGACCATCCTCCCCGTGCGCACCATCGGAGATCCCGTGCTGCGCACCGCCTGCCGCCCCGTCGGGACCCCCGACGCCGAGCTGGCCAAGCTCATCGAGGACATGCTCGAGACCATGTTCGACGTCGGCGGGGTCGGCCTGGCCGCCCCGCAGGTCGGCGTGGAGCTGCGCTTGTTCGTCTGGGGCCTGGAGGGCCCGGGCGGTCCCGTCGGGCACGTGCTGAACCCCGTCCTGGAGGTCTCCGAGGACCCCCAGGAGGGTGGGGAGGGCTGCCTGTCCGTGCCGGGGCTGTCCGCCGAGACCCCGCGGGCCCGCTGGGCGCGGGTCACCGGCACCGACGTGCACGGGCGACCCGTGGACGTGGCCGGGGAGGGACTGCTGGCCCGGTGCCTGCAGCACGAGACCGACCACCTGGACGGCACCCTGTACGTGGATCGGGTGCGCGGGGAGGACCGCCGCCGGATCATGCGCCAGCTGCGGGACCGGGACTTCTGGAACCGCTCCCAGGCGGTCACCGGCCAGCGCTCCGGCCGGGTCTCCTCCACCTTCGGGGCCGGGGCCTCCGTCGCACCCGGCGCCTCCTTCGGGGGTGGCCGCTGATGCGCGTGCTCTACGCCGGAACCCCGGCCACTGCCGTCGCCCCCCTGGAGGCCCTGCTGGCCGATGCCACCGGGCGGATCGAGGTCGTGGGGGTGCTCACCCGGGAGGATGCCCCGGTGGGGCGCAAGCGCGTGCTCACCCCATCCCCGGTGGCCGCCCGCGCCGAGGAGCTGGGCCTGCCGGTGATCCGGGCCAACCGCTACGACGACGCCGCGCACGCCGCGGTGACCGCCCTGGCCCCCGAGGCCGCGGCCGTGGTCGCCTACGGGGCGATCCTGCCTGAGCGCGCCCTGGAGGCCGTGCCGAAGGGGTGGATCAACCTGCACTACTCGGACCTGCCGCGCTGGCGCGGGGCCGCCCCGGTGCAGCGGGCCCTGATGGCCGGGGAGCGGGAGCTGACCGCCTGCACCTTCCGGATCGAGCGGGGCCTGGACACCGGTCCCGTCTACCACCGCCTCACCGAGCCGGTGGGCCCGGAGGACGACGCCGGGACCATGCTCGAGCGGCTCTCCGCGGCGGGCGGGCCGCTGCTGGCGCGCACCCTCGGGGAGATCGCCGAGGGCACCGACCGCCCCACCCCGCAGGAGGGGGAGCCCATCACCGCGGCCAAGCTCACCGCCGAGCAGGCCCGCATCGACTGGCAGGCCCCGGCCGAGCAGGTGGCCGCCCTGGTGCGCGGCACCACCCCGGAGCCCGGGGCGTGGACCACGCTGGAGGGACAGCGGGTCAAGGTCGCGGGACTCGTGCCTGTCGGCGCCTCGTCGGGGCACCGCCCCGGCACCGTGCGCCTGGAGGGCCGGGACGTGCTGGTCAGCGCCGGGGACGGGGATCTGCGGCTGGGCAGGATCCAGCCCGCGGGCAGGAAGATGATGGCCGCGCCCGACTGGGCGCGCGGATCCGCACGGCTGGATGAGGGGAGCGTGGAGTTCGCATGAGTGCACAGCAGGGCCGCGGACGCGGCGGGAACGCGGGCTCCGGGCCCGGACGCGGTGGGCAGGCCCGCCCGGGGGAGCGGCGCAACGCCAAGGGGCGCCAGCGCCACCGCGGGGCAGGCCCGCAGCGGGACTTCTCCCGCACCGCCCCCAGCCAGCGGCGTCGCACCGGGGACCCGGCGCGCCTGGTCGCCTTCGAGACCCTGCAGGCCGTGCAGACCGAGGACGCCTACGCCAACCTCGTGCTGCCCCGGGCCATCCGGCGCCACCGCTTGGATCAGCGCGACGCCGCCTGGGCCACGGAGCTGACCTACGGCACCCTGCGCGAGCAGGGGCTCTACGATGCGATCCTCTCCCGGTGCGTGGACCGGCCCCTGGCGCGCCTGGACGCGAAGGTGCTGACCGTGCTGCGCCTGGGCGCCCACCAGCTGCTGGGCATGCGCACCGCCGCCCACGCCGCGATCAACGAGACCGTGGGTCTGACCCGCGCCGTCGTCGGGGCGGGCCCGGCCGGGATGGTCAACGCCGCGCTGCGCCGGGTCAGCGAGAGGACCCGGGAGCAGTGGCTCACCGAGCTGACCGCGGATCTCACGGATGAGACCCGCCGGCTGGCCCTGGAGCGGTCCCACCCGGTGTGGATCGTGCGGGCCCTGCGCCAGGCCCTGGCCGCCCACGGCCGGGTGCCCACCGAGATCGAGCAGCTGCTGGCCGCGGACAACGCGGCCCCCGTGGTGCACCTGGTGGCCCTGCCCGGGCTGGGGTCCCTGGAGGAGGCCGAGCGCAGCGGCGCCGAGGCGAGCACCCTGGTGCCGGGGGCCGCGACCTACCGGCACGGGGACATCGGCCGCCTGGAGACCGTGCGGGAGGGGACTGTGCGCGCCCAGGACGTCGGCTCCCAGCTGGTGGCCCGCGCCCTGGCCGCCGCACCCCTGGAGGGGGAGGACGGGCGCTGGCTGGACCTGTGCGCCGGTCCCGGCGGGAAGGCCGCGCTGCTGGGGGCCCTGGCCCAGCAGCGCGGCGCGGAGCTGGTGGCCAACGAGTCGGCCCCGCACCGGGCCGAGCTGGTGCGCACCTCCCTGCGGCCCCTGGACCCCGCCCGGTATGCGGTGCTGACCGGGGACGGGCGGCGGATCCGGGAGACCCTGGCCGATGCCGAGCAGCTGCCGGAGCAGACCTCCCTGGCCGTGGAGGCCTTCGGGGAGTCCGGGGAGATCTTCGACCGCGTGCTCGTGGACGCCCCGTGCACCGGCTTGGGGGCGCTGCGTCGTCGTCCCGAGGCGCGCTGGCGCAAGCAGCCCGCGGACGTGGCCGAGCTGCTGGAGCTGCAGACCCAGCTGGGCCGGGCCGCGATCGAGGTGACCCGCCCCGGCGGAGTCATCGCCTACGTGACCTGCTCCCCGCACGCCGCGGAGACGCAGAACGTGCTGGCGGACCTGCTGGAGACCGGGCAGGTGCAGCTGCTGGACACCGCGGCGATCACCCGCGACGCGGCCCTGCCGCACGCCCTGGACGGGGAGAAGGACCCGGGGCTCACGGCCCCGGACCTCGCCCCGGCCGAGGGTCAGGACCGGGCCTCCACGGTGCAGCTGTGGCCGCACGTGCACGGCACGGACGCGATGTTCCTGGCGCTGCTGCGCCGCATCTGATCAACGGCGGCTGCTGCGCCGCGTCTGATCGGGCGGTTGCTGCGCCGGAGCTGAGGCCGACCCGCCCGACCTGGAAGAATGGGCCGGGCATCGACGACCCGAGGAGCACCCGCCGTGACCCACCTGCGCATCCACCCCTCCATCCTCTCCGCGGACTTCGCCCGGCTGGGTGAGGAGCTGGCCGCGATCTCCACCGCCGACGCCGCGCACATCGACGTCATGGACAACCACTTCGTCCCGAACCTCACGTGGGGTCCGCCGGTGGTGCAGCGGCTGCGGGAGGTCTCCCCGGTGCCCTTCGACGTGCACCTGATGATCGAGGACGCGGACCGCTGGGCCCCGCGCTACGCGGAGATCGGCTGCGAGTCCGTGACCTTCCACGCCGAGGCCGCGATCGCCCCGATCAAGCTGGCCCGGCAGCTGCGTTCGAACGGGGCGCAGGCCGGGATGGCCCTGCGACCGGCCACGCCGGTGGAGCCGTACCTGGATCTGCTGGCCGGCGGGGAGCTGGACCTGCTGCTGGTGATGACCGTGGAGCCGGGCTTCGGCGGGCAGGCCTTCCTGGAGGTGACCCTGCCGAAGATCCGCCGGGCGGCGCAGGCCCTGCTCGGCTCGCAGGTTCCGGTGGCCCTGCAGGTGGACGGCGGGATCACGGAGGAGACCATCGCGCGGGCCGCCGAGGCCGGGGCGGACGTGTTCGTCGCCGGCTCCGCGGTCTACGGCGCGCAGGATCCGGCGGAGGCCATCGCAGCGCTCAGGCGATCCGCCGCCCGCTCATGACCTGCTCCAGGCTCAGCGGGGGATGCCCGGTGAGCCGTTCGACGTCGTCGGTGACCTCCGCGAGCTCACCCGCGGCGATCGCGATGTAGGTGGAGATCCAGGCCTCCAGCTCCCACTCCGGGGCTCCGTATCCGGCGCGGGAGGCCCGGGCCTGCTCGAGGGTCTCATCCTGAAACCGGTAGTCCTCACCCGTGGCCTCGGACATGATCCGGGCCGCCTCGGTCATGGTCAGCGCCTCCGGGCCGGTGAGCGTGTAGGCGCGGTCCTCGTGGGCGCCCGGATCGGCGAGCACCGCGGCGGCGGCGTCGATGACGTCCGTGCGGGCCACCGCCGCGACCCGCCCGGTCCCGGCGGGCCCCCGGATCACCCGGTCCTGCCCGGCGAAGTCCTCGAACACGTCCAGGTAGAAGTTGTCCCGCAGGAACGTGTGGCGCATGCCGGTGGCCCGGATCGCGGCCTCGGTGATCCCGTGGGTGCGGGCGAAGGTGAAGGTGGCCTCCGGGCCCGGGTGGGCGAAGGACAGGTAGACCAGGTGGCGCACCCCGGCGGCGGAGGCGGCCGCGACGGCGTCGATCTGCTGCTCGTCCCGGTGCGCGGCCTCGGTGATCGAGACCATGAACACGGTGTCCAGCCCGGTCATGGCCTCGCGCAGACCTGCCGGGTCGGCGAAGTCCCCGCGGGCGGCCTCCAGCAGACCCTCGGAGTCCTCCACCCGCTGCCGCACGGCCTCGGGGCGGCGCACCAGCAGGCGGTGGGGGATCCCGCGCTCCTGCAGCAGGCGGGAGACCCCGCCGCCGATCAGTCCCGTGGCCCCGGTGATGCCCACGCGCACCGGCTGGGCGTCGGGGTGCTCCTGGGAATCCTGGTGGTCGGCGGCGGCTTTGCGGGCGGAATCGGCGGGGTGATGGCTCATGGATGCTCCTCGGGATCGACGGTGAGGTGGCGGTCTCTTGGGTGCAACGGTGCGGTGCGACGGATTGTTTCCTCGGGTGTCCGCGGATGATGCCGCATCGTGGCCTGCGGCACGCCTTTCGGGAGGGTGTGGCATAGTGGGTGGCGCAATCGTGCTCCGGGGGTCGGTGAAACTCCGAACCGGCGGTAGAGTCCGCGAACCGGGACGGCCCTGAGATCAGGGGCCATCCCGACCGATCCGGTGGAATTCCGGAACCGACAGTCACAGTCTGGATGAAGGTGCACGAGCCCACCGCGACCCGTTGAACGGGGTGCGCGCGGGGTGTCGCCGTCGTCCCGTCCAGGGGCGTCCGCCGACGCACCCGGCGCAAGACCCGCCAGCTCGGCGCGCGTGTGTTCTCCCCGGGGCCTCCGCGGTCCTCGAGAAGGAGAGAACATGGACTTCCTGCGGTGGCTCTTCGACGCCCAGCTCACCATCGGCGGTGGGTTCATCCTGTGGCGCGAAGTGATCGGCAACCTCTTCGGCCTGGCCTCGGCCCTGGGCGGCATGCGCCGGAAGGTCTGGGCCTGGCCGGTGGGCATCATCGGCAACCTGCTGCTGTTCACGGTGTTCCTCGGCGCCGTGTTCGGCTCCCCGAATCCCGTGAACATCCTCGGCCAGGCCGGGCGCCAGGTCATGTTCATCATCGTCTCCGTCTACGGCTGGTGGCAGTGGCGGGCAGCCCGCGGGCAGGACGGCGCCGCCGTCACCCCGCGCTGGGCCAGCACCCGGGAGCGGGTGCTGCTGGTGGTCCTGCTCTTCGGCGGCACCGCCGCCCTGACCCCGGTGTTCCGGGCCCTGGGCTCCTACGAGCCGGTCTGGTCCGACGCCTGGATCTTCGTCGGCTCCCTGCTGGCCACCTGGGGCATGGCCCGCGGCTGGGTGGAGTTCTGGCTGATCTGGGTGGCCGTGGACGTGGTCGGGGTGCCCCTGCTGTTCTCCGCCGGGTACTACGCCTCCGGGCTGATGTACCTCTTCTACGGCTGCTTCACCCTCACCGGCTTCTTCGTCTGGTGGCGCACCCGACGTCGTGCAGACCGGGTGCGAGTTGAGACCCGCTTCCCGGACCCCACCGTGGAGGTGGCCGGCGGCGCAGCCGAGACCCCCGCCGAGTCCTCCACCGAGCGCCGATGAGCCCGGCACCGAACGCCCGTGCCGGGAGCGGGCGATCGTCCGGGTCGAGCGCGGAGGAGCGGCTGATGGGCCTCGCCCTGGCCGAGGCCGCCCGCGGACCTCGTGGGGCCAATCCGCTGGTCGGGGCGGTGCTCGCGGATCGGGACGGCACCGTGCTGGCTGTGGGCCACCACCGCGGGGCCGGCACCGCCCACGCCGAGCCGGACGCGCTGGCCGCGGCTCGGCGCGCCGGAACCGACCCGCGCGGGGCGACCCTGTGCGTGACGCTGGAGCCGTGCGATCACACCGGGCGCACCGGCCCGTGCACCGAGGCGATCCTCGCCGCCGGTGTCACCCGGGTGATCATCGGCGCCCCGGATCCCACCGGGGACGGCGCCGGGGGAGCGGCCCGCCTGTGTGCGGCCGGCGTCGAGGTGATCACCGGGGTGCTGCCCGAGCAGGCGCGGGAGCTGAACCACCGCTGGACCCGCGCCCGCGCCGAGGACCGTCCCTTCGTGACCGCCAAGACCGCGAGCACCGCCGACGGCTTCGTCGCCGCGGCCGATGGGACCAGCCGGTGGATCACCGGGCCCGAGGCCCGCGCCCACGCCCACCGGCTGCGCGCCCGGGTGGACGCGGTGCTGGTGGGCACCGGCACCGCCCTGGCCGATGACCCCCGGCTCACCGCCCGGGACGAGACGGGCGCGTCCCTGGCGCATCAGCCGCTGCGGGCGGTCATGGGACGCCGCACCCTGCCGGACACCGCCGCCCTCACCCGCGACGGCGGAGCCCTGCGCCTGGACACCCGCGACCCGGTCGAGGCCCTGCGGCGGCTGCGCGAGCGCGGCGTCGAGCACGTGCTGCTGGAAGGCGGGCCCACCCTGCTCACCGCCTTCCTCGCCGCGGACCTCGTGGACGAGCTGTGGTGGTACCGCGCGCCCCTGCTCCTCGGGGAAGGCGCCCCCGCCATCGGCCCGCTGGGCGTGGGCGGGCTGGGCGAGGCCCGGCGCTGGCGCACCGACCGCACCGGACCCGGCATCTCCGACGCCGCGCGCGGCGTCGAGATCCTCGGCCCCGACGTGCTCACCCGCTGCGAACCTCAGCCCCGGCCCGCGCCCTGACCACCCCTCACCCACCTGAGACCCCCACCCCTCGAGAACGGGCGCGCCGCCGACGACGCGCCGGAGAGGACCCCATGTTCACCGGAATCATCGACCACCTCGGCACCGTCGAGACCCTGGAGCGCACCGGCGACGCCGCCCGGCTGCGCCTCCGCGCCGGAGACCTCATCCGCGACCTGCCGCACGGCGGCTCCCTGGCCGTGGACGGCGTGTGCCTGACCGCCGTGCCCGACCCCGGAGCCGGCGAGGGCGTCTTCCTCGCCGACGTCATGGGCGAGACGCTGCAGCGCACCACCATCGGCCGCCTCGCCCCGGGAGATGCGGTCAACCTGGAACGCTGCCTGCCGGCCGGCGGGCGCTTCGACGGGCACATCGTGCAGGGCCACGTGGACGGCACCGGGAGCGTCATGGCGATCACCGAGCACCCCGCCTGGACCGTGCTGCGCATCGGCATCCCCGAGCGTCTGGCCCCGCAGCTGGCGGAGAAGGGCTCGATCGCCGTCGCCGGGGTCTCCCTGACCGTGACCCGCACCAGCCCCGCCGGCACCACCCCCGCCTGGTTCGAGGTCGGCCTGATCCCCGCGACCCGCACCGCCACGACCCTCGGGGGCGTGCGCATCGGGGATGCGGTGAACCTGGAGACCGACGCCGTGGCCAAGTACCTGCTGCGCTCGCGGGAGTTCGAGCGGGCGCTGCTGGGAGCCGACAGCGCCCCCGAGGACGACACCCCCGCGGCGGACGCACCGGACCGCCCCGTCGCCTCGGGGTCGGCCGCCGCACCGCACCGCGCCCCCGCGGCGATCGACCCCGACGCCGCCGCCGAGCCGGTGCGCCTGGACCGGGTCCAGGAGGCCCTGTCCGCCCTGCGCACCGGCGGGCTCGTCGTCGTGGTGGATGATGAGGACCGGGAGAACGAGGGCGACCTGATCGGGGCGGCCGCGACCCTGGATGCGGCGGGGCTGGGCTTCATGATCCGGCACACCTCCGGGGTGGTCTGCGCCCCGATGAGTACCGCGCGGGCCGACGCCCTGGGGCTGCCGCCGATGCTCGTGCGCAACGAAGACCCCAAGGGCACCGCCTACACCGTCACCTGCGACGCCGCCGCCGGGATCACCACCGGGATCAGCGCCGCGGACCGGACCCGCACCCTGCGGGTGCTCGCCGACCCCGCGAGCACCCCCGCGGACCTCACCCGCCCGGGGCACGTGTTGCCGCTGCGGGCCGTGGACGGCGGGGTCCGGGACCGTCCCGGGCACACCGAGGCCGCGGTGGAGCTGATGCGCCTGGCCGGGCTGCCCGAGGTCGCAGCGATCGCCGAGGTGGTGCACGAGGACGGCTCGATGCGCCGCAGCCCGGACCTGCGGGCCTTCGCCGATGAGCACGGACTGCCGATGATCTCCATCGAGCAGCTGATCGCCCACCTCGACGCCGCCCCGACCGCGCCTCCCGCGCCCGAGCCGGTGCTGGTGCCCACCGAGCACGGACTGTTCGCGGTGCGCGCCTGGCCCGGGGCGGGCGGGGTGGAGCACCTGTCCGCCACCGCCGTGCACCCGGACGGCACACCCCGCACTGGCCCGGGCGCCCCGCTGGTGCGTCTGCACTCGGAGTGCCTGACCGGGGACGTGCTGGGCTCGCTGCGCTGCGACTGCGGACCCCAGCTGCGCCAGGGGCTGGCGATGCTCGCCGCACGCGGCGGCACCCTGGTCTACCTGCGCGGGCATGAGGGCCGCGGCATCGGCCTGGGGGAGAAGCTGCGGGCCTACGCCCTGCAGGACGCGGGCCTGGACACCGTGGAGGCCAACCTGGCCCTGGGCCACCCGGCCGATGCCCGCACCTGGGAGGAGGCCGCCGCGATCCTGCGGGCCCTGGGCCTGCACACCGGGATCCGGCTGGTGACCAACAACCCCGCCAAGGCCGACGGGCTGCGCGCCGCCGGCATCCCGGTGCGCGAGCTGGTGCCGGATGAGATCCCCCCGCAGGAGCACAGCGCCCGCTACCTGCGCACCAAGAAGGAGCGCATGGGCCACCTGCTGGACCTGACCATGACGACCGAGAGGACACCCCGATGAGCGGACACGGAGCACCCCGACGCGACCCGAACACCCCGAGAGATCCCCGCGCGCGCACCCTGCGCGTCGGGATCGTCGCGGCCAGCTGGCACGAGGAGGTCATGGGCGGCCTGCTGGCCGGGGCCCGCCGCACCCTGGCCGAGGCCGGAGTCCCCGAGCCCACCGTGGTCCGGGTGCCCGGCTCCTTCGAGCTGTCGGTGGTCGCCGCCCGGCTGGCCCGCACCCACGACGCCGTCGTCGCCCTGGGGGTGGTCATCCGCGGCGGCACCCCGCACTTCGACTACGTCTGCTCCGCGGCCACGGACGGGCTGACCCGGGTGGCCCTGGAGACCGGAACCCCCGTGGGCTTCGGCCTGCTGACCTGCGATGACGAGGAGCAGGCCCGGGACCGGGCCGGGCTGGAGGGCTCCCGGGAGGACAAGGGCGCGGAGGCCGCCGACGCCGCGGTGCGCACCGCCCTGGTCCTGGCCGACCTGGACTGAGCCCGCCCGGATCCCTCGCGGCCCCTCCGGAGGGGTCCCGGCCCCGCCCGATGGGTGAGACGCTTCAGCCTGCGGTCCGCGCACCCGGTGCGCGGGCCGGTAGGCTGGGGGACCGTGAAGGATTTCGAGACGCTCTACGCCGAACTGGCCGAGAAGGCCGCCACCCGCCCCGAGGGCTCCCGCACCGTCGCCGAGCTGGACTCCGGGGTGCACGGCATCGGGAAGAAGATCGTCGAGGAGGCCGCCGAGGTGTGGCTGGCCGCCGAGTACCAGTCGGATGCGGAGCTGGCCGAGGAGGCGTCCCAGCTGATCTACCACCTGCAGGTCATGCTCATCGCCCGCGGGCTGAGCCCCGCCGACGTCTACCGCTACCTCTGATCCCGCCCCTCCCGGAAGGACACCCCACGGATGCTGCGCATCGCCGTGCCCAACAAGGGCTCCCTCTCCCAGGCCGCCCAGACCATGCTCACCGAGGCCGGCTACCTCCAGCGGCGGGACTCCCGCGAGCTGGTGCTCGCCGATGAGGCCAACGACGTCGAATTCTTCTACCTGCGCCCCCGGGACATCGCCGTGTACGTCGGCTCCGGGACCCTGGACGTCGGGATCACCGGGCGGGACCTGCTGATGGACTCCCCGGGCGGGGCGGAGGAGACCCTGCCCCTGGACTTCGCCCGCTCCACCTTCCGCTTCGCCGGGCCCCGCGGGGCCTTCGCCAGCGTGGAGGACCTCGCGGGTCAGCGCATCGCGACCAGCTACCAGAAGCTGGTCACCGACCACCTCACGGCCCGCGGCATCGAGGCCGAGGTGGTGCGCCTGGACGGGGCCATCGAGTCCTCGATCCGGCTGGGCGTGGCCGATGCGATCGCCGACGTCGTGGAGACCGGCAACACCATGCGCGCGGCCGGCCTGGAGCCCTTCGGCGATCCCGTGATGCGCTCCGAGGCCGTGCTGATCCGCCGCCCGGGCACCCCGGACACGGACGCCCTGCAGGTGCTCTCCCGGCGGCTGCGCGGGGTCCTGGTGGCCCGGCAGTACGTGCTGATGGACTACGACGTCGCCGAGGAGCACCTGCAGGCCGCCACCGCCCAGACCCCGGGCCTGGAGGCGCCCACCGTCTCCCCGCTGCAGCGGGAGGGCTGGTACGCGGTGCGGGCCATGGTGCCCAAGAACATGACCAACCAGATCATGGACGGGCTCTACGAGGCCGGGGCGCGGGCGATTCTGGTGTCCCCGATCGCCGCGGCCCGGCTGTAGCGCGGAGCGGACCCCGCACACCGGAAGGGCGAGGAGGAAGCCGATGGGACTGGCCGTGCGCGTGATCCCCTGCCTGGACGTGGACGCCGGGCGGGTGGTCAAGGGAGTGAACTTCGAGGGCCTGGTGGACGCCGGGGATCCGGTGGAGCTGGCCGCCCGCTACCACCGGGCCGGGGCCGATGAGCTGACCTTCCTGGATGTGACCGCCTCCTCCGGGAACCGGGAGACCACCTGGGAGGTCGTCGGACGCACCGCCGAGCAGGTGTTCATCCCGCTGACCGTCGGCGGGGGAGTCCGGGGCGTGGCGGACGTGGATCGGCTGCTGCGGGCCGGGGCGGATAAGTGCTCCGTGAACTCCGCGGCCGTGCGCGAACCCGGGATCATCGATGAGATCGCCCGCCGCTTCGGCAATCAGGTGCTGGTGCTCTCGGTGGACGCCAAGCGCACCGGGAACACGGCCTCGGGCTTCGAGATCACCACCCACGGCGGGCGGCGCCTGACCGGCATCGACGCGGTGGACTGGGCCCGGGAGGGTGCCTCCCGCGGGGCCGGGGAGATCCTGCTGAACTCGATGGACGCCGACGGCACCCGGGACGGCTTCGACCTGGAGATGATCCGGGCGGTGCGCGCCGTCGTGGACGTCCCGCTGATCGCCTCCGGCGGGGCCGGCCAGCCCGCCGACTTCCCGCCGGCCGTGGACGCCGGGGCCGACGCGGTACTGGCGGCCTCGGTGTTCCACTTCGGCCCGGAGAACGCGATCGCCGAGGTCAAGGACGCCCTGCGGGCCGCGGGGCACGAGGTCCGCTGATCCCCACCCCGCCGGGATCAGCTCAGCTCGACGTCGGCCTTGCGGCCGAACAGGTGCAGCAGCAGCTCCAGGGGCCGGCCGGTGACCGTCACGGGCTCCTCCTCCGGGGCGCGCACCACCGCCTGCACCAGCCGACCGGGCAGGGACTCCTCCACAGGGCGGCGCAGCACGCGCTCGCCGAACACCGGCTCGCCGTCGGCGTCCGTGCCGACCAGGCGCAGCCCGCCCGGGTGGCGCAGGGCCGAGATCAGGCCGACTCCGCCGAGCTTCCCCCAGATCAGCTCCTGCTCGTCGGAACGGAACGGGGTCAGGGCGGCCAGCTCGGCCCGCCCCGCCTCCTGCCCGCGCACCACATCCTCGCGGTGCACCAGGTACTCGATGGTGTTCATCCCCGCATCCACCCGCCCGATCGCCCGCGCCGGGGTGCGCGCCTCCGCGAAGCGGCGCAGCCCCTGCGCGTACTCCTCCGGAGAAGCCAGACGCTGTCCGAGCCGTCGGGTCAGCCGCTCGGTGCGCGAAGCCAGCGGCGGCAGCACGATTCCGGCCGCGACATCCGGGCGGGTCTCGCGCAGCAGCAGGTGGGCCAGCAGGTCGCTGGTCCGCCAGCCCTCGCACAGGGTGGGTCGATCCGGCCCGGCGGCCTCGAGCACGGCGGCGAGGTTGGTGCGCACGTCGGTGATCATCGTCATCTCCCCATGGTAGGCCCGGGCCCTGCACCGGTCAGCCCCACGACGAAACCCGCGCCACGGTGGGCGGGGGAGCGGGGCGGGTACAGTGGCCGGGTGATGAACACCCCCGAGACCCTCGCTCAGCAGCCCGCGCAGGACACCGCGCCGGAGCCTGACCTGGACCCCACGATCCGCGAGCGGCTGAAGCTGGACCCACAGGGCCTGGTGGCCGCGATCATCCAGCAGCACGACACCGGCGAGGTCCTCATGCTCGCCTGGATGGACCCCGAGGCCCTGCGCCGCACCCTGACCACCGGGCGGGTCACCTTCTGGTCCCGCTCCCGCCAGTCCTACTGGCGCAAGGGGGACACCTCGGGGCACTGCCAGTACGTCCGCTCCGTGGCCCTGGACTGCGACGGCGACGCTCTGCTGGTGCGCGTGGAGCAGATCGGCGCCGCCTGCCACACCGGCACCCGCACCTGCTTCGACGCCGACCCGCTGCCCGCCGTCGTCGGCGACCCGCAGCAGACCCCCCCCGAGCCCGCGCCGGAGCAGCCCGCACCCGCAGAGCCCGCGGCACCCGCTGCCGACCGTCAGCCGCCGAAGGAGGACCGGCCATGACCCGCACCCCCGAGATCCGCCCCACCCGCGAGGAGTTCCGGGAGCTGGCCCGCACCCGCCGGGTCATCCCCGTGCGCGCCAGCGTGGTCGCCGACGCGATGACCCCCATCGGCCTGTACCGGGCCTTGGTCGCCCGCGACGGGGACCCCCGCCCCGGCACCTTCCTCCTGGAATCCGCGAACGAATCCGCCTCCTGGTCTCGCTGGTCCTTCATCGGCGTGAGCTCCCGGGCCACGCTGACCGCCAAGGACGGTGCCGCCCACTGGCAGGGCACCGTGCCCGCCGGGGCCCCCGAGGGCGGGGACCCGGTCGAGGCGATCCGGGAGACCCTGCGCATCCTGCACACCGAGCCCTTCGAGGACGTGCCCCCGCTGACCTCGGGGCTGGTCGGCTACCTCGGCTGGGACGCGGTGCGCCACTGGGAGCGCCTGCCGAACCCGCCGGCCGATGACCTGCACCTGCCGGAGTTCGCCCTGAACCTCGTCTCGGACCTGGCCGTGCACGACCACCGGGACGGCACCGTGACCCTGGTGGCCAACGCCGTGAATTGGGACGGCACGGACGCCCGCGTGGACGAGGCCTACGACGACGCCGTCGCCCGCGTGCACGCCATGCTGGCCGACCTCTCCCGGCCCCTGCCGCGCACCACCGTCTCCACCGCCACCGCCCCGCAGGATGTGGAGCAGCGGTTGGAGGAGGAGGTGCAGGAGAGCTGGGAGCGCCAGCAGTTCCTCAACGCGATCGTGCAGGCCAAGCACGCCATCCGGGACGGGGACATCTTCCAGGTGGTCCTCTCCCGCCGCTTCGAGGCCCCCTGCGAGGCCTCCCCGCTGGAGGTCTACCGGACCCTGCGCCGCACCAACCCCTCCCCGTACATGTACCTGTACACGTTCGCCGCCGACGACGAGGCCGCCGAGCCCTTCCACATCGTCGGCTCCTCGCCGGAGGCGCTGGTCACGGTCCAGGGCCGCACCGCCACGACCCACCCGATCGCCGGCTCCCGGCCCCGGGGTGCCGACCGCACCGAGGATCTGGCCCTGGCCGAGGAGCTGCTGGCCGATGAGAAGGAGCGCTCCGAGCACCTGATGCTCGTGGACCTGGCCCGCAACGACCTCTCCCGCATCGCCCGCCCCGGCACGGTGGAGGTCACCCAGTTCATGGACATCGAGCGGTTCAGCCACATCATGCACATCTCCTCCACGGTCCAGGCCGAGATGGCCGAGGAGGCCACCGCCTACGACGTGCTGCGCGCGGCCTTCCCGGCCGGGACCCTCTCCGGGGCGCCCAAACCCCGGGCCCTGCAGATCATCGACGAGTACGAACCGCACCGGCGCGGGGTCTACGGCGGGGTGGTCGGCTACTTCGACTTCGCCGGGAACATGGACATGGCCATCGCCATCCGCACCGCGGTGCTGCGCAAGGGCCGCGCCTGGGTGCAGGCCGGGGCCGGGATCGTCGCCGACTCCGTGCTGGAATCCGAGGCCGCGGAGACCGTCGCGAAATCCGCCGCCCCGCTGCGGGCGGTGCTCACGGCCCGGGACCTCACGCCCCTGGACGCCGACGCCGACGGGGCGGGCCCCAAGGCCGACGCGGTCGATAGCGCCCGGGACGGGGCGGCCTCGTGAGCGCAGCACGGACCCCGGCCCCCACGATCGAGGGGGAGGAGGACTCCCGGACCCCCCGGACCCGCGGGGCGGGCCGCCTGATCCTGCTCAGCCTCCTGGTCCCGGCCCTGGCCTTCGCGGCGACCCTGCCGACCTGGGTCACCGCCCAGGTGGACACCGTGCTGGCCCAGCGCCAGGACATCAACGTGCCCGGCACCACCGCGGCCCCCGCGGTCTCCGCACTCGCCCTGGTCGCGCTGGCCGGGGTGCTCACGGTGCGCATCGCCGGGCCCGTGCTGCGCACGGTGATCTGCGCCGTCATCGCCTTGGCCGGGATCGGCACGGCGCTCGCGGCGCTGAGCGTGCCCCTGGACCCGGAGGGCGCCGCCCGCTCCAGCGTCGGGCAGCGCACCGGCGCGGTCGGAGCGGGCGGGGATTACACGGTGCACCCCTGGCCGTGGGTGTGCCTGGTCTTCGCCGTGGGCATCGTCGTCATGGCCGTGGTCCTGTGGCGGGCCTCCCGCTCCTGGCGCGGGGCCGGGCGCCGCTTCGAACGCCCGGAGCAGCGGGCCGCGGCGACCCGGGAGACGGCGCCGGCGCCCGAGCAGGCCCCGCACGCGCGGGACATCGACGCCTGGGATCGGCTCAGCCGCGGCGAGGATCCCACCGCCTGAACCGGCATGCACTAGACTGAGTCGGAGCATACGCATCGCACCCTGGGCGCAGAAGGAGCACTTCCCGTGACCTATGACAACCCCGACGTTCTGGTCTCCGAGCCGGTGGAGGGCCACGGCAGCACCGTGGCCGCCTGGTTCCTGGTCATCGTCACCACGATCGGGCTGATCGTGGCCACCGTCGCCTTCGACACCTTCCACCTGGTGGGCATGTGCGTGGGCTTCGGCATCATGATCGTGGGCCTGGGCGGCTCCGCCGTGCTCAAGGCCCTGGGCTACGGCAAGGACGGCAAGCACACCCTCGCCCGGGCCCGCTCCGCCGAGGACTAGCCCCATCGTCTTCCGACCGCAGCGCCCCCTGGCCCCGCGCCACCACGGCGCCCGGGGCTCCAGAGGGGCGCTGTCGGCTTAACGGCTTCCCCACCGTTCCCCGCACCCGATCCGAAAGCGACGCACCACCCCCATGACAGTCCTGGACGAGATCATCGCCGGAGTCCGCGAGGACCTGGAGGCCCGCCGGGCCGAGATCGGCCTCGAGGAGCTGGCCAAGAAGGTCGCCTCCGTCTCTCCGACCCGCGACGCCCTGGCCGCCCTGCGCGGCGCCGGCGTCGCCACCGTCGAGATCATCGCGGAGGTCAAGCGGGCCAGCCCCTCCAAGGGGGCCCTGGCCGAGATCCCGGAGCCGGCTCGTCTGGCCCACGAGTACGAGGCCGGCGGGGCTGCGGCGATCTCGGTGCTCACCGAGTCCCGCCGTTTCCAGGGTCGCCTGGCGGACCTGGACGCGGTGCGCGCGGAGGTCTCCATCCCGCTGCTGCGCAAGGACTTCGTCATCGACCCGTACATGATCTGGGAGGCTCGCGCCCACGGGGCGGACCTGGTGCTGCTGATCGCGGCGATCCTGGATGACGAACAGCTGCGCGAGTACCTGGAGCTGACCCACCGGCTGGGCATGAACGCGATCGTGGAGGCCCACACCGAGGAGGAGGTGGACCGGGCCGTGGCCACCGGGGCGAAGATCATCGGGATCAACACCCGCAACCTCAAGACCCTGGAGACCGACCCCGCGCACTTCGCGACCCTGGCGGATCGGATCCCCGAGGGGCGCCTGATCGTCGCCGAATCCGGGGTGACCGGCCCCGAGGTGGTCGCCGACTACGCCGCGGCCGGGGCCGACGTCGTGCTGGTGGGGGAGGCGCTGGTGCGCACCGAGGACCCGCGCGAGGCCGTCTCCGAGTTCCGCAACCACGGACGCCGGGCCCGCGCGGCCCGGCTGGAGAGCATCGAGGAGGAGCGGGCATGAGCGAGCAGCCGCGCGACGGCGCCAGCACGGCAACCCCCCAGGACCCCGGAGCCCGGGACGCCGGGGATGCCGGGCTGGCCGAGGCCTTCCTCGCCGGGGACCGCCCCGACGGCTCCGCGGGCGCGCACTCCCTGCGCGATGCCCCGGGGCCGTACTTCGGGCGCTACGGCGGCCGGTGGATGGCCGAATCGCTGATCCGGGCGATGGACGAGCTGGAGGAGACCTTCGAGAAGGCCAAGGCGGATCCGGCCTTCGCCGAGGAGTTCCAGCGACTCTCCCGCGAGTACTCCAACCGCCCCTCCCTGCTCACCGAGGCTGCACGCCTCAGCGAACGGGCCGGCGCCCGGATCTTCCTCAAGCGCGAGGACCTGAACCACACCGGCTCCCACAAGATCAACAACGTCATGGGTCAGGCCCTGCTGGCCCGGCGCATGGGCAAGACCCGCCTCATCGCGGAGACCGGCGCCGGCCAGCACGGCGTGGCCACGGCGACCGCAGCGGCGTACTTCGGCATGGAGTGCGTGATCTACATGGGCGAGGAGGACACCCGGCGCCAGGCCCTGAACGTGGCGCGCATGCAGCTGCTCGGGGCCCGGGTGGTCGCGGTGCAGACCGGCTCGCGCACCCTGAAGGACGCGATCAACGAGGCCCTGCGGGACTGGGTGGCCCATGTGGACACGACCCACTACCTGCTGGGCACCGCCGCCGGCGCCCACCCGTTCCCGGCCATGGTCCGGTACTTCCACGACGCGATCGGCACCGAGGCCCGCGCCCAGGTGCGCGAGGCCACCGGCGCCCTGCCCGACGCCGTCGCGGCCTGCGTGGGCGGCGGCTCCAACGCGATCGGCATCTTCCACGCCTTCCTGGATGACCCCGTGGACCTGTACGGCTTCGAGGCCGGCGGAGACGGGGTGGAGACCGGTCGCCACGCCGCGACCATCACCCTGGGGCGCCCGGGGATGCTGCACGGGGCGATGACGTACCTGATGCAGGACGAGGACGGGCAGACCATCGAGTCCCACTCCATCTCCGCGGGCCTGGACTACCCGGGGGTGGGCCCGGAGCACGCGCACCTGGCCGACATCGGGCGGGTCTCCTACCAGCCGGTCACGGACACCGAGGCCATGGACGCCCTGCGCCTGCTGTGCTGCACCGAGGGCATCATCCCCGCGGTGGAATCCGCCCACGCCCTGGCCGGGGCGCTGCGGGTGATCGAGCAGTGGAAGGCCGAGGACCCGGAGGCGGCGCGGGAGAAGGTCATGGTCGTGTGCCTGTCCGGACGCGGGGACAAGGACATGGACACCGCGGTGCGCTGGTTCGGGCTGGGCGAGGCCGAGCCCAGCTCCCAGCTGCACGGGGCGGGCACGCAGACCCAGACCGACGCCGTGCACGCCGCGGACCCGCAGGCCGCCGAGCAGCTGCCCACCGACCAGCACGAGGACACCGCCGAAGGGATGCAGCGATGAGCACCGACCCGACCGCAGCCCGCCGCGCCGAGGCCGCACCGGAAGGGGCAGAGCAGGCCGCACCCCGCGGGATCCGGCTGCCCACCGAGTTCCCGCCGGCCCCCGAGCACTCCCGGCTGGCCGAGCGCCTGGCGGCCTGCCGCGAGCAGGGCCGACCCGCCCTCATCGGGTACCTGCCCGTGGGCTACCCCAGCACGGAGGAGTCCATCGCCGCGGCCATCGAGCTGGGCCGATCCGGGGCGGACATCATCGAACTCGGCGTGCCGTACTCGGACCCCGTCATGGACGGGCCCGTGATCCAGGAGGCCACCGCGATGGCCCTGGCCCGCGGCTTCCGGGTGGACGAGCTGTTCCGCGCGGTCCGGGAGATCACCGCGGCCACGGACGCCGTCGTCGTGGTGATGACCTACATCAACCCGGTGCTGCGCCGCGGCGTGGACCGCTTCGCCCGGGAGCTGACCGAGGCCGGGGGAGCGGGGATCATCACCCCGGACCTGGTCCCGGAGGAGGCCGAGCAGTGGTTCGCGGCCAGTGCCGCGCACGGGCTGGACCGGATCTTCCTGGCCGCTCCCTCTTCCACCGCCCAGCGCCTGGAGATGATCTCCCGGGCCTCCAGCGGCTTCGTCTACGCTGTCTCGGTGATGGGCGTGACCGGGGCCAGGGAGAAGGTCTCCGACGCCGCCGAGAAGCTCGTGGCGGACCTGCGCGCCGCCGGGGCGCCCGCGGTGTGCGTGGGCCTGGGCGTCTCGCGTCGGGAGCACGTCGAGCAGATCGGGGCCTACGCCGACGGCGTCATCGTCGGCACCGCCCTGGTGCGGGCCCTGGGCGAGGGTGGCCCCGAGGCCGTCGGGGCGCTGACCCGGCAGCTGGCCGGGCGCGAGCCCTCCGGGGACGACGCGGCCGAGCCCGCCCCCAGCACCGCTCCGCGGGATCCGCGGGTCCCGTCCGGGGAGTCCCGCCTGTGAGCCCGCTCGCCGTGCTGGCGGCCATCCCGTCGCCGTCCTGGAGCGCCTTCCACCTCGGCCCGCTGACGATCCACGCCTACGCGCTGTGCATCCTGCTGGGCATCGTCGTGTGCCTGTGGCTGACCTCCCGGCGCTGGGCCGCGGCAGGGGAGGACCCGGACACCCTCTGGGACATCGCCTACGTCGCGATCCCCCTCGGGCTGGTCGGGGCCCGGCTGTACCACGTGCTGATCACCGCGCCCGAGGACTACTTCGGGCCCGGCCGGAACCCGTGGGATGCCCTGAAGATCTGGGAGGGCGGCATCGGCATCATGGGGGCGATCTCCTGCGGGGCGCTGGGCGCCTGGATCGCCTGCCGGCGCCTGGGGCTGTCCCTGACCAAGTTCGCCGACGCCGCGGCCCCCGGGATCCTGCTGGCCCAGGGCATCGGCCGCTGGGGCAACTGGTTCAACCAGGAGCTGTTCGGCAAGCCGACGACCCTGCCGTGGGGCCTGGAGATCGACCCCACCAGCTACAACTTCCCGCACCAGTACCCGCCGGGCACTCTGTTCCACCCGACGTTCCTCTACGAATCCCTCTGGGACGTGCTCGGGGCGCTGCTGCTGCTGTGGATCTCCCGCCGCGGGTTGCTGAAGCTGGGCCAGACCTTCTGGGCCTACGTGGCCTACTACGGCTTCGGTCGGCTGATGATCGAGCTGTTCCTGCGCATCGACCACTCCCAGGAGCTGCTGGGGCTGCGCATCCACGTGTGGACCGCCGGGCTGCTGGTGGTCCTCGGGCTGATCATGCTGGGGGTGTTCGGGCGCCGTCCCCGGGACTCGGAGGAGCGTCCGGATGCTGGAACGCAGGGTCACACTTTGGAGAACGCCGGGGATCCGCGGTAGTTTTGCATCACATCACCTGAGGAGAATCGGTCGTCCAGTGCGCCCCACCGGCGCCGCACGGCCCACTCGACCCTCCCCGCCGCCGCATCCGGCCGGACGGGATACGAGCGGACGAGCCTCGTCCACGCTGCAACGACGCGGCCACCGTGGAGACACTGGTTCGGAAGAGATCGCGCCGGCGCGTCCGCGCGGGCCCGGTTCCCCCAGGGCCCGCCGCCTCCTCGCCCGAGGATCTCACCTCGAGGGTCCGGGTCGGCGCACCCGACTCCACGGTGGCCCCGACCGGGAGGAGTCCGCGACCATGCCCGACGTCGACCAGACCGGTGAGCGCGCCCGCTCGCCCTTCGAGACCTTCTCCGCCGCGCCCCGGGACACCGGGCTGTACCACCCCGACCAGGAGAAGGACGCCTGCGGGCTGGCGATGATCGCCACCCTCAGCGGGGAGGGCTCCCACGAGATCGTCGACCAGGCCCTGATCGCCCTGCGCGCCCTGGAGCACCGGGGCGCGGTGGGCGCGGACGAGGGCACCGGCGACGGCGCGGGGATCCTCCTGCAGATCCCGGACGCCTTCTTCCGGGCGGAGGCCGACTTCGCCCTGCCCCCGCTGGGGGAGTACGCGGTGGGCACCGCCTACCTGCCCACCGACGGCATCGGCGCCGAAGAGCACCTGCAGGCCCTGACCGAGCTGGCCGAGGCCGAGGGGCTGCGGGTGCTGGGCACCCGGGTGGTGCCCATCGTGGAGTCCGTGGTGGGCAAGAGCTCCCGCGCCGTGATGCCGCACTTCGTGCAGATCTTCGTCGCCGAGGGCGGCGGCCAGGAGGCCTTCACCGGGCACATCCCCGTGGTGGGTCTGGACGAGGACGCCCGCCGGCGCCAGCTGGACCAGAAGGCCTTCCGGGTGCGCAAGCGCGCCCAGCACAAGCTCGGGGTGTACTTCTCCTCCTTCTCCAGCCGCACCATCACCTACAAGGGCATGCTCACCACCGCCCAGCTGGAGCCGTTCTACCCGGACCTGTCCGATCCGCGGTTCACCACCCGCCTGGCGATCGTGCACTCCCGGTTCTCCACCAACACCTTCCCCTCCTGGCCGCTGGCCCAGCCCTTCCGCACCATCGCGCACAACGGCGAGATCAACACCGTCAAGGGCAACCGCAACTGGATGCGGGCCCGGCAGTCCCAGCTGAAGTCCCCGCTGCTCGGGCGCAACCCGGAGGAGCTGTTCCCGATCTGCTCCGTCGGGGCCTCGGACTCGCAGTCCTTCGACGAGGTCGCCGAGCTGCTGATGCTCTCCGGGCGCTCGCTGCCGGAGGCGATCATGATGATGATCCCCGAGGCTTGGGAGAACCACGAGACCATGGACGAGGACCGGCGGGCCTTCTACCGGTACCACTCCACGCTGATGGAGCCGTGGGACGGCCCCGCCGCGGTGACCTTCACCGACGGCGCCCTGGTCGGCTCGGTGCTGGACCGCAACGGGCTGCGCCCGGGCCGGTACTGGGTCACCGAGGACGGTCTGGTGGTCTTCGCCTCGGAGGTCGGCGTCGTCGAGCTCGGGGATCGGAAGGTGGTGCGCAAGGGCCGAGTGTCCCCGGGGACCATGTTCCTCGTGGACACCGAGGCCGGGCGGATCGTCCCGGATGAGGAGATCAAGGCGGAGGTGGCCGCGCGCAACCCCTGGAAGCAGTGGTGCGAGCAGAACATCACCACCCTGGAGTCCCTGCCCCAGCGGGAGCACCAGCAGTCCTCCCCGCGCTCGATCCTGCTGCGCCAGCAGACCTTCGGGTACACCCACGAGGAGCTGAACAAGATCCTCAAGCCGATGGCCCGCACCGGGGCGGAGCCGATCTACGCGATGGGCACCGACACCCCGATCGCCGCTCTGGCCGAGCGGCCCCGGCTGCTGTTCGACTACTTCGTGCAGTCCTTCGCCCAGGTCACCAACCCCCCGCTGGACTCGATCCGCGAGCAGCTGGTCACCTCCCTGGGCACCAGCATCGGCCCGGACGGCAACCTGCTACGCAACGGCTACGTCAGCGCCCACCACCTGGAGCTGCCGTTCCCGGTGCTGGACAACGACGAGCTGGACAAGATCGTGCACCTGGAGGACGAGGACGGGATGTCCACGGCCCTGAAGGTGCGCGGCCTCTACGACCCCGCCGGCGGTGCCGCCGCGCTGCGCGCCCGGATCACCGAGATCTGCGAGAAGGTCTCCGCCGCGATCCACCGCGGGGTGCAGTACATCGTGCTGTCCGACCGCAGCTCCTCGGCCACCTGGGCCCCCATCCCGTCGCTGCTGCTCACCGCGGCGGTGCACCACCACCTGCTGCGTTCGGCCACCCGCACCAAGGTGGGCCTGGTCGTGGAGGCCGGGGACGTGCGGGAGGTGCACCACGTGGCCTGCCTGATCGGCTACGGCGCCTCCGCGGTCAACCCGTACCTGGCGATGGAGTCCGCGGAGCACCTGGTGCGCACCGGGGAGCTGACCGAGGTGAGCCCGCAGCAGGCGGTGCGCAACCTCATCACCGCCCTGGGCAAGGGCCTGCAGAAGATCATGTCCAAGATGGGCATCTCCACGGTCAGCTCCTACACCGGCGCGCAGACCTTCGAGGCCCTGGGGCTGTCCCAGTCCCTGATGGACGAGTACTTCACCGGCACCCACTCCCAGCTGGGCGGGGCCGGGCTGGAGGTCATCGCCGAGGAGACCCGGGCCCGCCACGCCCGCGCCTACCCCGCCGACGGCGTCTCCGTCCCGTTCCGCGCCCTGGAGACCGGCGGGGAGTACGACTGGCGCCGGGACGGGGCGCCGCACCTGTTCGACCCGCACACGGTGTTCCGGCTGCAGCACGCGACCCGCACCCGCCGCTACGACATCTTCAAGTCCTACACCCGCCGGGTGGATGACCAGTCCGAGCGGCTGATGACCCTGCGCGGGCTGATGGCCTTCCGCCCGGACCGGGAGCCCGTGCCGCTGGAGGAGGTCGAGCCGGTCTCGCAGATCGTCAAGCGCTTCTCCACCGGGGCGATGTCCTACGGCTCGATCTCCCAGGAGGCCCACCAGACCCTGGCCATCGCGATGAACCGGCTGGGCGCGAAGTCCAACACCGGCGAGGGCGGGGAGGATCTGGAACGGCTGCTGGACCCCGAGCGGCGCTCGGCCATCAAGCAGGTGGCCTCCGGGCGCTTCGGAGTGACCAGCCTGTACCTGACCCACGCCGACGACATCCAGATCAAGATGGCCCAGGGCGCCAAGCCCGGGGAGGGCGGGCAGCTGATGTCCGCGAAGGTCTACCCGTGGGTGGCCCGCACCCGGCACGCGACCCCCGGGGTCTCGCTGATCTCCCCGCCGCCGCACCACGACATCTACTCCATCGAGGACCTGGCGCAGCTGATCTACGACCTCAAGCGCGCCAACCCGAAGGCCCGCGTGCACGTGAAGCTCGTCTCCGAGATCGGGGTGGGCACGGTCGCCGCCGGGGTGACCAAGGCCAAGGCCGACGTCGTGCTGATCTCCGGGCACGACGGCGGCACGGGAGCCGCCCCTCTGAACTCGCTGAAGCACGCCGGGGGACCGTGGGAGCTGGGCCTGGCCGAGGCGCAGCAGACCCTGATGCTCAACGGGCTGCGGGACCGGGTGGTCGTGCAGGCCGACGGGCAGATGAAGACCGGACGCGACGTCGTCATCGCGGCCCTGCTGGGGGCCGAGGAGTACGGCTTCGCGACCGCCCCGCTGGTGGTGGAGGGCTGCATCATGATGCGCAAGTGCCACCTGGACACCTGCCCCGTGGGGGTGGCCACCCAGAACCCGGTGCTGCGCGAGCGCTTCACCGGCAAGGCCGAGCACGTGGTGAACTTCTTCGAGTTCATCGCCGAGGAGGTCCGCGAGCACCTGGCGAGCCTGGGATTCCGCAGCCTCCAGGAGGCCATCGGACACGCGGAGGTGCTGGACACCGAGCGGGCCGTGGCCCACTGGAAGGCCGAGGGGCTGGACCTGACCAACGTGCTGCGCTCCACCGCGGTGGAGTACGGCGGGCAGGGGGTGCGCAACCTGCGCGGGCAGGACCACGAACTGGACAAGCACCTGGACGCCGAGCTGATCCGCCTGGCCGCCCCCGCCCTTCAGCAGCGCACGCCCGTGTCCCTGGAGCACACCGTGATCAACACGGACCGCGCCGTCGGCACGATGCTCGGCAACGCGGTGACCGCGACCTTCGGCCCGGAGTTCCTGGACCCGGACACCATCACCGTGAACCTGTCCGGGCAGGCCGGGCAGTCCCTGGGCGCGTTCCTGCCGCAGGGCATCACCCTGCGCCTGGCGGGGGAGTCCAACGACTACGTCGGCAAGGGCCTGTCCGGCGGGCGGATCATCGTCCGACCCCACCGGCAGGAGGGCTACCTGTCGCAGGAGAACGTGATCGCCGGCAACGTCATCGGCTACGGCGCCACCAGCGGGGAGCTGTTCCTCTCCGGGCAGGTGGGCGAGCGGTTCCTGGTGCGCAACTCCGGGGCCACCGCGGTCGCCGAGGGCATCGGGGACCACGGCTGCGAGTACATGACCGGCGGCACCGCGGTGATCATCGGACCCACCGGACGCAACTTCGGCGCCGGGATGTCCGGGGGCACCGCCTACGTGCTGGACCTGGACCCGGTGGACGTCAACAGGGCCGCCCGGGAATCCGGGGAGCTGACCTTATCCGGACTGGACGAGCAGGATGAGCAGGTGGTCACCGCGCTGCTGGAGAAGCACTGGGCGGAGACCGGCTCCCCGGCGGCCCGCGCCCTGCTCGACGACGTCCCGGCCAGCCTGGCCCGATTCACCCGTGTGCTGCCGCGCGACTTCGCGGCCGTGCGGAGCATCCGCGAGCGCGCCGAGGAGAACGGCGCGGATCCGGACGGGGACGCCGTCTGGCAGGAGATCCTGGAGGTGACCGCCCGTGGCTGACCCCCGCGGCTTCCTGAAGCACACCCAGCGTCAGGACCGGCCCAAGCGCCCGGTCCCGGTGCGCATCCGGGACTGGAAGGAGGTGCAGGTCGAGCAGGACTCGGCGGTGCTCAAGGAGCAGGCCTCCCGCTGCATGGACTGCGGCGTGCCCTTCTGCCACCAGGGCTGCCCGCTGGGCAACCTCATCCCGGAGTGGAACGACCTCACCTGGCGGGGGCTGACCCGCGAGGCCGTGGACCGGATGCACGCGACCAACAACTTCCCGGAGTTCACCGGGCGGGTCTGCCCGGCCCCCTGCGAGGCCTCCTGCGTGCTGGGGATCAACCAGCCGCCGGTGACCATCAAGCAGGTGGAATACAGCATCGGGGAGTCCGCGTTCGAGGAACACGTGATCACCCCGCAGGTGCCGGAGCGGCTCGTGGACCGCACGGTCGCCGTCGTCGGCTCCGGGCCGGCGGGTCTGGCCGCCGCCCAGCAGCTGACCCAGGCCGGGTTCACCGTCGCGGTGTACGAGCGGGAGGACCGCATCGGCGGCCTGCTGCGCTACGGCATCCCGGACTTCAAGCTGGAGAAGGAGGTCATCGAGCGGCGCCTGCGGGTCATGGAGGCCGAGGGCACCCGGTTCCGGCCCGGCGTGGAGATCGGCCGGGACATCACCTGGGATCAGCTGCGCCGCCGCTACGACGCCGTCGTGGTGGCCACCGGGGCGACCAAGCCGCGGGATCTGCCGATCCCGGGGCGGGAGCTTTCCGGGGTGCACTTCGCGATGGACTACCTGGTGGCCTCCAACCGGGTGCAGGCAGGCGACGAGGTGCCCGAGGCGATCGACGCGGCCGGCAAGCACGTGGTGGTCCTGGGCGGCGGGGACACCGGTGCCGACTGCATCGGCACCGCCCACCGGCAGGGCGCGGCCTCGGTGACGACCCTGGCGATCGGGCGCAAGCCCCCGGAGGAGCGGGCCGAGCACGAGCCGTGGCCGATGTTCCCGAACCTCTTCGAGGTGGCCAGCTCCCACGAGGAGGGCGGGCGCCGGAACTACCTGGCCTCCACGGTGGAGTTCGTGGGCGAGGACGGGAAGCTGACCGGGATCCGGGTGGCCGAGACCGAGTACCGCGAGGACGGCAAGCGGGTGCCCAAGGCGGGCACCGAGCACGTGATCCCCGCGGACCTGGTGTTCCTGGCCCTGGGCTTCACCGGCCAGGACTCCGAGGCGATCACCGAGCAGCTGGGGGCGCCGCTGGATTCGCGCACCAACGTGGCCCGGGATGAGCGGTACATGACCGCGGTGGACGGGGTGTTCTCCTGCGGCGACGCCGGGCGCGGCCAGTCCCTGGTGGTGTGGGCCATCGCCGAGGGGCGGGCCTGCGCGGCGGCGGTGGAGCGGCACCTGCTGGGTGCGACGGCGCTGCCGGAGCCGGTGCGGCCCAGCGACCGGCCGATCGACCTGCTCTGAGCCGACGGCGCGGGGGGGGGGGGGGGGGGGGGCGGGGGGGGACCGCCGGGTGGGGGGGCCCCCCCCCGGGGGGGGCCCCCCGGGGGCCCCCCGGCCGGGGGGGCGCGGGGGGGGCCCGGCGGCCGGGCCCCCCCCCCGGGGGCGCCCCCCCCCCCCCCCCCCCGCCCCCCCCCCCGGGGGGGGGGGGGGGGGGGCCCCCCCCCCCCCCCCCCCCCCCCGCCCCGCCCTCGCGGGGCACCCCCAGCGCCGCACCACTCCACCCCGCATCCGCGGATACCCACACCCCGCCGCACCCCAAGCGAAGGAACCCCCGTGAGCGACAAGCCCGTCGTCCTGCTCGCCGAAGAGCTCTCTCCCGCGACCGTCGAGGCCCTGGGCCCGGCCTTCGAGATCCGCCGCACCGACGGCGCGGACCGCACCCGGCTGCTGGCCGACATCGCCGAGGTCGACGCGATCCTGATCCGCTCGGCCACGACCCTGGACGCCGAGGCCATCGCCGCCGCCCACCGCCTGAAGGTCATCGCCCGCGCCGGGGTCGGCCTGGACAACGTGGACATCCCCGCCGCCACGGCCGCGGGGATCATGGTGGTCAACGCCCCCACCTCCAACATCATCTCCGCCGCCGAGCTGACCGTCGGGCACATCCTGGGTCTGCTGCGCAACATCTCCCAGGCCAACGCCTCGCTGCGGGCCGGGGAGTGGAAGCGCTCGGCCTACACCGGCACCGAGCTGTACGAGAAGAAGGTCGGCATCATCGGCCTCGGGCGCATCGGCGGGCTGGTGGCCGAGCGCCTGGCGCCCTTCGGCACCGAGCTGCTGGCCTACGACCCCTTCGTCACCGCCCCGCGCGCGGCCTCCCTGGGCGTGCGCCTGACGGACCTGGAGACCCTGCTGGCCGAGGCCGACGTGATCACCATCCACATGCCCAAGACCCCCGAGACCATCGGGATGCTCGGGGCCGAGGCCTTCGCCGCGATGAAGGACACGGCCGTCGTCGTCAACGTCGCCCGCGGCGGACTGGTGGATGAGCGTGCCCTGGCCCAGGCCCTGAAGGAGGGGCAGATCGCCGGGGCCGCGCTGGATGTCTTCGAGACGGAGCCGGACACCGGGCTGGACCTGGTGGACCTGCCGCAGGTGGTGACCACCCCGCACCTGGGCGCCTCCACCCGCGAGGCCCAGGAGAAGGCCGGGGTGTCCGTGGCCCGCTCCGTGAAGCTGGCCCTGGAGGGCGAGCTCGTCCCGGACGCGGTCAACATCGCCGGCGGACCCATCGACGCCGACGTGCGCCCCGGCATCGCGCTGGCCGAGAAGCTCGGGCGGGTGCTCACCGCCCTGAGCACGGACTCGCCGCTGACCAGCATCGAGGTGCGCATCGCGGGGGAGATCGCGCAGAAGGACGTCTCCTCCCTGCGCCTGGCGGCCCTCAAAGGCGTGTTCACTGACGTGGTCTCGGAGAAGGTCTCCTACGTCAACGCCCCCATGATCGCCGAGCAGCGGCAGGTGGAGACCTCCCTGGTGACCACCCCCGAGGTCGAGGGCTTCCGCAACGAGACCACGATCAGCGCGATCCTGGCCGACGGCACCCGGCTGTCCGTCTCCGGCACGGTCACCGGCCCCAAGCTGGTGGAGAAGCTCACCGGGATCAACGGCTTCGACTTCGAGGTCAACCTCACCGACCACATGCTCCTGCTGGACTATCGGGATCGCCCGGGGATCATCGCCGCGATGGGGACCCTGCTGGGCACCGCCGGGGTCAACATCGCCGGCATGCAGGTCTCGCGGGCCGAGAACGAGGAGCGGGCCTTCTCCGTGCTCGCCCTGGACTCCCCGGCCGCCCCCGCGATGGTCGCCTCCATCCGGGACACCATCCGCGCCGGCCTGGCCGCGGCCGTGTCCCTGACGGACTGAGCCCGCAGGATCCGCCACCTCGATACAGTGGGAGCCATGACTTCACCCGCCGATCCGTACTACCTCACCACCGCGATCGTCTACCCCAACGGGGATCCGCACATCGGCCACGCCTACGAGCACATCGCCTGCGACGTGTTGGCCCGGTTCAAGCGCCTGGACGGCTACGACGTGCGATTCCAGACCGGCACGGATGAGCACGGACAGAAGATGCAGACCTCCGCGGCCAAGCAGGGCATCACCGCCAAGGAGCTGGCCGACGCCAACTCCGCGAAGATCCGGGCCATGGACGATCTGCTGGGGATCAGCTACGACCGGTTCATCCGCACCACGGATCCCGACCACGCGGCCGCTTGCCAGGAGATGTGGCGGCGCATGGAGGCCAACGGGGACATCTACCTGGACACCTACGCCGGGTGGTATTCGGTGCGCGATGAGGCCTTCTACGCCGAGGAGGAGACGGAGCTGCGCTCGGACGGGGTGCGCTACGCGATCCCCACCGACACCGAGGTGGAGTGGACGGAGGAGGAGTCCTACTTCTTCCGCCTCTCCAAGTACCAGGACCGCCTGCTGGAGCTGTACCGCACCGAGGGCCTGGCCATGCCGGAGCACCGGCGCAACGAGGTCGCCTCCTTCGTGGCCTCGGGGCTGCGGGATCTGTCCATCTCCCGGACCACCTTCGACTGGGGCATCCCCGTGCCGGGGGATCCGAAGCACATCATGTATGTGTGGGTGGACGCCCTCACCAACTACCTCACCGGCCTGGGCTTCCCGGACGTCGACGGCGAGATGTTCCGCCGCTACTGGCCGGCGGACTTCCACGTGATCGGCAAGGACATCATCCGCTTCCACACGGTCTACTGGCCGGCCTTCCTCTGGTCGGCCGGCATCGAGCTGCCCCGCAACGTCTTCGCCCACGGCTTCCTGCTCGTGGACGGGGCCAAGATGTCCAAGTCCGTGGGCAACGTGCTGGATCCGGCGCAGCTGGTGGACTCCTTCGGGGTGGACCCGCTGCGGTTCTTCCTGCTGCGCGAGGTCACCTTCGGCCAGGACGGCTCCTACAGCGCCCCGGCGATCGTCTCGCGGATCAACTCGGACCTGGCCAACGACCTGGGCAACCTCGCCCAGCGCTCGCTGTCCATGGTCGCGAAGAACTGCGGGGGAAAGGTCCCGGAGGCCGGGGAGCCGACCCCGGAGGACGCCGCCCTGCTTCAGGCCGCCGACGCGCTGCTGCCGGCGGTGCGCCGGGACCTGGAGGTCCTGGACTTCCACCGCGCGCTGGATCGGATCTGGCGGGTGATCGCCGAGGCCAACCGCTACTTCACCGCCCAGGAGCCGTGGAAGCTGCGCAAGGCGGACCCGGAGCGGATGGCGGCCGTGCTGGCCACGACGCTGGAGGTCCTGCGGACCGTGGCGCTGCTGGTGCAGCCGGTGATGCCGACGTCGATGGCCCGGCTCCTGGATCAGCTGGGCCAAGAGGAGGGCTCGGCGCGGATGTTCTCCGCCGTCGAGCAGCGCATCCGCCCCGGCACCGAGCTGCCCAGTCCGCAGGGGATCTTCCCCCGCGTGGAGCTGCCCGAGTCCTGAGCAGACAAGGCTCCTGCCTTGTGAGGGGTGCACACAAGGCTATGGCCTTGTAGGATCGTTCCATGGTGTTCGTGCTCACGGTCGATCAGATCGACTCCCGCCACCACCCGGATCGCATCCCGGAGCTGGACGGCGCCCCCTGGGCGGATCGCGCCCGCCTGCCCTTCGCCCGGACCGCCGGGGATGAGGCCCAGGCGGTGTTCGATGAGGCCCGGGACGCGCTGCGCTGCGCGGTGGAGCTGGCCCTGACCGGCCGGTGGCACTGCGGGATCGGGCAGGGCCCGGCCCGCCTCCCGGCGGGGCAGCCGGATTCCCGGGCCGGGCGCGGCCCCGCCTTCCTCCGGGCGCGCACCGCCGTCGAGCAGGCCAAGGCCGACCCCTCGCACCTGGGCTTCCAGGGTGGCCCCGCCGACGCCGACCCTGCCGGGCCATCTTCCGCGGAACCAGACCCGGATGCACCCCGGCCGGGTGCACCGGATCTGGCCGCCGCCGTGCAGGCCCAGCTGCGCCTGATCCTGCGGGTGCGCGCTCGGCAGCGCGAGACCACGCGGCAGGCCTACGACCTGGCGCTGACCGGCCTGACCCAGGCCGAGGCCGCGGCCCGGCTGGGCATCACCCAGCAGGCCGTCTCCGAGCGGCTGGACACCGCCCTGTACCGCCCACTCGAGGAGGTCATGGGCCACGCCGTCGCGCTGGCCGCGGCCCTCGAAGCGCGCGAGGGCTCCGAGGCCCGGGCCTCGAATCCTCGGACCTCCGGCACACCGACCGATGGGAGCAGACCATAACCTTCATCGCCCTCGTCCTGTCCCTGACCGCCGCCTTCATCGGGGCCGTCACCTGCCTGCGCGTGCCGCTGGCCTCCACGCGGTGGCGGATGGCCTGGGCCGCCGTGCTGCTGGCCCTGCTGGTGGTATGCGCGGTGCTGCTGCTCGCCGATCCCGGCACGCTCGCAGGCCAGGCGCCCAGCCTCGGCGCCGTCGAGGTCCTGCTGCTCGTGCTCGGGTGCGCGGGAGCGGCGGTCCCGGGCGGATCGGTCGTCAGCGCCGCCGTGCTCGGGCTGGCCCACCGCACGACGATTCCCGACGGCTCGGCCGGCCCGTCTGAGCCGCAGGATCCGGAGCGGGATCCCGTGCTGCGCTGCGGACAGTGGATCGGGCTGCTGGAGCGGGCCGCGGTCTTCGCCGCGCTGCTGCTGGGCTGGCCGGCCGGGCTCGGCGTGATCGCGGCGATCAAGGGACTGGGACGCCTCGGGCAGCTGCGCGGCGGGGCGGGAGCCGAGCGCTTCATCGTCGGCACCTTCGCCTCGGTGCTGTGGGCGGCCGCCTGGGCCGGGCTGGCCTGGCTCGCCGTGCGCGGGGCCGCCCACGGGGCACTGGGGTTCACATCGTGAGACGGGGTGTCCAGGATGCGGTTTCCGCGAGGACCCGAGGACTACCGTGGTGTCATGCCCACCACGTCTGAGCCCCCCGCCCCCTCCTCCGCCGCGCTGGACCTGGCCGTCATCCCCGGGGACGGGATCGGCCCCGAGGTGACCGAGCAGGCCCACCGCGTGCTGGTGCGCGCGGCCGAGACCGAGGGCGTCGCCGTGCGCTCCACCAAGTACGCCCTGGGCGCCGAGCACTGGCTGCGCACCGGGGAGACCCTCACCGAGGGCACCCTCGCTCGGCTGGCCGAACACGACGCGATCCTGTTCGGCGCCGTCGGGGCGGATCCGCGCTCGGCCGAGGTGCCCTCCGGGCTCGTGGAGCGGGAGATCCTCCTGCGCCTGCGCTTCGCCTTCGACCACTACGTCAACCTGCGCCCCTCCCGGCTGCTGCCCGGGGCCGTCTCGCCGCTGCGCGATCCGGGGGAGATCGACTTCGTCGTCGTGCGCGAGGGCACCGAGGGGCCCTACACCGGCAGCGGCGGCTCCCTGCGCACCGGCACCGATCACGAGATCGCCACCGAGGTCTCCGTGAACACGGCCCACGGGATCCGCCGCCTCGTGCGCTACGCCTTCGAGCTGGCCGAGACCCGGCGCCGGCGCCTGACCCTGGTGCACAAGACCAACGTCCTCGTGCACGCGGGGCGGCTGTACTCCCGGATCCTCGACGAGCTGGCCGCCGAGCATCCCGACGTCGCCGTGGACTACCTGCACGTGGATGCGGCGACGATCTTCCTGACCACGGACCCCTCCCGCTTCGACGTGATCGTCACGGACAACCTCTTCGGGGACATCCTCACCGACCAGGCCGGGGCGATCACCGGAGGCATCGGATACGCCGCGTGCGGGAACATCGACGCCTCCGGGGCCCACCCCTCGATGTTCGAGCCCGTGCACGGCTCGGCCCCGGACATCGCGGGACGGGGGATCGCCGATCCCACCGCGGCGATCCTGGCCGGCGCGCTCCTGCTGCGCCACCGCGGGATGGAGGCGGCGGCCGCCGGCATCGAGCGGGCCGTGGAAGCCGACCTGCGGGAGCGCTCCGGAGCCGAACGCTCCACCGCCGAGATCGGGGAGGCCATCCTGACCCGCCTGTGACCGCCCGACCGCCCGCCGCCCCCGAGAAACCCGCCATCCCAGCACCGAAACGAGGAACCCCTCCCATGACCCCCGAGCAGCCCCAGCCCTCCTTCCGCTTCGTCGAGAACACCGATCCGGTCAGCGATGCCCGGCGTCGGGAGATCCTCGCCGATCCGGGCTTCGGGGACCACGCCACGGACTACGTCGCCGCGATCCGGTGGAGCGGGCGCAGCCCGGAGGAGGGCACCTGGACGGACCCGCGGATCGAACCCCGCGCGCCGCTGCAGCTGGACCCTGCCAGCGCCGTGTTCCACTACGGCCAGGAGGTCTTCGAGGGCCTGAAGGCCTACCGGCACGCCGACGGCTCCGTGTGGCTGTTCCGCCCCGAGGCCAACGCGGCTCGGCTGAACCGCTCGGCCGAGCGCCTGACCCTGCCCGCCCTGCCCCCGGAGCTGTTCCTGGCCTCCCTGGACGAGCTCGTGCGCCGCGATCACCGCTGGATCCCCGACGGGGAGGGCACCTCCCTGTACCTGCGGCCCTTCATGATCGCCACCGAGCCCTTCCTCGGGGTGCGTCCCTCCCGGGAGGTGCTCTACGAGGTCATCGCCTCCCCGGCGGGCAACTACTTCGGCACCCCCGAGCCGGTGGACATCTGGCTGTCCACCACCTGGGCGCGGACCCACGCCGGCGGCACCGGATTCGCCAAGTGCGGCGGCAACTACGCCGCCAGCCTGCTGCCCCAGCTGGAGGGCGAGGCGCAGGGCTGCAAGCAGGTGATCTTCACCGACCGGAACCGCGAGGACGCCGTTGAGGAGCTCGGCGGAATGAACGTGTTCTTCGTCACCCGCGATGGGAAGCTGGTGACCCCGGAGCTGACCGGCACCATCCTGCCCGGCATCACCCGCGACTCCGTGATCCACCTGGCCCAGGACCACGGGATCGAGGTCGAGGAGCGCACCGTGACCCTGGGGGAGTGGCGTGAGGGCGTCGCCTCCGGGCAGATCGCCGAGATCTTCGCCTGCGGCACCGCCGCGGTGATCGCCCCCATGGGCCGGCTGCTCTCCGAGCGCGGGGAGATCCCCGCCCCGGCGCAGACCAACGGGGAGATCACCACCTGGCTGCGCGATCAGCTGGTGGGCATCCAGCACGGCACCGTCGAGGACCCCTACGGGTGGATGCACCGGGTCCTGTGACCTGACGGCCGCCTCCCGCCCGGCCGGCGCCGCACCCTCGCGGCGTCGGCCGGGCGGGCACGCGCTAGGCTGGGAGCCATGCGCATCGCGAGATTCACCGCCGAGAACGAACTGCACTTCGGCCGCGTGGACGGTGGGCCGGGGGAGGAGATCCTGACCGTCCTGGCCGGCGATCCCTTCTACACCGGCATCCAGCCCACCCGGCAGACCTACGCGATCGACGACGTCCGCCTCGTCTCCCCGATCATCCCGCGCTCCAAGATCGTCGGGGTCGCGCGCAACTGGAGCGGGCACGCCGAGGAGCTGGGAAACGCGACCCCGAGCACCCCGCAGCTGTTCCTTAAGCCCAATACCGCGGTGGCCGGGCCCGGGGACCCCATCACCCTGCCCGAAGCCAGCGAGGAGGTCTCCTACGAGGCCGAGCTTGCCGTGGTGATCGGGCGCATGGCCAAGTCCGTGCCGGTCGAGCGGGTGCCGGAGGTGGTCTTCGGCTACACCGCGGCCAACGACCTCACCGCCCGGGACCTGCAGCGCACGGACCTGCAGTGGGCGCGCGCCAAGGGCTTCGACGGTGCCTGCCCGCTGGGCCCGTGGATCCAGACCGAGCTGAACACCGAGGAGCTGTCCATCCGCACCTGGCTGGACGGGGACCTCGTGCAGGACGGGACCACCGCGGACATGGTCTTCTCCGTGCCTGAGCTGGTGGCCGCCGTCTCCGAGGCCTTCACCCTGCTGCCCGGGGACGTGATCCTCACCGGCACCCCGGACGGGGTGGGCCTGGTCCGGGACGGGCAGGAGGTCGAGATCGAGATCGAGGGGATCGGCGGGCCGCTGGTGAACACCTTCCGGGACGCCTGAGCCGCCGAGCACCCCCTCCCGGGCGCCCCCCCTCCCGCCATCACACGAACCATCGCACCGAAACATCGCACGAGAGAGCTGAGCTGAACACCGATATGTCCGACGCCATCACCCCCACCGTGAGCGGAAACCGCCCCGTGCGTGTGCGCTTCTGCCCTTCGCCCACCGGCACCCCGCACGTGGGCATGGTCCGCACGGCCCTGTTCAACTGGGCCTACGCCCGGCACACCGGCGGCACGCTGGTGTTCCGCATCGAGGACACCGACGCCGCCCGGGACTCCGAGGAGTCCTTCCAGCAGGTCATCGAGGCCCTGCACTGGCTCGGCATCGACTGGGACGAGGGCGTCGGCGTCGGCGGGCCGCACGAGCCGTACCGCCAGTCCCAGCGCGGGGAGATCTACGCCGAGGTCATCGACAAGCTCGTGGCCGCGGGCCTGGTCTACGAGGACTTCTCCACCCCCGAGGAGGTCGAGCAGCGCCACCGCGAGCGCGGCGAGGACCCCAAGCTCGGCTACGACAACCACGACCGGAACCTCACCGAGGAGGAGAAGGCCGCGTTCCGCGCCGAGGGCCGCCAGCCGGTGCTGCGCCTGCGGATGCCGGATGAGGACATCACCTTCCACGACCTGGTCCGCGGGGAGATCACCTTCAAGGCCGGCTCCGTGCCCGACTACGTGGTGGTCCGGGCCAACGGCAAGCCCCTGTACCCTCTGGTCAACCCCGTGGACGACGCGCTGATGGGCATCACCCACGTGCTGCGCGGAGAGGACCTGCTCTCCTCGACGCCGCGGCAGATCGCGCTGTACCGGGCGCTGGTGCAGATCGGCGTCGCCGAGTTCATCCCGGAGTTCGGCCACCTGCCCTACGTGATGGGCCAGGGCAACAAGAAGCTGTCGAAGCGGGACCCGGAGTCCAACCTCTTCCTGCTGCGCGAGGCAGGGTTCATCAAGGAGGGCCTGGTCAACTACCTGGCGCTGCTGGGCTGGTCCCTGTCCTCGGATCAGGACGTGTTCTCCCTGCAGGAGATGGTCGAGCACTTCGACGTCCGCGACGTGCTGGCCAACCCGGCGCGCTTCGACGTGAAGAAGGCCGAGGCGATCAACGGCTCCCACATCCGCCTGCTGGGCCGGGATGAGTTCGAGGAGCGGCTGATCCCGTATCTGCGCGAGGCCGGCATCGTGCACGAGAGCCTCAGCGACCGGGAGCGGGAGATCCTGCACGCGGCGGCGCCGCTGGTGCAGGAGCGGATGCAGCTGCTGGGGGAGGCCCCGGGGCTGCTGGGGTTCCTGTTCCGCGCAGACGACCAGATCGAGATCGCCGAGGACGCCCGCAAGCAGCTGAAGGAGTCCGCCCCCCAGGTGCTCGACGCCGCACGGGCCGCGCTGGGGGACCTGCAGACCTGGGAGGCCGCCCCGATCGAGCAGGCCCTGCGAGACGCCATCGTGGAGGGCCTGGGGATCAAGCCGCGCCTGGCCTTCGGGCCCGTGCGCATCGCGGTCTCCGGGGCCCGGATCTCCCCGCCGCTGTTCGAGTCTCTGGAGATCCTGGGCCGGGACTCCTCCCTGGCGCGCATCGACGCGCTGCGCGCCGAGCTCGGCGGGACCGCGGACTGACCCGGCCGACGCCGCCGCGCCCGTCCCGCAGCGGGGAGGGCGCGGCGGCGCTGCTCTGTGGAGGAGGACACGCGGCCTCGAGTTGCGCGCCCCGCGGGGTGTCGGTAGAGTGAATGTCCGTTGCAGCGATGGAAGCGGGCCGAAAGGTCGGCCATCCGGCAGCGATGGGATATGGTGTAATTGGCAACACAACGGTTTCTGGTACCGTCATTCTAGGTTCGAGTCCTGGTATCCCAGCGAAGCGCTCAGGCATCTGAAAGCTCGGATGTGAGAAGCTTCACCGAGAATGGATTTTGCAGGATCTCACGGATTCGGTAGAGTTTTTCGAGGCGCAGGACGCCGGGGGATTCCCCGGGGAAATGCTTCCGGCCCCATCGTATAGCGGCCTAGTACTCCGCCCTCTCACGGCGGCAACACCGGTTCGAATCCGGTTGGGGTCACGGCCTAAGATGAGAAGCCCGGCAGAACAGATGTTCTGCCGGGCTTCTCTCGTCTCCGCCCCGATTCTTCCGCCCTTCCTCGGTGATGCCGCGGGCATGGATCGCCGGTCTCGGGGGCGGGCGCCCGGGCCGCCGGTTGCGAACGGACGGCCCGGGCCTGCCCGCCGCCCACCCGCCCCGCTCAGGCTTGGGCGCGCAGGGCGTCGCTGAGCTGGCGGGCGGCCTGGCAGACGACGTCGGCGTGCAGGCGCCCCGGCTGACGGGACAGCCGCTCGATGGGACCGGAGATCGACACCGCGGCGATCACCTTGCCGGCCGGGTTGCGCACCGGGGCCGAGACCGAGGCGATGCCCCGCTCCCGCTCGCCCACCGACTGCGCCCAGCCCCGACGGCGCACCGCCGCCAGCACCGTGGCCGAGAAGCGCGCCTGGCGCAGCCCCTCCAGCAGCCGGTGATGATCCTCCCAGGCGATGAGCACCTGCGCGGCCGATCCGGCCTTCATGGACAGCTGCGTGCCCACCGGGATCGTGTCCCGCAGCCCGATGGGGCGCTCTGCGCTGGCCACGCAGATCCGCCATTCGCCCTGACGGCGGTAGACCTGCGCGGATTCCCCCGTGGCGTTGCGCAGCTGGTTCAGCACCGGCCCGGCCGCGGCGAAGAGCCGATCCTCCCCGGAGGCGGCGGCCAGCTCTCCCAGGCGCGGGCCCAGCACGAAGCGGCCCTGCACGTCCCGGGCCACCAGGCGGTGATGGGTCAGGGCCACGGCCAGGCGGTGCGCGGTGGGCCGGGCCAGCCCGGTGGCCTCCACCAGCTGCGCCAGGGAGGCCGGGCCGGCCTCCAGGCAGTCCAGGATGTGGGTGGCCTTGTCCAGAACCCCGACGCCGCTGGGCCGCACGGCCACGCTCATGGGATCCGCGGTGCCCAGGCCTCCGAGGATGCGCTCCCCGGATTCCTCCGGGTGGATCCCGGTGGGCCCCTCGGGGTCGCTCGGCGTGGTGCTGGTGCTCATGGTCGACGTCTCCGATCTCAAATGGTGGAAGGCTGGTCCATTTCCTGGAAGCCTACCCGATCCCTCGGCACAATGAGTCACCGAGCACACTTCGCGCCGCCCCTCGCGGCGCGGCATCGAGAAGGAGCAAGGACATGGCCGAGGCATCCCGCCCCCGCACCCTGGCCGAGAAGGTCTGGGAGGACCACCGCGTCGTCACCGGGCAGGACGGCGCGCCGGACCTCATCTACATCGACCTGCACCTGCTCCACGAGGTCACCTCCCCGCAGGCCTTCGAGGGGCTGCGCCTGGCCGGGCGGCGCCGGCGCCGCCCGGACCTGACCATCGCCACCGAGGACCACAACACCCCCACCCAGGACATCTTCCGGCGCATCGCGGACCAGACCTCCCGCCAGCAGATCGAGACGCTGCGGGCCAACGCCGCCGAGTTCGGGGTGCGCATCCACTCCCTGGGCGATGCCGAGCAGGGCATCGTGCACGTCGTCGGCCCCCAGCTGGGGCTGACCCAGCCCGGCATGACCGTGGTGTGCGGGGACTCGCACACCTCCACCCACGGGGCCTTCGGGGCCCTGGCCTTCGGCATCGGCACCAGCGAGGTCGAGCACGTGATGGCCACCCAGACGCTGTCCCTGGCCCCGTTCAAGACCATGGCGATCACCGTGGACGGGCACCTGAAGCCCGGGGTCACCGCCAAGGACATCATCCTGGCGGTCATCGCGAAGATCGGCACCGGCGGCGGGCAGGGATACGTCCTGGAGTACCGGGGATCCGCGATCGAGGAGCTGTCCATGGAGGGCAGGATGACCATCTGCAACATGTCGATCGAGGCCGGAGCCCGGGCCGGGATGGTCGCCCCGGATGAGACCACCTTCGCCTACCTCAAGGACCGCCCGCACGCCCCGCAGGGGCAGGAATGGGAGCGGGCGGTGCAGTACTGGCGCTCCCTGCGCACGGACGAGGGCGCGGGCTTCGACGCCGAGGTCGTCATCGACGGCGACGCCCTGGAGCCCTTCGTCACCTGGGGCACCAACCCCGGCCAGGGGGTGCCGCTGTCCGAGGCCGTGCCGGATCCGGGCAGCTTCGCGGAGGAGAGCGCCCAGGCCTCCGCGGCCAAGGCCCTGCAGTACATGGACCTGCGGGCCGGGACCCCCATGAAGGAGATCCCGGTGGACACCGTGTTCCTCGGCTCGTGCACCAACTCCCGGATCGAGGACCTGCGCGCGGCCGCCGAGATCCTGCGCGGGCGCACCAAGGCCGAGGGGGTGCGGATGATGGTCGTGCCCGGCTCCGCCCGGGTGCGCCTGCAGGCCGAGGAGGAGGGCCTGGATCGGATCTTCACCGAGTTCGGCGCGGAATGGCGCTTCGCCGGCTGCTCGATGTGCCTGGGCATGAACCCGGACCAGCTGGCCCCGGGGGAGCGCTGCGCCTCGACCTCCAACCGCAACTTCGAGGGACGCCAGGGCAAGGGCGGACGCACCCACCTGGTCTCCCCGCTGGTCGCCGCGGCGACCGCGGTGCGCGGGACCCTGAGCTCCCCGGCCGACCTGCCCGCCGCACAGCCGGTGCCCGCCTGAGCCCCGCCGCGCTCCCGAGCGGATCCTCGATTCCCGCCCCTTTCGTCGAAGAAGGCCCCGTCATGGAACCCATCACCCGCCACACCGGCATCGCCGCCCCGCTGCGCGCGGGCAACGTGGACACCGATCAGATCATCCCCGCCGTCTACCTGAAGCGGATCACCAAGACCGGATTCGACGACGCCCTGTTCGCCGGCTGGCGCAAGGACCCCGACTTCGTGCTCAACCAGCCGGCCTTCCGGGCCGCCTCCGTGCTGGTGGCCGGACCGGACTTCGGCACCGGCTCCTCCCGGGAGCACGCCGTCTGGGCGCTGAAGGACTACGGCTTCCGCGTGGTCATCTCCGCCCGGTTCGCCGACATCTTCCGCGGCAACGCCGGCAAGCAGGGACTGGTGGCCGCCCAGGTCGAGCAGCCCGACGTCGAGCTGCTGTGGAAGGCCATCGAGGAGGAGCCGGGCCGGCAGATCACGGTGGACCTCACCGAGCGCACCGTGGTCTGCGGCGGGCTGCAGGTGCCCTTCCGGATCGACGAGTACACGCGCTGGCGGCTGATGGAGGGGCTGGACGACGTCTCCCTGACCCTCTCCCACGAGCAGGAGATCGAGGACTTCGAAGCCCGGCGGGCCAGCTTCAAGCCCCGCACCCTGCCGGTGCGCACCTGAGGGGCCGCGCCGGCCCCGCAGCCGGTGCGCGCGGGGCGAATCCACCCCGGTCGCCGGTCCGGGGAATTGGCCTGGACGGGAAACTGAAATAATCTGGGGACGTCCTTTCCGCGACCATCGGCGCTGGTGAGGGCTGCTCGGGCCGCGGCCAGACCGCGCGGCGTTCCCCTCACGATTGGACAGCTATGATCGGCGCTTTGAACATCAAGGGCGGTGAGCCCCTCCGCGGTGAGGTGGCCGTGCGCGGGGCCAAGAACCTGGTCCCCAAGGCCATGGTCGCGGCGCTGCTGGGCGCCAGCCCGTCGGTGCTGCGCAGCGTCCCGGAGATCAAGGACGTCACGGTCGTCACCGACCTGCTGTCCCTGCACGGGGTCACCGTCACCAAGGACCCGGACAACGGGGACCTGACCCTGGACCCGACCAACGTCTCCGTGGCCCAGCACGCGGACATCGACGCCCACGCCGGGGACTCCCGCATCCCGATCCTGCTGTGCGGCCCGCTGCTGCACGCCATCGGCGAGGCCTTCATCCCGGATCTGGGCGGATGCAAGATCGGGGACCGGCCCATCGACTACCACCTGCAGGTGCTGCGCAACTTCGGCGCCGAGGTGGACAAGCTGCCCTCCGGCATCCGCATGATCGCCCCCAAGGGTCTGAAGGGCGCCAAGATCGAGCTGCCCTACCCCTCCGTGGGGGCGACCGAGCAGGTGCTGCTGACCGCGACCCGCGCGGAGGGCAACACCGAGCTGCGCAACGCCGCGACCGAGCCGGAGATCATGGACCTGATCGCGATCCTGCAGAAGATGGGCGCGATCATCACCGTGCAGACGGACCGGGTCATCCACATCGAGGGCGTGCCCGAGCTGTCCGGGTACAACCACAAGGCGCTGCCGGACCGCATCGAGGCGGCCTCCTGGGGCTCCGCGGCCCTGGCCACCGGCGGGGACATCTTCGTGCGCGGGGCCCGCCAGGGGGACATGATGGCCTACCTGAACACCTTCCGGAAGCTCGGCGGCGGCCTGGACATCACCGACGAGGGCATCCGGTTCTTCCACCCCGGGGGCAAGCTGAACCCGCTGATCGTGGAGACCAACGTGCACCCCGGGTTCATGACGGACTGGCAGCAGCCGCTCGTGGTGGCCCTGACCCAGGCCGACGGCGTGTCCATCGTGCACGAGACCGTGTACGAGAACCGCTTCGGCTTCACCACCGCCCTGAACCGGATGGGCGCCTCCATCCAGCTGCACCGCGAGTGCCTGGGCTCGGTGCCCTGCCGCTTCGGGCAGCGCAACTTCCTGCACTCGGCCGTCATCTCCGGACCGACCCCGCTGCACGGGGCGGACATCAACATCCCGGACCTGCGCGGCGGCTTCAGCCACCTCATCGCGGCCCTGGCGGCCGAGGGCGACTCGAAGGTCACCGGGGTGGAGCTGATCAACCGCGGCTACGAGCGCTTCGTGGACAAGCTGCAGGCCCTGGGCGCGCGCTTCGACGTCGACGACGCCGCGGGACGCTGATCCGGATGGCCTCCCAGCAGCCCGGCCCGAGCGGTCACGGCACCGCGGCGGCGGCCCGCGCCACCGGCAACGGCCCCACTAGGGCCGGGGATGCCCTGTTCCACGTGGCGGCCACGGTGGTGCGCGCGGTGTACTCCCTGGCGCTGCGCAAATCCTGGTCGGGTGAAGAGCACCTGCGCCGCGACGGCGGCTACATCGTCGTGGCCAACCACGTGACCGAGGTGGATCCGCTGACCGTGGCCTACCCCGTCTACCGCTCCGGCACGATCCCGCGCTTCCTGGCTAAGGAGTCCCTGTTCCGGGTCCCGGTGCTGGGCGCGCTGCTACGGGCCACCGCCCAGATCCCCGTCTTCCGCGGGTCCATGGACGCCAGCAGGTCCCTGAAGGCGGCCCGCGCCGTGGTGGACGCCGGGGGAGCGGTGATCATCTACCCGGAGGGCACCCTCACCCGGGACCCGGACCTGTGGCCCATGGCCGGGCGCACCGGGGCGGCCCGGCTCGCCCTGGCCACCGGGGCGCCGGTGATCCCGGTGGCCCACTGGGGCGACCAGGAGCTGCTGCCCCCGCACGCGAGTCGGCCCCGCCTGTTGCCGCGCAAGAGCGTGCGCACCCTCATCGGGGCGCCGCTGGAGCTGTCCGATCTGGTGGGCGAGGATCGCACCCAGCACGTGGACCGCGCGGTGCTGACCGAGACCACCGAGCGGATGATGTCCGCGATCACGCAGCTGCTGGAGCAGCTGCGCGGGGAGAGCGCCCCGCCCGGGCGCTGGGATCCCCGACAGGGCCGGCGCGTGAGCCACCCCGAGCGCTGAATCCCGGGAGTCCGGTGCCAGACCGGGCCCCGGCTGATCCTCGGGCCCACGGTCCGGGATGGAGGAGGACGACGATGACCGCACAGCCCGCACCGCACCCCGACGCCGCACGCCACGTCGACGCAGCACCGCACCCCGACCTCGCCCCGGACCCGGCCCCGCAGGGCGGGCTCCCGGGGAAGGTCGCGGTGCTGGGGGCGGGCAGCTGGGGCACGGCCTTCGCCAAGATCACCGCCGACGCCGGAGCCCAGACCCGAAGCCCCTGGCCGGTGGCCGTGTGGGGCCGGGACGCCCAGGCCATGGAACAGGCCCAGCGCCTGCGCACCAACGACCGCTACTTCCCGCACACCCGCCTGCCCGAGGCGCTGGAGTTCTCCTCCGACGCCGCGGCCGTGCTGGACGGGGCCGACGTCGTCGTGCTGGGGCTGCCCGCCCAGGCCCTGCGCGCGCAGCTGGAGGCCGTGCGCGAGGCGGTGGCCCCCGAGGCCGTGCTGATCTCCCTGGCCAAGGGCCTGGAGCGGGGCACCGGCCTGCGGATGTCCGAGGTGGTCGACCAGGTGCTGCCCGGGGCGATCGAGCGGGTCGCCGTGCTCTCCGGGCCGAACCTCGCCCGGGAGATCATCCAGGAGCAGCCCACCGCCTCCGTGGTGGCCGCCCGACACGCCGACGTAGCCGCGCGGGCCGCGGCCGCGTGCAACGCCCCGTACTTCCGCCCGTACACCTCCGCGGATGTGGTGGGGGCGGAGATCGGCGGACTGGTCAAGAACGTCATCGCCCTGTGCGTGGGGATCTGCGAGGGCCGGGACTACGGAGACAACTCGAAGGCCTCCGTGATGACCCGCGGCCTGGCCGAGACCACGCGCCTGGCCCTGGCCCTGGGCGGGCGCCCGGAGACCATGGCGGGACTGGCCGGGATGGGGGACCTGGTAGCCACCTGCTCCTCCCCGCTGTCCCGCAACCACACCGCGGGCCGCCTGCTCGGGGCGGGGCTGAGCGAAGCGGAGGTCGCCGCGCGCATGACCCAGACCGCGGAGGGCATGAAGTCCGCCCGGGTGGTCCTGGAGCTGGCCCGGCGCCACGGGGTGGAGATGCCGATCGTCGAGGCGGTCGTGGCGGTGCTGGAGGGGCGGGTCGCGGTGGAGCAGCTGCAGCCGATGCTGCTGGGCCGGCGCCTGAAGGCCGAGACCCCGCACCGGGACTGATCCCCGCACTCCGGGCCGCTGAGCCCGGCGACGGCGGATATCCGCACCGCGCGGGAATTGCGTCAGAACATTCTTCGCTAATTCTCCCGAGCATATCCGCGACGTCACATCGCCGTCATCTTCGCCGATATCCCCGAATATTGCGCCGATGATGCCGATAATGGTTGCGACGGCAGGTGAGACCGGGCTTCCGCGATCGCGGAGACCCGCGCTGCCGCCCACCCTGACCGCCCTCGCCCAGGAGCCCGCGATGAGCCCCAGCACCCGCACCGTCGCACCGCCCGACCGCCCCACGAGACCGACGCCCGCCGCCGAGCGCTCCCGCCGGCTGCGCGCGGGCTGGCCCTCCACGGTCCTGGCGAAATGGATCATGGCCGTCACCGGGGTGATCTTCGCGCTGTTCGTCCTGGTCCATATGATCGGGAATCTGAAGGTCTACACCGGGCCCGAGCACTTCGACGCCTATGCCCTGTGGCTGCGCACGCTCCTGGAGCCGCTGCTGCCCTATGAGGGCTTCCTGTGGATCTTCCGCACCGTGCTGCTGATCTGCCTGGTGCTGCACGTGTGGTGCGCGGTGGTGATCTCCCGGCGGGCCAGGATCGCCCGCGGCCCCCACCGCCGGCGCGGCCTGCGCGGGATGGACTCCTTCGCCGCGCGCACCATGCCGGTCACCGGCATCGTGCTGCTGCTGTTCATCGTCTTCCACCTGCTGGATCTGACCGCCGGGGTCGGGGTGGCCCCGGAGGGCTTCCAGCACACCACCCCCGAGGCCAGCCACGCCTACGCCAACCTCGTCGCCAGCTTCTCCCGGCCCTGGGCCGCCGCGGTGTACATCGCGGCCATGGTGATGCTCTTCCTGCACCTGGCCCACGGGCTGTGGTCCGCGCTGTGCGACGTCGGGATCACCGTCGCCGAGCGCGTGCGCGGCACCGTGATGCTGCTGTGCGGGGCGTACGGGCTGGCCGTGATGATCGGCAACATCTCCATCCCCCTAGCCGTACTGACAGGAGTCGTGCGATGAGCCAGAGGATCGACGTGGACGCCGTGGACCCCCGGATCGTGCACGGTGAGCCCGTGGACGGGAAGGTCCCGAAGGGAGACCCGGCCACCGCCTGGGCCCGCCGGCGCGACGAGTACCGGCTCGTCTCCCCGCTGAACCGCCGGAAGTTCGAGGTCGTGGTGATCGGCACCGGCCTGGCCGGGGCCGGGTGCGCCGCGGCCCTGGGGGAGCTGGGCTACCGGGTCACGGCCTACACCTTCCACGACGCCGCCCGCCGCGCCCACTCGGTGGCCGCCCAGGGCGGGATCAACGCCGCCCGGGCCCGCAAGGTGGATAACGACTCCCTGCGCCGCTTCGTCAAGGACACCGTCAAGGGCGGGGACTACCGCGGCCGGGAGGCCGACGCCTTCCGCCTGGCCGAGGAGTCCGTGCGCGTGATCGACCACATGAACGCCATCGGCGCGCCCTTCGCCCGGGAGTACGGCGGGCAGCTGGCCACCCGATCCTTCGGCGGCGTGCAGGTCTCGCGCACGTACTACACCCGCGGGCAGACCGGGCAGCAGCTGCAGGTCTCCGCGGCCCGCGCCCTGCAGCGCCAGGTGGCCGCCGGCTCCGTGGACCTGCACACCCACTGCGAGATGCTGGACGTGATCGTCCACGACGGCGTCGCCCGCGGCGTCGTGCTGCGGGACCTGATCACCGGGGAGGTCTTCTCCCACACCGCCCACGCCGTGGTCCTGGCCACCGGCGGGTACGGCAACGTGTTCCACAAGTCCACCCTGGCCCGCAACTCCAACGCCACCGCCGCCTGGCGGGCCCACCGGCGCGGGGCCCTGTTCGCCTCGCCCTGCTACATCCAGTTCCACCCCACCGCCCTGCCGGTCAGCGCCTCGTGGCAGTCCAAGACCACGCTGATGTCCGAATCCCTGCGCAACGACGGCCGGATCTGGGTGCCGAAGGAGGCCGGGGACGAGCGCGCCCCGGGGGACATCCCCGAGCAGGAGCGGGACTACTATCTGGAGCGCAAGTACCCCGCCTACGGCAACCTCACCCCGCGGGACATCGCCTCCCGGGCCGCCCGGGAGCAGATCGAGGCCGGCCACGGCGTCGGGCCCCTGCGCAACTCCGTGTACCTGGACTTCCGCGACGCCCTGCAGCGCCTGGGCACCAGGGTCATCGACGAGCGCTACGGCAACCTCTTCGCGATGTACCGCGACGCCACCGGGGAGGACCCCCACGAGGTGCCCATGCGCATCGCCCCCGGCGCGCACTTCTCGATGGGCGGGCTGTGGACCGACTACGACCAGATGTCCAGCATCCCGGGGCTGTTCGTGGCCGGGGAAGCCGGCTGGGCCTACCACGGGGCCAACCGGCTCGGGGCCAACTCCCTGCTCTCGGCCTGCGTGGACGGCTGGTTCACCCTCCCGTACTCCGTGCCGAACTACCTCGCCGGGCACCTCGGCGAGCAGCCGCTGGACGGGGACCACCCCGCGGTGCGCGCCGTCGTCGACGACGTGCGCCAGCGCATCGAGCACCTGCTGGGCATCGGCGGGAGCACCAGCCCGGAGAGCTTCCACGCGCAGCTGGGGGAGATCCTCTACCGGCGCTGCGGGGTCTCGCGCACCGCCGAGGGGCTGCGCCGCGGCATCGCCGAGATCCGGGAGCTGTCCGAGCGCTTCCACCGGGACCTGCGCGTGGTCGGCACCGGCGAGCGGCTGAACCAGGAGCTGGAACACGCCGGGCGCGTGCAGGACTACCTGGAGCTGGCCGAGCTGATGTGCGTGGACGCCCTGGACCGGGACGAATCCGCCGGGGCCCACTTCCGCGAGGAGCACCGCACCGAGCAGGGCGAGGCCCTGCGCGACGACGAGCACTGGTGCTTCGTCTCCGCCTGGCAGCGCGGAGCCGACGGGCAGCACATCCGCCGCGCCGAGCCGCTGACCTTCACCGCCGTACCCCTGCAGACGAGGAACTACTCATGAGACTGACCATCGAAGTCTGGCGCCAGGACGGACCCGAGGAACCCGGGCGCTTCGAGACCCACCGCATCGAGGACGCCGCCGAGGAGATGTCCCTCCTGGAGCTGCTGGACCACCTCAACGCCCAGCTGGTGGCCGAGGGCCGGGAGCCGGTGGCCTTCGACTCCGACTGCCGCGAAGGGGTGTGCGGGACCTGCGGGATCACGGTCAACGACCAGCCGCACGGCCCCGAGGCCAACACCCCCTCCTGCCGCCAGCACCTGCGCTCCTTCTCCGACGGGGACACGGTGCGCCTGGAGCCGTTCCGCTCCGGGGCCTTCCCCGTCGTGCGCGACCTCGTGGTGGACCGCTCGGCCCTGGACCGGGTCGTGCAGGCCGGAGGCTTCGTCGCCGTGGACGCCGGCACCGCCCACGACGCCGACGACGACCGGATCGGCCACGACCAGGCCGAGCGGGCCCTGGACTTCGCCGCATGCATCGGCTGCGGGGCCTGCATCGCAGCCTGCCCCAACGGGGCGGCGAACCTCTACGCCGGGTCCATCCTCGAGCACCTGGCCACCCTGCCCCAGGGCGCCCCGGAGCGCACCGAGCGCGCTCGCGGCGTCGTCGGGCAGATCGAGGAGGAGTTCGGCCCGTGCTCCGTGTACGGGGAGTGCGCGGTGGTCTGCCCGGCGGGGATCCCGCTGTCCGCGATCAGCGCGGTCAACCGGGAGCGGGCCCGGGCGGTGCTGCATCGCCGCTCCCGCGGCTGAGCGGCGGCCCGGTCGCGGCAGGGACTGGGTCCGGAGCGGGCCACCCGCGGTAGGATCGGGGACGTCCGCCGCACCCGTGAACCCGAAGGGCATCCATGACCATCGCGACCAGCCAGGCCACCGACCGCACGACCGTGGGGATCCTGTTCGGCGGACGCTCCTCCGAGCACGCCATCTCGGTGATCACCGCCGCGGGGGTGCTGCAGGCCCTGGATCGCGGCACCTACGAGCCCGTGCTGATCGGGATCACACGCGACGGGGTCTGGCACCTGTCCGATGAGCGGGAGCTGACCGCGACCCGCGAGGCCGACACTCTCCCGGAGTTCACCGGGCAGGGCCCCGAGGTGCACCTGCCGCTGGGCGGGCCCACCGCCCACCGGGAGCACCTGGTGCTGCGCGAGGCCGACGGCTCCTTCCACGAGGGCCCCCGCCTGGACGTGGTCTTCCCCCTGCTGCACGGCCCCTTCGGGGAGGACGGCACCCTCCAGGGCCTGCTGGAGATGGCCGGGCTGCCCTACGTCGGCTCCGGGGTCACGGCCTCGGCCGTCGGGATGGACAAGCACTTCATGAAGATGGCCTTCGAGGCCGCCGGGCTGCAGGTGGGCCCCTACCGGGTCATCACCGCCCGGCAGTGGGAGCGGTCCCGGCAGGAGAGCATCGAGCGGGTCCGGGAGCTGGGGCTGCCGGTGTTCGTCAAGCCCGCCCGGGCCGGATCCTCCTGCGGGATCACCCGGGTCGAGGACTGGGCCCACCTGGAGGCAGCGGTCGCCGAGGCCCAGGAGTTCGACCCCAAGGTCGTGGTCGAGGCCGGGATCGAGGGCCGGGAGATCGAGTGCGCCGTGCTCGACGGGCACCACCACGACACCCCGCGGGCCTCGCACCCGGGGGAGGTGGTCGTCGTCGGGCAGGAGGACGCCTGGTACGACTTCGAGACCAAGTACGTCCAGACCGAGGACTCCGTGCTGCGCTGCCCCGCGGACCTGCCGCAGCCCGTGCGCGATGACATCCGCGCGCAGGCCGTGCGGGCGTTCCTCGCCGTGGATGCGGAGGGTCTGGCGCGGGCGGACTTCTTCTGGACCACGGATGAGCGCGTCGTGATCAACGAGATCAACACCCTGCCCGGGTTCACCCCGATCTCGATGTACCGGCTGATGTGGGAGGAGACCGGCATCGGCTACGCCCAGCTGGTCGACGAGCTGCTGCGCCTGGCCCTGGAGCGCCCCGTCGGGCTGCGCTGAGCCCTGCTTGCTCGACGGCGGAGGCCCGGCGTCGGGCCTCCAGCGCCCCTCAGCGGTGGTACTGCAGATCCTGCACGGACTGGCACCTCTTGGTCTGCGGGATCTGGGAGACCGCGGAGTCCAGCTCGGTGAGCAGGGAGGAGGAGGGCACCTTCGAGGCGTCGAAGGTCACCCGGATCGCCGGGGTGCGCCCGAAGGTGGTCGCGGTCCACGTGCCCGTCGGGTCCTCGGACCGTTCGCCTGCCGACGCGGAGGAGGCCGCGGGGCTCGGACTGCCGGAGGTGGCGCGGGTGGGGGAATCCGAGGCCGCCGACGCCGGGTCCGCCTGATCGTCCTCCCGGGCCAGGATCCAATCCACCCCGTTGACGCTCACGCACGGATCCGCGACCGGCTCCTGCACATGCACCCCGCACTTGAGCACGATCGCCGCCGGATCCCCCCAGGCCGTGGTGGCCTGGGCGGTGGTCTCGCGCTGGTCCAGACCGGTCAGCTGGGTGGGCATGGCCACCATCGCGGGCGCGCATGCGGGATCCGCGGCATCGGGGGCCGGATCCAGCGTCACGGCCGCCCCCGCGCAGCCGCTGAGCAGCAGCGCCCCCGCCAGGGTGCCCGTGAGGATCAGGACCCGGCGGGTCTGTCTTTTCCGAGGGGCGGTCCGTACACTGTCAGACGGCGAGGGCAGGGCGGCGGCTGGGGATGACACGGTCCCCAGGGTAGTCCACCGCAGCGGCCGACGCCGGGGCGGCACCAGGCCCCGGGAGACGGCGCCCGAGCCCGTCGCCGCCGAGAGAACCGCCGTGCCGTGCGCAGGAAGGAGCTTCCATGGACCGCAGAGCCCACCCCCGGCGGGCAGCCCGCGCGCGGGCCCTCGGCGTCGGCGCGCTGACCTGCCTCGTGGGCACCTGCGTGGGAGGCGCCGCCCTGGCCCAGGAAGCGCCTGGACAGCCCACCCCCGCCCCGCAGGCCACCTCGAGCGCATCCGCCTCCGCGGCCCCCGATCCCACGGGCGCCCCTGCCCCCACCGCGCAGCCCACTACCGCTCCCGCGCCCAGCGCGAGCGTCGAGCCCACGGCCCCTGCGGTCCCCACCACCGCGCCCAGCGCCACCCCGGCGGGGCAGCCGACGCCGGCCCCCACCGCTCCGAGCGCGACCCCCGCGCCCAGCGCATCCCCCACGTCCAGCCCCGCGCCGAGCCGATCCCCGTCGGCCTCGCCCACCCGCTCCGCGCAGCCCACGCCCACCCGTGAGCCGACCCGCGAGCCCACGCAGGAGCCCACCCGCGCCCCGGCGCCCCAGCCCAGCGCCACCGGCGGTTCCGGTGGTGCGGGCGGCGCGCCGTCCTCCGGCGGGTCGGACGGCGGCTCGGCGGCCTCCGACGTCGCGCCCGGACGTCAGGAGGCGGCCGTCCCCTACACTCCCGGCACCCGGGAGTCGCAGGCGCGGGTCGAGGGTACGGGCGGCTCCTCGACTCGGCCCCAGGCGCGGGGACGCGCCGATGAGCACGGCGGGTTCTCCCCGCTGCGCGAGCACGGCGGAGAGCCGACCTTGGCCGGAGTCTCCGGCTGGGTCAGCTACTACCTGGATCGCGACGACGGCTCCGCCCGCTCGGACCGGACCTCGGGCGGGGCCCCCGTGGATTCCAATGACAACGCCGGCGTGCAGGCCGTGCGCGGGGAATCCGGGGACGCGGGCCTGAGCACCGAGGCCGGCGCGGGGACCCCGGACCTCTCCGCGCTGCGCGGACCGATCCCGATCATCGTGTTCTCCGCCCTGGCCCTCGGGGGGATCGTGCTGGTCATCCACCGCTCCTCCCGGACGCTGGGCGGGCCCCGTCGGGCCGGACGCCGATGACCCCGGCCCACCACGCGGCCCAGCAGGGGCGGGAGCCCGCCCCCGGCACGGCCGCGGCGACCGGGGAGGAGGGGATCCTGCGGCGGATCCTGCCGATCTTCGCCGCGCAGCCGGCGGGCCGCTCCCCGGAGGGCCCGCGCGTCGTGGAGGGCCCCGGGGACGATGCGGCCGTCTACGACCTGGCCGGACGCCTCGCGGTGCTCAGCACCGACACCCAGACCCAGGGGGAGGACCACCTGCTCCGGTGGCCGTGCGGGCACCGCACCCGCGGTGCGGAGCTGGGCTGGAAGTCCGCCGCGCAGAACCTCGCCGACCTCGCCGCGATGGGCGCGGACCCGCTGAGCCTGGTGATCTCCCTGAGCTTCCCCGGGACCACCGCGGTGGACTTCCTCGAGGACATGGCCCGCGGCTACGTGGCCGCGATCCGCGCGCTGGGGGCCGACGCCTGCTCGGTGGACGGAGGGGACCTGGGCGGGGCCGGGGAGCTGTCCGCGACCGTCGCCGCCCTGGGCGCCTGCCGCGGGATGCCGGTGCGCCGGGACGGGGCCCGGCCCGGGGACGTCGTCGTGCTGGCCGGGACGCTCGGACGCGCCGCGGCGGGGCTGGACCTGCTGCTGCACGAGGACTTCGACCCCGGGGACATCCCCACCGAGGAGGACACCGCGCACGCCCGGCCGGGTGCGCGGGATGCGGATCGGCGGGCCCTGGCGGACCTGGCCGCCACCCAGCTGCGCCCCTGCCCGCCCCTGGGCGCGGGCCCGGCCCTGGCGGGTGCCGGGGCCCGGGCCATGATCGACGTCTCCGACGGCCTGGTGCGCGACGCCGGGCGGCTGGCCCGGGCCTCCGGGGTGCAGGTGCGGCTGGACTCCCCGGCCCTGAGCGGGCTGCGCGCGGACCTGGAGCCGGCCGGGCGCCTCCTCGGACGGGACCCGATGGACTGGGTGCTGACCGGGGGAGAGGACCACGGGCTGCTGGCCTGCCTGCCTCCACAGGCGCCCCTGCCCCCCGGGGTGCGTGCGATAGGCTCGTGCCGCAAGAACCACAGCGACGACGAGCACAGGGACGACCCGCCCGTGACCCTGGACGGAGGCGTCCCCGAGCACCTGGGATGGGATCACTTTGGCGGGTAGGACGGCGACCGGCGCGGAGGCGCTGCGCGACTGGCTGAGCACCGCCGCCGCGGCCCTGGAGGAGGTCCGCGAACCCCTGGACGCCCTCAACGTCTTCCCCGTGGCCGACGCCGACACCGGCGGAAACCTCGCCGCCACCGTGCGCGCCGGGGCCGACGCCGCCCGGCTGGTCGGCACGAGCCTGCTCGGGGAGCTGCTGGGCATCTGCGCCCAGCACTGCCTGGAGGAGGCCCGCGGCAACTCCGGGACCCTCCTGGCGGTCATGCTCGCCGGGATGGCCGAGCCCCTGACCGACGCCAAGCGCCTGAGCGCACCGGAGCTGGCCGCGGCCCTGGACCACGCGCGGGTGCGCGTCACCTCCGCCCTGAACGACCCCGTGGAGGGCACCATCTGGACCCTCGTGCGCACCGTGGCCGAGGCCTCCGAGGAGTGGGTGGCCCGATCCACCGAGGAACCGGATTCCCACCGGGGGTTGGTCGCCCTGCTCGAGCACCTCGTGGAGGAGGGCTGCCGGGCCGTGGCCGCCTCCGGGGAGCAGCTGGAGGTGCTGCGCGGCACCGGACGGGTGGACGCCGGGGCCCTCGGCGTGCTCATCGTCCTGGACTGCCTGAGCCACACTGTGGCCGGGAAGGCCTACCCCGGGGCCCCCGAGCGCCCCTACGGGAGGTGGCTCACCACCCCCGAGCCCGCCGACCGGAACCCGTCGGCCCATCCCTCGCGCGGGCCCGCGACCGATCCCGACGCCGTCGAGTTCATGTGCACGATCGCGCTGGACCCGCTGGCCGCGGCGACCGTGCGCCACGAGCTGACCGGCATCGGCGACTCCGTGATCATGACCGCCATCGACCCCACCGGGCCGAGGATGCGCTGGAAGGTGCACGTGCACGTGGGCACGGCCGCCGAGGCGATGGCCGTGCTCACCCGGCACGGCCGACCCACCGGCATCACCACCGAGACCCTCGCCCCGGGAGAGCGCTCGTGACCCGCCTGGAGGACCGGCCCCTCACCGAGGTCCTGCACCCGCAGACCGCGAAGGCCCTGAGCCGGCACCTGGGCCTGGAGACCGTCGGGGACCTGCTGGAGCACCTGCCGCGGCGCTACCTGCCCCGCGGGGAGCTGACCAGCTTCGCCGAGCTGCAGGAGGGCCAGGAGGTCTCCCTGATCTCCCGGGTGCTCTCCGTGCACACCCGCTCCCTGCACACCCGCCGCGGCTCGATCGCCGAGGTCACCGTCACGGACCAGCTGGACCCCGCAGGCACCGGCCCCGCACCCGCCCCGGACACGGCGGCGGCGCGCCTGGACGGCCTGGCGGGCACCGACATCGGCGTGGCCCCGGCGGACCCGGGACAGACCATGACCCTGTCCTTCTTCAACGCCTGGACCGCGGCCAAGGACCTGCACCCCGGGGATCACGTGATGTTCTCCGGGAAGGTCTCCGAGTACCGGGGCCGACTCACCCTGACCAACCCGCACTACGCGGTGCTCACGGACCTCGCGGCCGCCGCGGACCCGCAGGCCGCCCAGGCGCCGATCCCCGTGTACCCCGCGACCGCGAAATACACCACGGACCGGATCGCCGCCGCCGTCGCCGCGGTGCTGGACGGCACGGATCTGACCCAGCTGGAGGACCCCGTCCCGGAGGCCCTGCGCCGCCGCCACCGGCTGATGCCGATCGCCGCGGCCTACGAGGCGGCGCACCGCCCCGACGATGAAGAGCAGCCGCACCGGGGTCTGCGCACCTTCCGCTACCGGGAGGCGCTGATCCTGCAGACCGTGCTGGCCCGGCGCGCCCACCGGTGGGAGTCCCGGCGCACCAGCGCCCACCCGGCCCGGGAGGACGGGCTGCTCGCCGCCTTCGACGCCGCCCTGCCCTTTCGCCGCACCGACGGGCAGGTGCGGGTCGGGGAGGAGATCGCCGCGGACCTGGCCGGCACCCGGCCCATGAACCGGCTGCTGCAGGGCGACGTCGGCTCCGGGAAGACCCTCGTGGCCCTGCGGGCGATGCTGCAGGTCGCCGACGCCGGGGCGCAGGCGGCGCTGCTGGCGCCCACCGAGGTGCTGGCCGGGCAGCACCTGCGCTCGCTCACCGCTGCCCTCGGGGACCTGGCCGCCCCGACCGGGCCCGTTCACGTGGCGCTGCTCAGCGCCTCCCAGCCGGCCGCCGCCAAGCGCCAGACCCTGCTGGACATCGCCACCGGCGCCGCGCAGATCGTCGTCGGCACCCACGCGCTGCTCGGCGAGCAGGTGATCTTCGAGAACCTCGGGCTCGTGGTCGTCGATGAGCAGCACCGCTTCGGGGTGGCCCAGCGCCACGCCCTGAGCGGCTCCGACCAGGCCCCGGCCCACCGGCTGGTCATGACGGCCACCCCCATCCCGCGCTCGGTCGCGATGACGGTGTTCGGGGACCTGGAGACCTCCGTGCTGGACGAGCTGCCGGCCGGGCGCCGGGAGGTCGCCACCCACGTGGTCTCCCTCGCCGCGCACCCCGGCTGGGAGCAGCGGATCTGGCAGCGCGCCCGGGAGGAGGCCCAGGCCGGGCACCAGGTGTTCGTGGTCGTGCCGACCATCGAGGACGGCGGCCCCGCCCGCCCCGGCACCGGCGCGCCCCTGCAGTCCGTGGAGGGTCTCTCCGCCCGCCTGGCCGGGATGCCGGAGCTGGCCGGGGTGCGCATCGGCATCCTGCACGGCCGGGTCCCGGGGGAGGAGAAGACCCGCATCATGCAGGAGATGGCGGCCGGGCGGATCGACCTGCTGGTCGCGACGACGGTGATCGAGGTGGGGGTGGACGTCCCCAACGCCACGCTGATGGTCATCATGGACGCGGACCGGCTGGGCATCTCGACCCTGCACCAGCTGCGCGGGCGCATCGGGCGCGGGAGCCTGCCCGGCACGTGCCTGCTGGTCACGGAGCAGGAGGAGGACGGGCCCTCGATGCAGCGCCTGCACGCGGTGGCCTCGACGCGGGACGGCTTCGCGCTGTCCCTGGCCGATCTGGAGCAGCGCCGCGAAGGCGACATCCTGGGCGCCAGCCAGTCCGGCACGCACTCGACCCTGAAGACCCTCTCCGTGCTGCGCCACCCCCAGATCATCGCCCAGGCCCGCGCCGATGCCCGGGAGCTGGTGGCCGAGGACCCCGAGCTGTCCCGGTGGCCGGATCTGGCCGCCGCCGTGGAGCGGGCGGACTCGGATGAGGCCAGCCGCTACCTGGAGCGCGGATGAGCCGCGCGGCGGGTCGGGCAGCGGTGACGGCGCAGCGGGCCTGGAAGGAGAAGATGCGAGGCGGCGGAGGGAGCGCAGAATGAGCAGGATCATCGCCGGGATCGCCGGGGGCGCCCGGCTGCAGCCGGTGCGAGGCCAGAACACCCGCCCCACCACGGACCGGGTCAAGGAATCCCTGTTCTCCCGGCTGGAGGGCTACGACGTGCTGGCCGGCGCCCGGGTGCTGGACCTGTTCGCCGGCTCCGGGGCCCTGGGCCTGGAGGCGGCCAGCCGGGGCGCCTCCAGCGTGGACCTGGTGGACCGGGACCGCGCGGCCCTGAGCGCCTGCCGGGCCAACCTGGCGGTCCTGACCCGGGCCGGCGCCCCCGCGCGGGTGACGGTGCACGACGCCGCGGCCCGCCCCTGGCTGGAGCGGCTCCCCGAGCAGCCCCGATGGGATCTGGTCTTCCTGGACCCCCCGTACGCGATGGGCCGGGAGGAGCTGGCGGACCTGCTGATGCGGGTGGCCCCCCGCCTGGACGCCGGCGGCGTCGTCGTCGTGGAGCGCTCCGCCCGGGACGAGGAGCCCGTGTGGCCGGCGGGTCTGGAGCGCTTCTCCCACCGGACCTACGGGGAGACGGCCCTGTGGTTCGCGGAGCCGGCCGAGGCCTGAGCGGGCCCAGCCTCGGGGTGCCTCGGGCCCGGATCCCCGCGCACCAGACTCCCCGGGGACCGGCTCACAGCCCGGCGGCGGCGATCCGTCGCGTGGCTTCGCGCAGCACCTCGGGGCGCTTGCAGAAGGCGAAGCGCACCCAGTCCGCGTAGAGGTGGGCATTGGCCTGCGTGGCGAAGGCGCTCAGCGGCACCACCGCGACCCCGGCCCGCTCGGGCAGGGCCTGGGCCAGCTGCGCCCCGGTGCCGGCCCATTCCGGGGCGTCCCGGCCGACCCGGGCCACGGCGAAGAACGTGCCCTCCGGCGCGCAGACCTCCAGGCGGGTCGCGGACAGGCCCTCCAGCAGCACGTCGCACTGGCGACGGTAGCGCTCGTGCAGCTCGGGGTAGAAGGAGCCCTGCTCGGCCCAGGCCAGCGCCCGGGCCACCGCCGCCTGCAGCGGGGCCGCCGCCGAATGCGACAGGTAGCCCTTGGTCACCCGCAGGGCGCGGGTCAGGGGCTGCGGGGCGATGGCCCAGCCCACCCGCCAGCCGGTCACGGAGAAGGTCTTCGAGGCGGCCGAGACCCGGATGGTGCGCTCGGCGGCACCGGGCAGCCCGGCCAGATCCACGGGGTCGGCGTCGTAGTGCAGGTGCTCGTACACCGAGTCCGTGAGGATCAGCGCGTCGTGGGCCGCCGCGAGCTGCACGACGCGCCGCGCCGTCTCCTCGCCCAGCACCGTGCCCGTGGGGTTGTGCGGGTCGTTGACCACGACCATGCGGGTCCGCTCGGTGAAGGCCGCCGCCAGGTCCTCGGGGTCCGGGCGGAAGTGCGGCGGGCGCAGGGGCACGGTGCGCACGGCGGCCCCGGCCAGCGCGGCCACGGCCGGGTACAGGTCGTAGAAGGGCTCGAAGAACACGACCTCATCGCCCGGGCGCAGGTGAGCCAGCATCGCCGCGGCCAGGGCCTCGGTGGCCCCGGCGGTCACGGTGACCTCGGTCTCCGGGTCCGGACGGCGCCGCCCGGCCCGCTCCTCGGCCTCGGCCACGCCCCGGCGCAGGTCCGGGTCGCCCGCGATGGTCGCGTACTGGTTGCCGCCGCCGGCCACCGCCTCGGCCAGGGCCTCGCGCAGGATCTCGGGGCCGTCCGTGTCCGGGAAGCCCTGGCCGAGGTTGATCGCCCCGTGCCGGGCCGCCAGGAAGCTCATCTCCTCGAAGATCGTGGAGGACAGTCGTCCCCGCTCATCGGTCAGACCCGCCGCATCGGCCAGGCGCCGCCAGGGCGCGGGGGATGGGCTGGCGGGATCCACGGGCTCGGGCAGGCGCGAGGCGCCGGTGTTCGCAGACATGCCTGCCATGCTACGGGCCCGGCCCTGGTACCTTGGCAGACATGACCCTCGCTGTGTGCCCCGGATCCTTCGACCCCATCCACAACGGCCATATCGAGATCATCGCCCGCGCCGCCAAGATCTTCTCCGAGGGGGTCATCGTCGCCGTCGCGCACAACCCCCAGAAGACCTTCCGCCTGCCCCTGGAGGAGCGGGTGGCCATGGTCCAGGAGGTCTTCTCCTGGCTGGACGGGATCACGGTGGAGCCGATGGGCGCCGGCCTGCTGGCCGAGTTCGCCCGCTCCCGCGGGGCCGGAGCCGTCGTCAAGGGGCTGCGCGATGACCGGGACTACCTGTACGAGGCCCCGATGGCGACCATGAACCGCAACCTCGTCGGCGTCGAGACGGTCTTCCTGGCCGGGGACCCCAAGCACGGGCACCTCTCCTCCTCCCTGATCATGGAGGTCGCCTCCCTGGGCGGGGACGTCTCCGACTACCTGCCGCGCAGCGTGCACCGGCACCTGCTGGAGCAGGGGCTGCTGGGGCACGGCTGAGGCTCCGCCGGCCGGTGGGATCGACGGCTGCCGCGGCGGGGGTTGTCCCGGTTCGGCGTCTCGAGTATGCTGGGACGTCGGTCCAACCTCGAACAGGAGTGCATCATCACGCGTGAGAAGGCATCGGCCCTCGTGGTCGACGTGAAGGCCCTGGCCGCCCGGCCGGGGACGATGGAGACGCTTCGGCGGGCCCTGCCGGCCCCCGAGGACTTCGGCAACGCCCTGATCGGGGCGCCGGCCGGCTCCGACATCACCGTGGATCTGCGCCTGGAATCCGTGCATGATGGTATCTTGGTCTCCGGCACCGCGTCCGTGACGGCCCACGGTGAATGCAGCCGCTGCCTGGATCCTCTCGAGGTTCCGGTCACGGCCGACATCCAGGAGCTGTACGTCCTGGACCCCGAGCCCGCAGCGGACGAGGAGGACGAGCAGCACGCCGTCGAGGACGATGCGATCGACCTCGAGCCCGTGCTGCGGGACGCGGTGATCACGCAGCTTCCGTTCCAGCCCGTGTGCCGGGAGGATTGCCCGGGCCTGTGCTCCGTCTGCGGGGCGCGCCTGGAGGAGGATCCGGAGCATCACCACGACGTGGTGGATCCGCGCTGGTCCGCCCTGTCGGGGCTGCTCGGCACCGAGGATGCCGCGAACGAGACGACAACGACGAGAGAAGAGAGATAGCAGTGGCTGTTCCCAAGAGGAAGATGTCCCGTGCCAACACCCGCGCACGCCGTTCCCAGTGGAAGGCGACCGCGCCTCAGCTGGTCAAGACCGTGGAGAACGGGAAGGTGACCTACAGCCTCCCGCACCAGGCCAAGGTCGTCACCGACTCCGCCGGCACCCCGCTGTACTTCGAGTACAAGGGCCGCAAGGTGGCCGACGCCTGATCCAGGTTCCCACCATGGACACCGCGTCCCACGGAGAGCTTCTGCAGCGTCTCGGCGTCGACATCGACGCCGAGACGCTGCTGCTTGCGCTGACCCACCGCTCCTACGCCCACGAGCACCCCGGCACCCCGGACAACGAGCGCCTCGAGTTCCTCGGGGACTCCGTGCTCGGCCTGGCCGTGACCACCGAGCTGTACCACCGCTTCCCGCACCTGCCCGAGGGGCAGCTGGCCAAGCGTCGGGCCGCCGTCGTCTCCGAGCGGTCCCTGGCGGTGCTGGCCCGCGGCATCGGCCTGGGGCAGCACATCCGCCTGGGGCGGGGAGAGGCCATCTCCCACGGCGGGGACAAGGACTCGATCCTCGCCGACACCATGGAAGCCCTGTTCGGGGCGACCTTCATCACCTGCGGCCCGGAGATCGCCCGGGACCTGGTCCTGCGCTTCACCTCGCCCCTGCTGGACGATGAGTTCGTGCTCGGCGCCGGGCGGGACTGGAAGACCGAGATCCAGGAGCTGGCCGCGGCCCGCGGCCTGGGGGAGGTCAGCTACGAGGTCCAGGGCGAGGGCCCCGAGCACGCCCGGATCTACCGGGCCACCGTCCTGCTGGGCGGGACCGCCCACGGGGAGGGCTCCGGTCCGGCCAAGAAGCAGGCGGAGCGGGCGGCCGCGGAGGTCGCCTTCCGCGCCCTGCACGGCGTGGTCACCGGCGCCTGAGGTGCCGGAGCTGCCCGAGGTCGAGGTGGTGCGCGCCGGACTGGCCGCGCACGTGCTCGGCGCCCGCGTCACCGACGTCGAGGTCCTGGATCCCCGATCCCTGCGCCGCCACGACGCCGGACCGGGGGATTTCCGCGCCCGGCTCAGTGGCGCGCGGATCGACGACGTCGCCCGGCGCGGGAAGTACCTGTGGCTGCTGCTCGCGGATCCGCAGGGGCACCGCCTGGACGATGCCCTGGTGGTGCACCTGGGCATGAGCGGGCAGGCCCTGCTGGCTCGGCCCGACGCCCCGGATCCCCGGCACCTGCGGCTGCGCTGCGATCTTGCGGAGGCGGGGGAGTCCTTCCCGGGCGGGCGCGGCCAGCTGCGCTTCGTCGACCAGCGGATCTTCGGCGGCATGTTCCTGGACCGGCTGCTGCCGGTGCACGACGCCGCCGGTTCCCCGGTGCCCGGGGCCAGCGCCTCCGAGCTCGGGGAGGCGAGCATCCCGGCGTCGGTGGCGCACATCGCCCGGGACCCGCTGGATCCGCACTTCGACGCCCGCGCCTTCCGGCGTCGGCTGCTGCGCACGGACTCCGGGATCAAGCGGGTGCTGCTGGATCAGACCGCGATCTCCGGGGTCGGCAACATCTACGCCGACGAGGCCCTGTGGCGGGCCCGGCTGCACTACGCCAAACCGGCCCGCAGCCTCACGGCCGCGCAGACCCGGGACCTGCTGGGCGCGGTGACCGAGGTGATGACCGAGGCCCTGGCCGAGGGCGGGACGAGCTTCGACGCCCTGTACGTGAACGTCAACGGGGAGTCCGGCTACTTCGCGCGGGGGCTGAACGTCTACGGCCGGGAGGGTCTGGCCTGCCGCCGGTGCGGGCGCCCGATCCGCCGGGAGCCGTTCATGAACCGCTCCTCCTACCGCTGCCCGCGCTGCCAGCGCGCTCCCCGCGCGCTCTGACTCCGCCCCCCACGCGGCCCCGGCAGCGCGCTCGGGAGGGGTTTCAGCGTGTGGGAGCCACGAGGACGCTCCCAAACACCGAAACCGCTCCCAAACCCCGCGCTCAGGGTCTGTCGCCGGCCGCGATGCGTGCGAAGATGAGAGGCACAGCTGAATATCCCGATGACCGAGGTGATCTTGTCGATGGCAAAACACGATGCTCGCCGCCTCGAGCTGACGCTGCTCGAAGGTCGCTTCGATGGTCCTCAGCGAGTGCGGCTTCCTCGTCGCACCTACAGCGTGTATCTGGTCCCCGCCAGCTCCTTCGACGCCTGGCGTTGCGACAAGAAGATGAATCAGCCGGGTGTGTACATGCTTCTGGAGGATCCGAGCGCGGACAATCCGCGTCTGTACATCGGCAAAGCGGATCTGCGTGCCAACGGCAAGGGCGCTCTGAGCCGCGTGATCGAGCACCGGGATCAAGGACGCCACCGGTGGTGCCACACCGCCGTCCTTCTGGTGGATGAGCCCAAGAACTTCACCGCCACCGAGCTGAAGTTCCTGGAGTCTCATCTCATCCGCATGGCACGCGAGGCGGGCCGCAATTCACCGGAGAACATCGATACTCCCTCGGCGGGCGACGTGGAGGACGACGTCTACAACGACCTCAGGGCGGTTCTCGCCGATGCCCGTCTGATGATCGCCTCCATGCGCATGCTCTTCCTCGAACCACCGCTGGCTGGCAGCGAAAGCGGCAGTGATATAGACCCCGTGAGCGCAGCGACCGAACCCGCCCGTGCGGCCAGCAGCACGGAGCTGTTCATGCGCCTGCGCGGCAGCACCGAGCCGGCGGTGCTGGTGCACTCGGCTGGAAGCTGGGTGCTCAAGGCGGGCAGCACGATCAAGGGCGAGTGCACCGACCGGCGCATCGGCCGGATCCGATCGGTCCATGCCGCCGCCGTCGATGGGGAGAGGACCACCGCGGCGATCTCCTTCACCTCGGCCAGCGCGGCCGCGAGTTTCGTATCCGGCAATCCCCGCAACGGCAACCTCTCCTGGGCGGATGCCGAAGGCACCAGCCTGGGCGACCTCAAGGACAGCGGCGCCTTCGCCTGACCACCACTGCGCCGGGGCCTCCGGAGGGGCAATCTGGGAGGGGTTTCGGTGTTTGGGAGCCACGAGGACGCTCCCAAACGCCGAAACCCCTCCCAAACCGGCAGAAGGGGCGGCGGGGGTCAGGCCTGCGGGGCGTAGTACTCGCGCAGGCGGCGCATCCCCTCGTCGATGGAGACCGCGGGCTCCCAGTCCAGCAGCTCGCGCGTCCGGCGCTGGTCGAACCAGTGGGAGGTGGACAGCTGCTCGGCCAGGAACTCCGTCATCGGCGGCTCATCCTCGCCGGGGCGCTTCTCCCAGACCTTCTCGATGACCCGGCCGGCCAGCTTCGCCAGCGACGCCGGGACCCGCCGGGTGGGGGCGGGCACCCCGCCGGCCCGGCACATCGCCGCCATCAGCTCGCCCACCGTGCGCGGCTCCCCGTTGGTCACCACCAGGGGACGCCCGTGTACCGTCTCCAGGCGCTCCAGGCACCGGACGATCGCGGTGGCGGCGTTGTCCACGTAGGTGGTGTCGATCAGCGCGGCTCCGGCATCCAGGAGGGGGATCCCGCCGCGGGAGGCCCGCTCCATGATCCGCTCCACCAGCTGGGTGTCCCCGGGACCCCACACCAGGTGCGGGCGGATCACCCCGACCCGGAAGTCCTCGCCGTCGGCCTCCAGGGCCAGCAGCTCCCCGTAGGCCTTGGAGCGGGCGTAGTTCCCGCGCGCGTGGTCGGGGTCGGCGGTCAGATTCGGCTGGCCCATAAAGGCGGAGCCCGCGTGGGAGACGGACGGGGAGGAGATCTGCACGTAGTCGCGGATCCCGGCCCGCTTGGCCATCTCCACCATCACCCGGGTGCCCCGGACGTTGACCTCCTCGTACTCGGCCCACGGCCCGGAGACGCTGACCTTGGCGGCCAGGTGCACCACCGCGTCGGCCCCGTCCATCGCCCGGGCCACGGCCTCGGCGTCGGTGATCGAGCCGCGGCGCTGCTCGAAGCGCTCGGCGCCCTTGGCCTGCAGGGACTTGCGCACCGCGGTGGCGTCCGAGCGCTGCAGGGCGATCACGCTCCAGCCGCGGCGGATCAGCTCCAGCGCGGTGCGCGCCCCGAGCATCCCGGAGGCCCCGGTGACCAGCACGGTGCGCCCGTTCGGCTCGGGAAGCCGGGCATCGGGCACGATCTCCCGGCGCTCGTCCGGATCCGGGGCCCGCCACGCGGTGTCGGGCTCCCGGCCGGGGCCTTGGGCATGACCCCTGCGGCGGTGCTCCTGCTGGTTCACGGCTTGGCCACCTTCCCCCCGGACAGGGTGCTCTCGGCCCACGCGGCCAGGCGCGGGCGGTCGATCTTCGAATTGTGCCGGATGTCCGTGGGCTGCTCCGGCACCTGCAGCACGGCCACCGGGACCACCCCGGTGCGTCCGCGCACCACAGCGCGCACGGCGTCGGCCAGCTCCAGCGGGGCCGGCCCCGGGTGCACCCCGCGGCGTTGTTCGGGCTCCACGACGACGACGGGCGCCTGCGTGCCGGCCGGGCCCACCCCCACCAGCGCGGCCCGGCGCACCGCCGGCAGGGTCTCGGCCGCGGCCTCGGCGGCCACCGGAGTCACGACGGCCTCGGGGGTGCGCAGCAGGTGGGCCAAGCGGCCCTCCACCCACAGCCGACCCGCGGCGTCGAAGTGCCCGATGTCGCCGGTGCGGTGCCAGCCGGGGATGGCCGCGGAGTCCCGCTCCGTCCACCACAGCCGGTCGTAGTGGTCCTTCATGTGCCGGGCGCTGACCAGGATCTCCCCGGTGCGCCGCTCCGCGTGGGAGGGCTCGCGGGAGGGATTCCCCTCCTCGTCCAGCAGCCCCAGGGCCAGCTCGGCCCCGTGCACGGGAACCCCCACGCACACCCCGCCGCCCGCGCCGCGCATGCCCGAGGCGGCGTCGCGCTCGGCCTGCTCGATCTGGGTCAGGGAGATGTCCGCCACGGGCAGGGCCTCGGTCATCCCGTAGGGGGTGTGCACCTGGGCGCGTGGCACCAGGGCGGAGACCCGGCGCAGCAGCGGCAGGGTCAGCGGCGCTCCGGCCGAGAGCAGCAGCCGCACCCGGCCCAGGGCCTCGGCCTCGGCCGGGGCGAGGTCCTCGGCCGTGGCCACGACGTTCATTAGGGCCGCGGGGGAGGCGAAGACGATGGTCGCCTCGATCGCCTGCGCGGCCTGGGCCAGGGCCCGGGCGGAGAGGGTCTTGGGCCGGGTGACATCCATGTCCGGGGTCACCGAGGTGGCGCCCAAGGCCGGGCCCAGCAGGGCGAAGGGCGCGAAGCCGGCCACCAGCCCCGAACCCGGCTGAAGCCGGTAGGTCCGCTGGATCGCGTCGCGCATCGCGCTGAGCTGCCGCTGGGTGTAGGAGACCCCCTTGGCGGGCCCCGTGGACCCGGAGGTGTAGAGGATCGCGGCCTCATCCTCCGGGCGCGGCGCGTCCCAGGGGGTGCCGGCCGGGGCGGCCGGGGCGGCGTCGTCGGTGGCTCCGATCAGCCCGAACGCACGGGTGCTCACCGGGTCCGCGGAGCCGGCGAGGATCCGCCGCCCGGGCCAGCCTGCGGCGCGCGCGGCGGCCAGGGCCTGCGGGATGCCGATGAGGAACTCGGGGGAGGCCCCGCGCAGCGCCCGGGTCAGGCCCGTCAGCCCCAGCCCGGTGTCCGCGACGACGATCACCGCGCCCACGCGCAGGCAGGCGTAGATCAGCACGGTCAGGCGCGCACCGGGCGGGACCATGAGGCTCACCCGCGCCCCGCGGCGCACGCCCAGTCCGCGCAGCACCGCGGCGGTGCGATCCACCTCGGTGTTCAGCTCCCGCCAGCTCAGCCGCCGCTTGACCGGGGCGGCCCCGTGGCGCCCGGATCCCGCGCGGCGTCGGACCCGGCCCATGTCCACGACGGCCGGTGCGTCGTCCTCCCGGCGGGCCTCCAGCTCGGCGGTCATGGGGCGGAAGTCCGCGGCCAGCGGGGAGCGGGCCTCCCGCTCGGCGCGCACCCGGCGGTGCCGGGCGATGACCGGTTCCGCCTCACCGTACGTCTCGGCCAGCCACGTCCGCACCAGGGGGACGATGTCCTCGTCCTCGGCCACCAGGTGCCCGGCCTTCTCGAAGCGGTGCACCTGCGCCTGGGGCATCCGGCGCAGCAGGTCGTCGAAGTAGCGCTGCTGGAAGACCGGATCGTGCGGACCCCACAGGATCAGCCCCGGCAGCTCATCGCCCGCCACGGCCTCGGCGATGCCGCGCATGGCCGCGTGGGAGCGGTGCCCGGGGTCCGCCGGGATGTCCGCGACGAAGCCGCGGATCCCGTCGCGTTTCTCGGCGTCGTCGTAGGGGGCGCGGTAGGCGGCCTTCACGGCCGGATCCCAGTCCCCGCGGTGCAGGGCGAGGGTCACGTCCAGGAAGGCGGTGGTGGAGCGGGTGCCCCACCCGTGCACCGCCGGGTGCAGGGCCAGGCGCAGGGCCCCGGGCACGGCGGCGTCGGCCGGCTGGGACAGGGCCGTGTTGGTCAGGATGCGCCCGGCGTGCAGGCCCGGGTGCGCGGCCCCCCAGCCCTGGGAGATCAGCCCGCCCCAGTCGTGGGCCACGGTGACCACGCCGTGCTCCCCGGCCTGCTCGTCCAGCCCCAGGGCGGCGGTGAAGTCCCCGAGGTCGGCGACCCGATCCGCCAGGGTGCGGGCGAGCCCGGTGCGCTCGGAGAAGCCCATCTCCAGCTGGTCCACGGCCACCACGCGCCACGGCTGGGCGAAGTCCGCCCCGGCGCGCACCAGGCGCCGCCACAGGTAGGACCAGGTGGGGTTGCCGTGCACGCACAGCAGCGTTCCCACGGGGGTGAGGCCGCGCTCGGCGAGCTCGGCGGCGTTGTCCAGGTAGTGCCAGGTCCGCTCGGTCCCGGCGTCGACGGCGGCCGAGGAGACCACGCGCAGGGTGCGGCTGTCCGCGCGGCGCACCCCCGGCCACGGCTTCAGCGGCACGGGCCCCGGCTGGGGCGCGGTCCGGCGGGCGGGGGTCTGCGTGCTCATCGTCTCCTGGCCTTTCGCTGCTCGGGTGGTGGGGTCTGCGGGCCCTACCAGGCGATCTCCATCAGCCCCGTGTTCAGCCCGGAGCCCACGCCCATGCACAGCACCCGCTGCCCGGGCTCCAGGGTCTCGGCCTGCAGGGCCAGGGTCATCGGCAGGGCCGCCGCGGCGACGTTGCCCCAGTACGGGAAGGTCAGCGGGATCCGGTCTCGGTCGATGCCCACGGCGTCCACGATGGCGTTGGTGTGGGAGGTGGAGATCTGGTGGGTGACGTAGGCGTCCATGTCCGTCCAGTCCCAGCCCTCCCGGTGCGCCTCCTCCCAGGCGTCGGTGACCAGCTTCAGCCCGTGGGTCAGCAGGCCGGTGGCGTCGGTGGCCATGCCCTGCCCGGCGTCCCCGCCGATGCACAGGTCCTTGTGCTCGGTGCCGGCGCGGGAGACGGAGCCGAGGATGCGGTGGCCCTCCGGGTGGCGGTCGGCGCGACCGATGACGGCCGCGGCGGCCCCGGAGCCCAGGGTCAGGGTCGCGAACTGGGTGAGCACCTCGTCCCGGGTGGAGTCCGGGCGGTTGAGCATGCGCAACGCGGTCTCGTGCCAGGGGGAGGGGTCCTCCCCGCACACGATCAGCGCGTAGTCGATGGCCCCGGCGTCGATCATGGAGGAGGCCACGGTGATGCCGTTGACGAAGCCCAGGCAGGCGTTGGTCATGTCGAAGTTCAGCGCGTGGCGCGGCAGCCCGAGCGCGTGGTGGATGCCCACGGCCACGGCCGGTTCGAAGTTGTCGCGGGTCACGGAGCCGTTGATCAGCAGCCCGATCTGCTCCGGGGCCACCCCGGCCTGCTCGAGGGCGGCGCGTCCGGCGCGGGCCGCGCCGTCGTCGAAGCTGGAGCCCTCGGCCCATCCGCGCCGCTCCCGGATCCCGGCCAGGCGCTCCAGCAGGCCCCGGGGCATGCGCAGGCGGCGGTAGGTGTCCGCCAGCTGGTCATCGAACCAGGAGGACGGCACGACCTCCTCGGCTTCCACTCTGGTCACCGAGAGCAGCGACGAGTTCCGATGGCGGATCGAGGAGTTAGAGGTCAATGAATCGTGCCTTCGCGACGAAGTGGTGTGATGCAGGTGCGAGCCGAAGATCGTGGGGACCGGCCCCGACCCTGCCGCCGCACCCCTCGGGGTGGGACGAGACGGACGCGCGGCAGTCCGCTGATCAACTCTACAGCCCCCGGAGTGGGCTCCTGTCATTTCCCGCGGGCGGCCACCCGACGCCGGCGGGGTGGGGGCGGGTCGATAGAGTGGTGCAGGCTCGGCCCCCGCCCGGCGTCGGGCAGGCAACCGTGAGCCGTGGAAGGAGCACCGTGCATCTGAAGACCCTGACCGTGCGCGGCTTCAAGTCCTTCGCCTCCGCGACGACCTTCGAGTTCGAACCCGGGGTCACCGCCGTCGTCGGCCCCAACGGCTCGGGCAAGTCCAACGTGGTGGACGCCCTCGCGTGGGTCATGGGCGAGCAGGGGGCGAAGTCCCTGCGCGGCGGGAAGATGGAGGACGTCATCTTCGCCGGGACCTCCGCCCGCCAGGCGCTGGGCCGGGCGCACGTGACCCTGACCATCGACAACGCCGACGGCGCCCTGCCCATCGAGTACTCCGAGGTGACGATCTCCCGGACCCTGTTCCGCAGCGGGGGCTCCGAGTACGCGATCAACGGCTCATCTTGCCGCCTGCTGGACATCCAGGAGCTGCTCTCCGACTCCGGGCTGGGCAGGGAGATGCACGTGATCGTGGGCCAGGGGCAGCTGGACCGGATCCTGCACGCGACCCCGGAGGAGCGACGCGGGTTCATCGAGGAGGCCGCGGGCGTGCTCAAGCACCGGCGGCGCAAGGAGAAGACCCTGCGCAAGCTGGCCTCGATGGAGGCCAACGTCTCCCGGCTGGAGGACCTCACCGGGGAGATCGGCCGGCAGCTTACCCCGCTGGGACGCCAGGCCAGGGTGGCCCGGCGCGCCCAGCGCATCCAGCACGAGGTGCGCGATGCCCGGGCGCGGCTGTTCGCCGACGACTGGGTGCAGGCCTCCACCGCCCTGGAGGCCGACGCCGAGGCCCTGGCCCAAGCCCAGGAGGGGCTGCGCCGGGCCGAGGCCGTGCACGAGGAGCTCACGGGCCGGATCACCGAGCTGGAGGCCGAGGCCGCCCGGCTGGGCCCCGAGGTCGCGGCCAGTCGGGACGCCTACTACGCCCTGACCCAGACCACGGAGCGCTTCGCCTCCCTGGCGCAGCTGGCCGACGAGCGGGTGCGCGCCGCCTCCGCGCCGGTGGCCCGGGCGCACCTGCGGGATCCGGAGCAGCTGGAGGCCGCCGTGCGGCGCCTGGAGGAGGAGCTGGCGGGGCTGACCGAACGGCAGGAGCAGGCCCGGGCAGACCACGAGCGGGCCGGGCGCACCCGCGCCGAGGCGGAGGCCGCCGCCGACGAGGCCCAGGAACACCACGCGGCCCTGGTGGCTCAGGCCGCCGCCCGCCGCGAGGACATCGCCGCCCTGCGCGGACGGATGGCCACCGCCCGCTCCGAGCACGAGGCGCTGGTCTCCCGCCGCGAGGACCAGCGGGAGCGGATCGCCCGACTGGAGGAGCGCCTGGCCGAGCAGCAGGGGCAGCTCGAGCAGCTCACGGCCGCCGCGGGCCCCTCCGAGGAGGACCATCGCGCGGCCGCGGAGGCCTCCGAGCAGGCCGAGGCCCGCACCGAGACCACCCAGCGCCGGCTGGACGAGGCCGCCGCCGAGGCCGCCGCCGCCCGGCGGGAGCTGGACGCCGCCCGAGCCCGCGTCGCGGCACTGACCGACGCGATGCCGGCGGCCGACGGCACCGACGCCGTGCTCGCCGCGTTCCCGGACCGGCTGGTTGCCGTGGCCGAGCACCTGCAGACCGCCCCCGAGCACGCCGCGGCCGTGGCCGCCGCCCTCGGGCCGCTGGCCGAGGGCCTGGCCCTGAGCTCATCCGCCGATCGGGAGGGGATCGCCCCGATCCTTCAGACCGCTCGGCAGCGGGATCTCGGCGTGGTCAGCGTGCTCACCGATGACGCCCTGGGGGATGCCGCCGAGGACGGGGACATCGACGGCGGCGAGATGCCCGCCCCGCTCGCCCGCGCCGCCGCGGCCGCCGGGATACCGGCGCACTGGGCCCCGCGGGCCGTCGTCGGCGGGGACCTCGCCCCGCGGATCCGGCGCCTCCTGGCCCGCACGGCGCTGGTGCCCGACGCCGCCGCCGCCGAGGCCCTGCGCCGGCACCTGCCCGCCGGTGCCGGGCCGGTCTGGCGGATCGCCGCCGCGGACGGCACCGTGCTGGAGGCGCACACCGCCCGCGGCGGGTCCGCCGACGCCGTCACCGGGCTGGAGATCCGCAGCCGCCTGGAGGCGGCCCGCGCCGTCGTCGTCGACCTGGAGCAGGCCCACGAACAGGTCAGGGCCGGGCACGAGGAGACCTCCGCGGCGCACCGCCGCGCCCGCGAGCAGGCCAAGACCGCCCGCGCCGAGTTCGCCCGCATCGGCCGGGAATCCACTGCCAGTGCGGCGGCCCTGTCCCGGGCCCGCACCCTGGTGGGCACCACCGAGGAGGAGCTCGCCGCGGCCCGGGAGCACCTGCAGGAGCTGGATGCCCGGGAGCCGGGGCTGGCCGCGACCCTGAAGAAGGCGGTGGGCGCGGTTTCCGCCGCCCTGGAGCTGCAGCGCCAGGAGGGCACCGAGGCCGTGGACGCCGCCGAGGCCGAGCGCACCCGCACCGCCGACGCCGCGGCCGCGACCCGCGCCGCGGAGACCGAAGCGCTGCTGGGCGTGCGCGCCGCGGAATCCGGGCTGCGCGCCGTCGAGCAGAGGCTGGAGGCCGCCCGCCGGGCCGTGGCCGCCGAGCGCACCGCCCGCGCCGAGGTCCAGCGTCAGGAGGCCCGGCAGGCCGCCCGGCTGCGCGCCCGACGCGGCGTGCGGGAGATGATCGCGCGGGTCGCCGAGCGCATCGAGGTCTCCCTGGCCGCGGCCTCCCGGATCAGGGAGCAGACCCAGACCCGCCGAGCCGCCGTCGAGACCCGCCTGCACGAGGCCCGCTCCGCCGAACGCGAGCACCGCGCTCAGCTGGACGAGCTGCGGCGCACCACCCACTCCGGGGAGCTGGAGCGAGCCACCCGCGAGGCCCGCCTGGAATCCCTGCGCGAGGCCGTGCACGAGGAGCTGTCCCTGACCGTGGAGACCCTCGTGGCGGACTACGGTCCCCACCTGCCCATCCCCGTCCTGGACGAGGACGGGGAAGCTGCGGGGCAGGAGCCCTTCGAGCGCGCGGCCCAGGAGAAGCGCCTGGAGCGGGCCCGCCGGGAGCTGAGGGCCCTGGGCAAGGTCAACCCGCTGGCTCTGGAGGAGTTCGCCGCCCTGGAGGAGCGGCACACGTACCTGGCCCAGCAGCTGGAGGATCTCAAGAGGTCCAGAGCGGACCTGGAGGAGATCATCCGGGACGTGGACGAGCACGTGCGCACCGTGTTCGCCCAGGCCTTCGCGGACACCCAGGAGCAGTTCGTGCGCGTGTTCGGGACCCTGTTCCCCGGCGGGGAGGGGAAGCTGGTGCTCACCGACCCGCAGGACCTGCTCACCACGGGGATCGAGGTGCACGCCAAGCCCGCCGGCAAGAAGGTCAAGCGGCTGTCCCTGCTCTCCGGCGGGGAGCGCTCGCTGACCGCGATCGCGATGCTCGTGGCGATCTTCAAGGCCCGGCCCTCCCCGTTCTACGTGATGGACGAGGTGGAAGCCGCCCTGGATGACCGCAACCTGGGGCGCCTGCTGACCATCCTGAAGGAGCTGCAGGAGTCCTCGCAGCTGATCATCATCACCCACCAGAAGCGCACCATGGAGATCGCCGACGCCCTCTACGGGGTGTCGATGCGCGGGGACGGCATCACCCAGGTCATCTCCCAGCGCCTGGCCGACCTCCGCTGAGGCGGGCCCCCGGTCCCGATCCGCCGCGTTCGGGAGGGGTTTCGCTGTTTTGGAGCCACGAGGACGCTCCCACACACCGAAACCCCTCCCAAACAGCTGGAGAGGGCGCGGCGACGGGGGGCCGCGGCGACGGGGCCCGGTCAGGGGCGGGCGGGCTCCGCGGTGCGCGGCAGCCACGCCAGCAGGGCCGCCAGCAGCAGGGCCGCGCTGATCAGGAAGGCCGGGCCGAAGCCGGCGGCGTCGACCACCGCGCCCAGCAGCACTGGGGCGAGGATCTGCCCGACGTCGCTGGAGGCCTGGAACAGCGCCATCACCGCACCTCCGGAGCGTCGGGTCCCCACGACGTCGGCCAGCGCGGCCTGCTGCGCCGGGGCGTAGAAGCCCGTGCAGATCCCGGTCAGCAGGCACACGCCCCACAGCGCCCACGGCCCGGGCACGACGCCGGTCAGCGCCGTCAGCCCGGCCGCGGCCAGCAGTCCGGTGAGCATCACCGGGCGCCGGCCGATCCGGTCCGAGGTGCCGGCCAGGAAGATCTGCGAGATCGCAGCACCCGCGGCCAGCACCGCCAGCGCGATCCCGGCCACCGAGGCCCCGTAGTTGCCGGCCACCGCCGCGCCCAGCAGCGGGATGATGGCCACGCGGGCGCCCAGATTGGTCCAGCCGTTGGCGAAGGAGGAGACCAGCAGCGCACGGTAGGTCGGCCGCGCCCACGCCTCCCGGATGCGCATCGGCAGGGGGATCGACCCGGTGTCCGTGGTGGGGGATGTGGGGCGCAGCTTCCACGCGGCCACCGCGATCGCCATGGCCAGGGCCGCGGCGTAGATCGCGAACGGGGCGCGCAGACCGAGTGTGGCCGCGGCCGCCCCGATCACCGGACCCATGATGTTGCCGGTCAGGAAGGCCGTCGCGTAGTACCCGGAGACCCGCCCGCGGATGTCCGGCGGGGAGAGTCGGGCGATCAGCCCCATCGCGGACACCGTGAACATCACCGAGCCCACCCCGCCGATCCCGCGCAGCACCAGCAGCAGCGGGTAGCTCGGGGCGAAGGCCGTGGCTAGGGAGGAGCCGGCCACGATCCCCAGGCCCCACAGGTACACGGCCCGCTCGCCGAGGCGGGTCACCAGGGGCCCGGCGGCCGGCGCACCGGCCACCCGCATGAGGGCGAAGGCGCTGATCACGGCACCCGAGGCTGCGGCCCCCACGCCGAAGGAGGCCGCGAACTGGGGCAGCACGGGTGCGACCAGCCCGTAGCCGACGGCGATCACGAACGCCGCGACGATCATGACCTTCAGGTCCTGGGGCACCGGGGTGCGGTCGGTCTGCGGGTCCTCGGCGGGAGGTCGACGTCGGAAGGGGAGGGAGCGGGGCACAGCCGCCCACTGTACCCGCGCCGGGCCGGGGGCCCTGTGGCAAGCTGGTGGACGTGAATGATTCCCTGATCCTCATCCTGTTCATCGCCCTCGGCGTGATCGTCCTGGGCGGCCTGGCCTTCGTGCTGCTCAAGGGCCCCAAGGCCCCGAAGGGCGGCTACCCGGAGACCCGGGAGCCGGACGACGTCGCCGCAGAGGAGCAGGCACCGGCCGGACCCCGCTACGAGACGCCGGCACCGGTGGCCGGGCGCCTGGTCCGGCTGCGCGAGCGCCTGGCCCGCTCCAACTCGATGCTGGGCAAGGGCCTGCTGACCCTGCTCTCCCGAGAGAGGATCGACCAGGACGTCTGGGACGAGATCGAGGAGACGCTGCTGCTGGCGGACCTCGGCTCGGAGCCCTCCCAGCGGCTGGTGGAGGCCCTGCAGACCCGGGTCCGGGTCGAGGGCACCGAGGATCCGGCGCACGTGAAGGCGATGCTGCGCGAGGAGCTGCTGAAGCTGGTGGATCCCACCATGGACCGCAGCCTCGCCCTGGACGGGGCGGGGGAGGATCCCGGCGTCGTGCTGGTGGTCGGGGTCAACGGCGTCGGGAAGACGACGACGGTCGGCAAGCTCGCCCGGGTGATGGTCGCCGAGGAGAAGTCCCTGGTGCTGGGGGCCGCGGACACCTTCCGGGCCGCGGCGGCCGATCAGCTGCAGACCTGGGGCAACCGGGTCGGGGTGGACACGGTGCGCTCGGAGAAGGAGGGCGCGGATCCGGCCTCGGTGGCCTTCGAGGCCGCGACCGAGGCCAAGCGGCGGGGGGTGGACACCGTCATGATCGATACCGCCGGGCGCCTGCAGAACAAGGCCGGGCTGATGGATCAGCTGGGCAAGGTCAAGCGGGTCACGGAGAAGGTGGCCCCGGTGACCGAGGTGCTGCTGGTGATCGACGCGACCACCGGGCAGAACGGCATGGTCCAGGCGAAGGTGTTCTCCGAGGTCGTGGACATCACGGGGATCGTGCTGACCAAGCTGGACGGGACGGCCAAGGGCGGCATCGTGGTGGCCATCCAGAACGAGCTCGGCGTGCCGGTCAAGCTGGTGGGCCTGGGTGAGGGCCCGGATGACCTGGCGCCCTTCGACCCCGAGGGCTTCGTGGACGCGCTGCTGGACTGAGCCGGCGGTTTTACCTCCCCCGAACATCGGGGTGGTCTGCGAAACACGGTCGTTACCGGCACGGTCGGGAGAGCGAAACACGATGACGGCATCGTGGGGGCACCTGCCCCGCATCCGTCACTCGTAAGGACCCCGGCTATGCAAGAACTGACTGCCCAGGATGTCTGGACGATCGTCGCCGCCGCTCTCGTGCTGCTGATGACCCCCGGACTCGCCTTCTTCTATGGCGGCATGACCCGCGTCAAGGCCGCCTTGAACATGATGATGATGAGCTTCGTGTCCGTCGGCATCATCGGCGTCGTGTGGGTGCTGTGGGGCTCGTCGGTGGCCAGCGGGGATGAGCTGATCCCCGGGATCCTCGGCAACCCCTTCACGGACTTCGGCTCCGAGCAGGCCACCCACGACGGCTCCCTGCTGGGCATCGCCTTCTCCTCGACCTTCGCGATCATCGCCGTGGCCCTGATCTCCGGAGCCATCGCGGACCGCGCGAAGTTCGGCGCCTGGTGCATCTTCGTGCCCCTGTGGGTCACCCTGGTCTACGCCCCCGTGGCGTACATGGTGTGGGCCGACGGCGGCCTGCTCAAGGACGGCGCGATCGGCTCGGCCCTGGGGGAGGCCATCGACTTCGCCGGCGGCACGGTGGTGCACATCAACGCCGGTATGGCCGGTCTGGTCCTGTGCCTGATCATCGGCGCCCGCCGCGGCTTCGGCCGGGACGCCAACCAGCGTCCGCACAACCTGCCCTTCGTGATGCTGGGTGCCGCGCTGCTGTGGTTCGGCTGGTTCGGCTTCAACGTCGGCGCCGCCGCGACTCCCGCTCAGGCGGGGCTGACCTGGATCAACACCCTGGTGTGCCCGGCCGCGGCGATGCTCGGCTGGATCGCGGTGGAGCGCATCCGGGACAAGCACGCCACGAGCCTCGGCGCGGCCTCCGGCGTCGTCGCCGGCCTGGTGGCCATCACCCCGGCCTGTGCGAACGTGGATCCCGGCTGGGCCGTGGTGCTCGGCGTGGTCTCCGGCGTCGGCTCCGCCTTCGCGGTGGGCCTGAAGTACCGGCTGGGCTATGACGACTCCCTGGATGTGGTGGGGGTGCACCTGGTCTCGGGGATCATCGGCACCGTGGCCCTGGGGTTCATCGCCACTCCGGAGACCGGCACCGCCGGGCTGTTCTACGGCGGCGGCTTCGAGCTGCTGCTGACCCAGGTGGTCGCGGCTCTGGTGACCATCGTGTACTGCGGGATCGTCACCGCGGTGATCGGCCTGGCCATCCACAAGACCATCGGGTTCCGGGTCCCCGAGCGCTCGGAGATCCAGGGCATCGACCTGGCCGCCCACGCGGAGACCGCTTACTCCTTCGCCTCCGGCACCTCCGGCCAGTTCTCGGTGCGGGGCTGAGCCCGCCCATCCCCAGACCCTTCCGATCCTCAGGAGAGAACAGATGAAGCTCATCACCGCAGTGGTCCGACCGGAGATGTTCACGGACGTCAAGGAGGCCTTGGAGGAGTACGGCATCCACGGGATGACCATCTCCGATGCCGCCGGTTACGGCATCCAGCACGGGCACCGGGAGGTGTACCGCGGCGCCAAGTACACCGTGGATCTGCTGCAGAAGATCCGCGTGGAGATCCTCACCACCGACGAGCGGGCCCGCGAGATCGTGGACGTCATCGTCAAGGCCGCCCACACCGGCAGCCAGGGCGACGGCAAGATCTGGGTGCAGCCGGTGGACGAGGTCAAGCGCGTGCGCACGGGCGAGGCCGACGAGAAGGCCCTGTACGACTCGAAGTAGCGGGACCCACACACGATCGCACTCCCATCGGATCCCCCGGGCTGCCCGGGGGATCCGGTGCTATTCTGGGAAGCTGACTGCCACGACGTCGCCGGCGGCTGCGGTAGATTCCGCCGCCCCGATCCCGGTGGCGTCCGCCCGGACCCGACGAAAGCAGACCACGCCTCGTGTTCAACTCCCTGTCCGACCGTCTTGCGGCCACCTTCAAGAACCTGCGCGGCAAGGGCCGCCTGAGCGAAGCCGACGTCGACGCCACCGTGCGCGAGATCCGTCGCGCCCTGCTCGACGCCGACGTCGCGGTGCCCGTGGTCCGCGAGTTCACCGGCGCCGTCAAGCAGCGCGCCCTGGGCGCTGAGGTCTCCGAGGCCCTGAACCCCGGCCAGCAGGTCGTGAAGATCGTCAACGACGAGCTCAAGCAGATCCTCGGCGGGCAGACCCGGCGCATCCGCATGGCCAAGACCGGTCCGACCATCATCATGCTCGCCGGTCTGCAGGGTGCCGGCAAGACCACCCTGGCCGGGAAGCTCGCGCATTGGCTGTCCACTCAGGGGCACAAGCCCATCCTGGTCGCCTCGGATCTGCAGCGGCCCAACGCCGTGACCCAGCTGCAGGTGGTCGGCCAGCGCGCCGGCGTCCCCGTCTTCGCCCCGCACCCGGGCACCACCAGCGAGTTCGACGACCCCACGGGGGACCCGGTGCAGGTGGCCCGGGACGGAGTGGCCGAGGCCCGCGCCAAGCTGCACGACGTCGTCATCGTGGACACCGCCGGACGGCTCGGTGTGGACCAGGAGCTGATGAAGCAGGCCCGGGACATCCGCGATGCGATCGTGCCCAACGAGGTCCTGTTCGTCATCGACGCGATGATCGGCCAGGACGCCGTGAACACCGCCCTGGCCTTCGACGAGGGCGTGGACTTCACGGGCGTGGTGCTGTCCAAGCTCGACGGCGACGCCCGCGGTGGTGCGGCCCTGTCCGTGGCCAGCGTGACCGGCAAGCCCATCATGTTCGCCTCCACCGGCGAGGGCGTGAAGGACTTCGAGCAGTTCCACCCGGACCGGATGGCCGACCGCATCCTGGACATGGGCGACGTCCTGACCCTCATCGAGCAGGCCGAGGCCTCCTGGGACAAGGCCGAAGCCGACCGGATGGCCAAGAAGTTCCAGGATCGCGAGGACTTCACCTTCGAGGACTTCCTGGCCCAGATGCAGCAGATCCGCAAGATGGGATCCATGAAGAAGCTGCTGATGATGATGCCGGGTGCGGCCCAGATGCGCCAGCAGCTGGAGAACTTCGACGAGAAGGAGATCGACCGCGTCGAAGCCATCGTCCGATCCATGACCCCGCACGAGCGGGTGGCCCCGAAGATCATCAACGGCTCCCGCCGCGCGCGCATCGCCCGCGGTTCCGGCGTCACCGTCTCCGAGGTCAACCAGCTCATGGAGCGCTTCGGCCAGGCGCAGAAGCTGATGAAGCGCATGGCCGGCGGCAAGGGCATGCCTGGAATGCCGGGTATGCAGGGGATGCCGGGAATGCCCGGGATGGGCGGGCCCGGCGGCGGGTCCAAGAAGAAGGCCAAGGGCAAGAACGCCAAGCGCAAAGGCTCCGGCAACCCGGCCAAGCGCGAGGCCCAGCGCAAGGGCCTGCAGCAGCCGGCCGCGGCCCGCGGGTCCTCCTTCGGTCAGCAGCAGAAGCAGGACCTGGACCTGTCCAACCTGCCCAAGGGGTTTGAGAAGTTCCTCGGGGACCAGTAGACCGGAAGCATGGCTGATACCTACCTCTCCCCGGAGGACTTCCGGGCCTTCGTCGCCTCCCTGCCGCGCCGTCGCCTGGCCGCAGGCGCCCTGATCACCGATCCGAACGGGTCGGTGCTGGTGGCCAAGCCCAACTACAAGGACGGTTGGACCCTGCCCGGTGGGACGGTGGAGGCCGGCGAGGCCCCGCAGGAGGGCTGCTTCCGGGAGGTCGTGGAGGAGACCGGGCTGCGCCTGGAGCCCGGCCGGCTGCTGCTGATCTTCCACGGCCTGTCGATGGGCGAGTGGGGGGATTCGGCCTATTTCCTCTACGACGGCGGCACCATCCCTGCCGACGCGCCGATCCGGCTGCAGGCCGAGGAGCTGCTGGAATACCGCTTCGTCCCCGCGGCTGAGCTGGACGCGTACGTGGGTCCGGGATTCGCCGGGCGCCTGCGTCGTGCCCTGGAAGCCCGGAAGACCGGTGAGGTCGTAGAATTGAGCTCCACCAGCTGGGGCTGAGCCCGCAGGAGGATCCGAACGCCGCCGAGGCGCTCGAGGAAGCGGAGCCGATGCCCTCCGGCTGCCCGCCCACCGCTGAGAAGGAGGAGGTCGTCGTGGACCCGCAGGATCCCGCATCCGCCCGGCCGCCGCACCGGCCCCAGGACCAGACCCCGCACCCCGCGGCGGCGGGCTGGCAGTGGGTGCCTGTGCGCCTGGACCTGCACCGGCGCCTCACCGAGCAGGCCGACGGCGCCGTGTCCGTGGACCCCAGCGGCGGTCCCGCCGAGCAGGAGAGCATCCTGCGGGTGCTGCGTGAGCAGTCCGTGCCGGCCGTGTACAGCGCCGCCGAGCGCACGATCGACCTGATGCTGCCGGTCACCGGCCCCGGTGCTGATCCGCGCGTGGCCCGGGCCGACGCGGAAGGGCGGCTCACCCTGGGTGCGGGCCTGGAGGACTTCATGGAGGAGCTGCTGGCCTTCCCCGGGCTGGAATACGCCTCCTGGCAGACCGGCCCGTCCCCGCAGGCCGCCCCCACCGCCGTCGCCGAGGTCCGCCTCCCGGTGCCCGCCCTGCGCCGACGCCTGCTGCGCACCCGACGCCGCGGACCCGTCCAGCTCGCCGCCCCCGCCGCGGGCTGGTCCCTGGCCGCCGGCACCGACTACGAGGACCTCGTGGAGCTGCTGGACGCGGTCGACGCCCCGGCGGTTCTGCTGGACACGGACGGGGAGCACCGGGCCCTGACCGTGCTCGGTCAGGACGCGGACCCGGTGACCCTGGAATGGGGCCCGGTGCGCACCTCCGTGGCGACCTACCCCGAGGATTCCCCCGCGGGGCGGCTGCAGGCCCAGGTCTCCGGGCTGGCCTCCCAGCCCCGTCGCGACGCCGCCCGCCGCGGCGCCGTCGCCGCCCTGGCCGAGCGCTTCCGCCTGGACGCTCCCTCCGCCCGGCGCCTGGCCGGATACGCCGAGGATGCCACCGGGCGCTACGCCCCCGAATCCGTGCTCCAGCTGCTGGGCCTGCCGGAGGACGCAGCGAAGATCCTGGACGGGCGGCGCACCCCGGCGGACCTGCCGGAGCACGAGGTGATCGCCCCCGAGCAGGGCCCGGTCGGCGCCGCGGCCCAGCGCGTGCGCGATGGCGCGCAGACCCTGCTGGACGGGGTGCGCGGTGTCCGGACGGACCAGAACCCGGATTCGATGAGCCCGGGCGTCGGCGCCGGATCCCGGGCCGGGGGCATCGGCCCGCACGGGCCCGCCCTGCCCGAGCACCACCTGCCCGCCCGCCTGGTGCGCGGGGCCGCGGTCAGCGCCGCCGCGGCCCTCGGCTGGGGCGTGGGCACCTGGCTGGGGCGTCGGAACCGGTGAGCCCGGCGGCGTCGCCCTGGACCGAGCGGATCCGCGCCCGACTGGATGACCCCCAGCACCCGGACTGGGTGAGACCGGCCCCCACGGCCCGGCAGCGGCGCGCGGATGCGCTGATCGCCGCGGGGATGGCCGCGCTGAGCGCGTTGAACATCGCGACCTCGCAGTCCGTCGGCCAATACGGCGATCACGCGGTGCGGCCGCGGGACTACGCCGTCGTGCTCCTCATGGCGGCACTGCTGGCGCTGCGTCGCTCCCACCCGGTCGCGACGATGCTGGCGGCTACGGCCCTGTTCATCGGCGGGGCGTACCTGGGTCCGGCCGGCAGCATGACCGTCACCTTCCAGATCGCCTACTTCACGACCATCTACTCTGCGGTGGCCTGGGCCCGGCACCGGGCCGCGGTGTGGACGGCGATGCTCGCGGTGATCCTCGTGATGACCCTGTGGGTCCTGCTGGACCTGTCCATGCGGCAGTCCGTGGCCATCCTCATGGACCGCGTGCCCCGTGACGGCGCCGGACCCTTCGATCCGGTGGTCTCCTACGTCCTCGTCTTCGCCGCGATGAACCTGGCCTACTTCGGCGGCGCCGCGGCCTTCGGGCGGGCCTCCTGGCGCGCCGCCCTGCGCACGACCCTGCTGGCCGAGCAGGCCGAGACCATCCGGGCGCAGTCCCAGCGGCTGAGCGAGCAGGCGGTCCTGCAGGAGCGGGTGCGCCTGGCCCGAGAGCTGCACGACGCGATCGGCCACCACTTCACCGGGGTCGGGATGCTCGCCGGCGGTGCCCGCCGGCGCCTGGAGAAGGCCGGCGCCCCCGACGAGGCTCACCTGACGGGCCCGACGGCCTCCGCCCTGCGCGAGGCCCTCCTGCGCGTGGAGGGCTCCACCCGGGAGGGCGTCGCGGAGCTGCGCACGATCCTCGCCGTCCTGCGCGACCCCCACGAGGGCCCGGAGTCCGCGGAGGAGGAACCGGGACTCGCCCGGACCCTGCGCCTGCCCCGGGAGATGGAGCGGGCCGGGCTCACGGTGCGCTGGGAGCTGGCCGTGCCCGAGGCGACGTGGGAGACCCTTCTGCGCACGATGGGCCTGCCCGCCCAGCTGGCCTTCCTGAGGATGGCCCAGGAGTCCCTGACCAACGCCGCCAAGCACGCCGGTTCCGGGACCGCGGCCTTCGTCGTGCGCCTGCGCGCCGAGGCAGGTCTGCTGGAGGGCGAGGTCACCGACGACGGCGGCGGGCCCGCGCCCGTCGACGGTGTGATCGGCGGGACCGGCGGCCGGGGGCTGCGCGGTCTGCGGGAGCGGGCCGAGGCCCACGGCGGTCACGCCTGCTGGGGTCCGCGCGTCGGCGGGCGCGGATGGTTCGTGCGCTTCGCCCTGCCCCTGCCGCCCGAGGAGGCGCACGGGCAGCTCGAAGCGGCGCAGGGGGTCTCCCGTGGCTGAGGCGCAGACTCTGCGGGTGCTTCTGGTGGACGATCAGGCGCTGGTCCGGGCCGGATTCCGCCTGGTCCTGGAGCTGGAGGAGGACATCGAGGTCATCGGGGAGGCGGCCGACGGCGGTCAGGCTCTGCGGCTGCTGGCCGAGCGGCCCGCCGACGTCGTGCTGATGGACATCCAGATGCCCGGGGTCAACGGCATCGAGGCGACCCGGGAGGTGACTCGACGCCAGCTCGGCCGGGTCCTGATGCTGACCACCTTCGGTGAGGACCAGCACCTGATGGCCGCCCTGCGGGCCGGGGCCAGCGGCTTCCTGCTGAAGACGGCCACCCCGGAGGAGCTCGTCGCGGCCGTGCGCGCCGTGGGATCCGGGCAGGCCCTGCTCAGCCCCGAGGTCACCCTCCCGCTGATCCGGCGGGTGGCCGGGATGCCCGGGGAATCCAGGGAGGGGGCGCCCGAACACGGCCTGGCCGGGGAGGGCCGCACCGGCAAGGCTGCCGGTGGGTGCGCTTCCTCGCCCGACGCCGTCGAACCGGGGGCCGCGCCGGGACCGGATCCCGCGCGCGAGGCCGAACGGGAGGAGGCCCGCCGTCGCCTGGCCGCGCTGAGCCCGCGCGAGACGCAGATCCTGGGGCTGATGGCCCAGGGCCTGTCCAACGGCGAGATCGCCGAGCAGCTGTGGCTCGGGCAGGCCACCGTGAAGACCCACGTCTCCGCCGTCTTCGCCAAGACGGGTTCCCGGGACCGGGTGCAGGCGGTCGTGCTCGCGCACCGGGCCGGGCTCGGCACCCGGGACTGATCCGCGCGGATCCCCCCGCCGGGGGAGGGGCGCCGGAGGCGGATTCATCCTCCGGGCGGAGGCGAGGCCGGAATCGCTCGGCCTAGCGTGGATGACGCGGCCCGCACCGCCGTGCGCGTCCGCATCCGCCGCATCCGAAGCCCTGAGGAGACCCCCCATGCCCCCGATGCCCGATGACCCTGTGCTGCGCGTGCACGGCCTGACCCGCCGCTTCGGCGATCGGACCGTGGTGGACGGGCTGGACTTCGCCCTGCGCCCCGGCACGATGACCGGGTTCCTCGGCGCCAACGGCGCCGGGAAGACCACCACCCTGCGCATGATCATGGGGATCCTGGAACCCACGGCGGGGGAGGTCCTGTGGCGCGGTGAGCCCCTGGGCGCGGAGCAGATCGGCCGCTTCGGGTACATGCCGGAGGAGCGCGGACTGTGGCCCAAGCAGCGGATCCTCGACCAGCTGGTCTACCTCGCCCAGCTGCACGGCGTGGCCCGGGCCGAGGCCCGCGAGCGGGCCGGGCGGCTGCTGGAGGAGTTCGGCCTCGCGGATCGCGGCCGTGACCTGCTGGAATCCCTTTCCCTGGGCAACCAGCAGCGCGTGCAGATCGCGGCGGCCCTGATCCACGAGCCGGAGGCCCTAATCCTGGACGAGCCGTTCTCCGGGCTGGACCCCGCGGCCGTGGACTCCATGGTCGAGATGCTGCGTCGCCTGCTGCGCCGCGGGGTGCCCGTGCTGTTCTCCAGCCACCAGCTGGACCTGGTGGAGCGGCTGTGCGAGGACGTCGTCATCCTCCACGAGGGGACGGTGGCCGTCACCGGGAGCGCCGAGACCCTGCGCAGCGCCGGCCCGGCCCGCTACCGGATCACCGCCGAGGCGGACCTGGGCTGGCTGCGGGACGTCCCCGAGCTGGAGGTGCTCGACGTCGCCGGGCGCGAGGCGCTCGTGGAGCTGCCCGAGGACCCGGGGGAGAGCGAGCGGACGCGCTCGCGCCTGCTGGCCGACCTCGTGCCCAGCGGGCTCACCGGCTTCACCCGCATCTACCCGACCCTCAGCGAGATCTACCGGAAGGCCACCCGATGACCACCGCCTGGCAGACCGTGGCGCTGCGCGAGATCGCCGTGCGCGCCACCGCGAAATCGTTCCTGACCAGCCTCGCCGTCACGCTGGTCCTCATCATCGGCGGCATCGCCGCCTACTCCTGGTTCTCCGACCGCGGCACCGAGACCACCGTGGCGGTCTCCTCCTCCCAGGCCCAGCGGTACGTGGAGCAGGCCGAGACGACGCTGCACGAGAGCTCGGCGCAGGACTCCCTGACCCCCGAGCGGGTCGGGAGCGATCAGGAGGCCATCGACCCCGTCGAACGGGACGAGGCGGACCTGGCCCTCATCCAGCGTGGGGGTCACTGGAGCATCGTCACCCCGGACGGGGCCGCCACCCAGCACTCCCGCATCCTGACCGAGGTCATCACCGAGGATCTGGAGGCCCGGGCGGCCGCAGAACAGGGAGTGGACCTGACGGCCCTGCGTGCCGAGGCCCGGGTGTCCCTGGAGGGCACGGACTCCTCCCAGCAGGTGGCCGCCGGGCGGGTGCTCAGCTTCGTCTTCGCGATCCTGTTCTACCTGGCCGCGGTCGTCTTCGGCATGGGCATCGCGCAGTCCATCCTGGAGGAGAAGTCCCACCGGGTCGTGGAGATCATCGCGGCCGCCGTGCCCGTGCGCCAGGTGCTCATCGGCAAGCTCGCGGCCAACATCGGGCTGGCCCTGGGTCAGCTGGTCCTCTACCTGGCCGCCGGACTGCTGGCGATGAACCTCTTCGACGTCGGCCTGGAGATGGGCTGGGTGCTGCGCGGCTCGGGATGGTTCCTGGCCTTCTTCCTCGTGGGCTTCTCGATCCTCGCGGCGCTGTGGGCGGTGGCCGGGGCGATGGCGGATCGGCCCGAGGACCTCTCCGCGACCTCCACCCCGCTGACCACGATCCTCATGGTCCTGTACTTCGCCGGGCTGCTGGCCTCCGGCACCGTGCAGACCGTGCTGTCCTGGGTGCCGCTGGCCTCCTCGGTGGTGATGCCGCTGCGCCTGGTGCAGGGCACCGCCGGGCCCGTGGAGGGCGCGGCTTCGCTGGGCCTGGGCCTGCTGGCCCTGGTGCTGATCACCGCGTGGGCCGGGCGCGTGTACCGGCGGGCGGTGCTGCGCACCGGGACCCGGCTGCGCTGGGGACAGGTGCTCACCGGCCGGTCCTGACACCGGGGCGGGGAGAGGGCGGCTGCGCGCGGTGCTGGTCAGGGCTTGACCCATCTGGCATACTTGACGGGTACTCGATGCGCGCGGCCCCTCTCACCGCGTCGTCATTGTGTCCGCATCGAGCCGCCAGGCACCACCGCCCACCCCACGGCGCGTACCGCCTGCGACCGGCTCACCATGTACAGAAACAGGAGAGTCCACAACAGTGGCTACGAAGATCCGTCTGAAGCGTATGGGTAAGATCCGCGACCCCCGCTACCGCGTGGTGGTCATGGATTCCCGCACCAAGCGCGATGGCCGCGCGATCGAGGAGATCGGCATCTACCAGCCGACCGAGAACCCCTCGCTCGTGCGCATCGACTCGGAGCGCGCCCAGCACTGGCTGTCCGTCGGCGCCCAGCCGACCGAGCAGGTGCTGAAGCTTCTCAAGCTGACCGGCGACTGGGCCAAGTTCACCGGCGAGGGCTCCACCGAGTCCTCCGTCAAGCCGGTCGAGCCCAAGCCCGAGTTCACCGTCCCGGAGAAGGGCTCCGTGATCATCACCGAGGCCGTCACCCCCAAGGGTGAGCAGAAGGCCGAGGAGTCCGAGGCCCCGGCCGACGAGTCCGCCGAGTAATCATGCTCGCCGACGCGCTGGAACACCTCATCAAGGGCATCGTGGATGATCCCGAGGAGGTCGAGGTCCGCTCCCACAGCGGCCGCCGCGGCCACACCCTCGAGGTCCGCGTGGATCCCGAGGACCTCGGGCGCGTCATCGGACGTAGCGGGCGCACCGCGAAGTCCATCCGCACCGTGATCGGCGCGCTGGCGGAGGATGAGCAGGTCAAGGTCGACATCGTCGACACCGATCGCCGCTGATCCCCGCCGCCGTCGGACCGCACCCGCGCGTCATCGACCGCCGCGGGAGCCGACGCAGCCAAGGCCCGCGGCCGCCGCACCCCGGCGGCCGCGGGCCTTCGCCGTTCCCACATCCCTTCAGACCCCACTCCCAGGAGGACCAGTGCGCGTCCAGGCCGCCCGCATCGGCAAACCCCACGGCATCCGCGGGGAGGTGACCGTCCAGCTGCTCACCGACGACCCCGAGACCCGCTTCGCCCGGGGCGAGGTCCTGATCCTGGAGCCGGCCAGCCCGCTGGCCCCCGAAGGCACCCTCACGGTGGCCGGCGCCCGGTGGAACAAGTCCATCCTGGTGCTGCGCTTCGAGGAGGTCTCCGACCGCAACGGGGCCGAGGCCCTGCGCAACCACCACCTGCTCATCGACACCGAGGAGGCGGAGGAGACCGAGGGGTACTACGAGCACGAGCTCACGGGCCTGGCCGTGTACGCCGTGGACCCCGAGGAGTGGGACCGCGCCGGTGAGGATGCAGCGCGTGCTCGGCTGGGGGAGCCGGTCGGGACCGTCTCCGGGCTGCAGACCCTGCCGACCCAGGACCTGCTGGCCGTGACCCTCGCGGACGGCTCCGAGTCCCTGGTGCCCTTCGTGGCTGAGATCGTCCCGGAGGTGGACCTGGAGGCCGGGCGGATCATCATCACGCCCCCACCGGGCCTGCTGGACCTGAACCGGGACGACGCCGACGCGCCGGACCGGGGCGACGACGACGCGCAGGACGGGGAGCCGCGGCCGTGAGGCACCGCTACGACGTCGTCTCCATCTTCACGGAGTACCTGGCGCCCCTGGAGCTGTCCCTGATCGGCAAGGCCCGCCGCGCCGGTCTGCTGGATCTGCGCGTGCACGACCTGCGCGAGCACACCCACGACCGACACCGCACCGTGGACGACACCCCCTACGGCGGCGGGGCCGGGATGGTCATGAAGCCCGAGCCGTGGGCCGAAGCCCTGGAGGCCATCCTCGATGAACCCGCCGATACCGCCGAACCCGCCGAGCCTGCCCAACCCGCCGAGCCTGCGCAGCCAGATCCTCGGCCGCTGCTGATCGTGCCCTCCCCGGCCGGGGAGGTCTTCACCCAGCGCACCGCCGAGGCCTGGGCGCAGGAGGAGCACCTGGTCTTCGCCTGCGGGCGCTACGAGGGCATCGACGAGCGCGTGCTGGAGTGGGCCGCCGAGCGCTTCCGCGTGCGCCCCGTGAGCATCGGGGACTACGTGCTCAACGGGGGAGAGGTCGCCGTGATGGCGATGATCGAGGCCGTGGCCCGGCTGCTGCCCGGGGTCATCGGCAACCCCGCCTCGCTGGTCGAGGAATCCCACGCGGAGGGACTGCTGGAGTACCCCGTGTACACCAAGCCGGCCGACTGGCGCGGCCGGGAGGTGCCGCAGGTGCTGCTGACCGGCAACCATGCGCTGATCGCCCGGACCCGCCGGGACTGGCAGCTGCGCCGCACGCTGGAGCGCCGCCCCGACCTGATCGAGGCGCTGCCCCCGCAGCGCCTGGACGCGCGCGACCGGGCGGTGCTCGAGGAGGCCGCCCGCGACACTGGCGGCGAGGGCGCCGACCCGCTAGGATAGGCGATTGCGCCGTGTTCGGGCACGCCCCTGCCGCAGGGGGAAGAGCGACCTGACGGACACGGCACCGAGGCACCGATCCTGCTTCGGATACCCAGCAGCACCGCCCACCCCCGGATCCCCGGGGCGCACGGCGGCGTGAGCATCGGTCGGCGACCTGCGGCGGCGGCCGAGGAGAAGCGAACAGTCATGCAGACTCTCGATTTCATCGACAGCAAGTCCCTGCGCCAGGACATCCCGGACTTCGGTCCCGGCGACACCCTGGACGTGCACGTCAACATCGTGGAGGGCAACCGCTCCCGCGTCCAGGTGTTCCGCGGCTACGTCGTCGGGCGCCAGGGTGCCGGGGTGCGCGAGACCTTCACCGTCCGCAAGGTCTCCTTCGGCGTCGGCGTGGAGCGCACCTTCCCGGTGCACTCCCCGATCATCGACAAGATCGAGGTGCTGACCCGCGGTGACGTGCGCCGCGCCAAGCTGTACTACATGCGCGAGCGCCACGGCAAGGCCGCGCGCATCCGCGAGAAGCGCGACAACGCGTAGGGTTGTCACCCTCATCTCGGGCGGAGCCTTCCGCCCCTGAGGCCAAGCGCCGACTCCCGCTCGGGGGTCGGCGCTTGGTCGTTGCGGTCCTGGCCCTGGCGCTGACGCTGATGATCCTCGTGCGCTGCCTGCTGCTGGAGATCTTCACGGTGCCCTCCGGGTCCATGGAGGACACCCTGATGCCGGGGGATCGGATCGCGGTCTGGCGGGTGGGTCAGGACCACCCGGAGCGTGGGCAGATCATCGTCTTCGACGGCACCGGCTCCCTGGCCCCCTACCGCTCCGAGGGCGGGTGGCTGGGCCACACCCTGGAGGTCGCCGGCGCCTGGACCGGCCTGCGCATCCGCGAGGACGTGTTCGTCAAGCGCGTGATCGGCGTCGGCGGGGACACCGTGCGCTGCTGCTCCGCGGACGGGCGCCTGGAGGTCAACGGCCAGCCCCTGACCGAGCCGTACCTGCCGCCCGGGGAGAAGCCCTCCGAGCAGGAGTTCTCCGTGCGGGTTCCCGCCGGCCGGCTGTGGGTCATGGGGGATCACCGCTCCGACTCCCGGGACTCCCGGGCGCTGCTCGGGGCCCCCGGCGGGGGGATGATCCGCGAGGACCGGATCATCGGCACCCCCGTGGCCATCGTCTGGCCGCTGCACCGCATTCACAGCCTGGACCGTTAGACTGCGGTAGCCCCATCCACCACCCGGCGGGCCCCCCGCCGACCCGGCCCATGAAGGAATCCCATGGCAGATCCGGCCACGCCCGCGGCCTCCCACCCCGACGACGCCGCCCCGACCCCCGCGGCCGGGCACCGCTCCCGGAGGGCTCGGCGCCGGGACCGGGAGGAGCGGCCGCAGGGGGCCTGGGGGAAGATCCGGGAGACCCTGCTGGTCATCCTCTACGCGGTGATCATCGCCTTCCTGGTCAAGACCTTCCTGCTGCGCGGCTTCTACATCCCCTCCGGCTCGATGGAGAACACCCTCGAGCTGAACGACCGCATCTTCGTCAACGTCGCCGGCAGCTGGTTCCACGACCCTTCCCGCGGGGACATCATCGTCTTCGAGGACACCCAGGGGTGGATCCCCGCCTCGCAGCAGGGCCAGGTCTCCCCGGCGCGCAAGGCGCTGTCCTTCGTCGGGGTCATGCCGGATGCCTCGGAGAACTACCTCATCAAGCGCGTCATCGGCACCGGCGGGGACCACGTGGTGTGCAAGGACGCCGATTCCGAGGTCACCGTCAACGGCAGGACCCTGGACGAATCCTCCTACCTGTACCCCGGCTCCCACCCCTGCGGGATGCCCTTCGACGTGACCGTGCCCGACGGCGAGTTCTTCGTGATGGGCGACCACCGGGACGCCTCGGCGGATTCCCGGTACCACATCGAGCAGAAGACGGAGTTCGTGAAGGCGGACGACGTCGTCGGCCGGGCCTTCGTCACCGCGTGGCCGCTGAACCGCTTCCACCTGCTGGACGACCACCACGAGGTCTTCGCCGACGTGCCGGCCCCCTCGAAGTCCTGATGCCCGACGCCGAGCACGTCCGGCCCGCGACCGGAAGGCCCCGCACGGTGCGCCGCGCGGCGGACCTGGACCTGGAGCGCAGCCTGCTGGGCCCGCGGTGCCGATCCGTGGCCGGCATGGACGAGGTGGGCCGCGGCGCCCTGGCCGGTCCCGTGGCGGTCGGGGCCGCCGTCGTGGATGCCCGCACCCGGCTGACCATCCCGGATCTGACGGACTCCAAGCTGCTCTCACCGGCCCGACGCACGACCATGGCCGAGCAGATCGCGGCCTGGATCCCCGCGGCCGTGGGTTGCGCCTCCCCGCGGGAGATCGACCTGCTGGGCATCACCGGGGCCCTGCGCCTGGCCGGGCAGCGCGCGCTGGCCCGGCTGGGCGCGGCCGGGCACCGACCCGACGCCGTCCTGCTGGACGGCAGCCACGACTGGCTCACCGCGCCCGCCCCGGACCTGTTCGCCGAGCCGGACCCGGTGGCCCAGGCCCTGGAGACCGAGAACCTGCCCGCGTGGACCGGAACGGTGAGCACCCGGGTGAAGGCGGACGTGACCTGCGCCAGTGTCGCCGCGGCTTCCGTCTGGGCGAAGGTGCACCGGGACGCCCTGATGCTCGAGCTGGATGCCGCCCACCCCGGCTACGGGTGGGCCGGGAACAAGGGCTATGGTGCGGCGGCCCACCGCAGCGCCATCGCCTCCCTGGGGCCCACCCCGCAGCACCGGCTCACCTGGAAGCTGGGGGCCGACCCCGAGGCCCTGGCCGCCGCCCGGTCCGCCCGCGGCTGATCCCCCTCCCGACGTCCGGCCCTCCTGTTCCGGCCTCGCCCCTGCCCCGCCCCTCGGTGTGGCTCCCGTTCCTCGGCGCGTCGCGCCTGCGCCGCCGAACCCCTCGTCCGGCCCGTCCGGTCCGCGCCCCTGCACCCGGGAACGGAGGGAGACCGGTCGTCCGGATCGGTGGATGCGGCCCGTGATCCGGGCTTCCCATCCACTTTCACCGCCCCGAGCCCGCCGTTTCCGGCCCGCGCCCGTTCCGCTGCGTCCACGATGGGTGCCGACGGAAAGGCAGGTGCCGACATGGACGAGCGAGCACAGACCGGACGGTGGGGCGAGCAGATCGCCGCCGCCGTGATGATCGGACGCGGGTGGGAGGTGCTGGAGCGCAACTGGCGGCCGCCCGCCGGCGCGCAGGCCGAGCGCGGCGAGCCCGCACGCGGGGAGCTGGACCTGATCCTGCGCGCCCCGGAGGGGTACGTGATCTGCGAGGTCAAGACCCGCACCACCGCGGACTGCGGTCACCCCTTCGAAGCCATCGACGAGCAGAAGATTCGCAGCCTGCGCCGGCTCACGGGGGAGTGGACCCGCGGATGCGGGCTGCGACCGGGGCCGGTGCGCATCGACGCGGTGGCCATCACCGGCACCCCGACGGGCTTCACCTACGAGCAGCTGGAAGGGGTGGGCTGAGATGGGCTTCGCCCGCACGCACACCGTCGCCCTGCTGGGCCTGGAGGGCCACCTGGTGGATGTGGAAGCCGACATCGGCGCATCCCTGCCGTCCTTCGTGCTCCTGGGGCTGCCGGACGCCACGCTCATGGAGTCCCGGGAGCGGATCCGCTCGGCGGCCAAGAACAGCGGGCGCGCCCTGGCCCCGCGGCGCATCACCGTGAACCTCACCCCGGCGACCCTGCCGAAGACCGGCTCGGGTTACGACCTCGCGATCGTCATGGCCGCGGTGCAGGCCGACGGCGCCACCGAGCCCACCGGCGGGTGCGTCTACCTGGCCGAGCTCGGCCTGGACGGCTCCCTGCGTCCCGTGCCCGGGGTCTTCCCCAGCGTCGCCGCGGCGGTGGCCGCTGGACACGAGCACGTCGTGGTGGCGGAGGAGGACCTGCCGGAGGCGCAGCTGGTGCAGGGGGCCGTCGTGCACGGGTTCTCCTGCCTGGCCGATGTCCTGGCCTGGGCCGGCGCCCGCACCGAGACGCTGATCCGCCCGCCGCAGCGCCCACGCGCCGTCGTCGCGGAGCCCGCGCCCGCAGCACCCAAGGACCTGGCCGACGTCGTCGGGCAGGAGGAGGGCCGCTGGGCCCTGGAGATCGCCGCCGCCGGAGGCCACCACCTGTCCATGGTCGGGCCACCCGGATCCGGGAAGACGATGCTCGCCGAACGGCTGCCGGGCATCCTCCCGCGGCTCGGGGCCGCCGAAGCCCACGAGGTCACCGCGGTGCACTCGATCGGCCAGCGCACCGCCCCGCTGACCCGGCTGATCGAGGATCCCCCGTGGGAGGCCCCGCACCACACCGCCTCGGCGGCCGCGATCGTCGGCGGGGGCAGCGGGCTGCCGCGACCCGGTGCCGCCTCCCGGGCCCACCGCGGCGTGCTCTTCCTCGACGAGGCCCCGGAATTCCGCCGCGGAGTTCTGGACGCGCTGCGCCAGCCCCTGGAATCCGGGCTGATCACCATCGACCGGGCCCGGGCCAGCGCACAGTACCCGGCCCGCTTCCAGCTCGTGCTGGCCGCCAACCCGTGTCCGTGCGGACGCTCCCAGGAGATGGGCGGGGGACGCTGCTCCTGCGGCCCGGTGGAGCGTCGTCGCTACCTCGCCAAGCTCTCCGGGCCGCTGCTGGACCGGGTGGACCTGCACATCACGGTGCCCAAGCTCTCCTACGCCCAGATGCGCAGCCGCGGCGAGGCCGAGACCAGCGCCGCCGTGGCCGCCAGAGTCCGCCAGGCCCGCGCGATCGCCGCCGAGCGGCTGGCCGGACTCGGCCTGTCCACCAACGGCCAGCTCGGCGGCACCCACCTGCGCGGTGCGCTGCGCCTGGAACCCACCGTGCTCACCCCGCTGCAGGGCCTGTTGGACCGGGGCGAGCTGACCCTGCGCGGCTGCGACCGCGTGCAGCGCCTGGCCTGGACCATCGCGGATCTGGAGGGGCGCACCTCGCCTGCACGCCAGGACATCGACACCGCGATCAGCCTGCGGCTGACCTCCCAGCTGGCTCCCGCCTGAGCACAGTCCCGCCGCCACGACCCGCCGACCGAACCACATCCCAGGAGACCGTCATGTCCTCTCCCGCCCCCGCCGCCGTGCGCACCGCCCGGCAGCGCCTGATGCAGATCGCCGAACCCCAGGACTCGGTGGCCATCGTGCTGGTCGCGGCCTTCGGACCGGAGCGCGCCCTGGCCATCGCCGAGGGCCGCGACCGCCCGAGCCCGGCCGAGCGGCGCGAAGCGGCCGAAGCCTGGCCCGAACACGCCCGCAGCCTCACCGAGGAGGCCCTGGAGCAGGCCGTGCGGCGGTGGCAGCCGCGGGTCGGGCTGCGCCGGGTCGAGGCCCTCGAGGAGACCCTCGCCCGCCACCACGGCGCCTGGTTCGCCTGCCCGGAGGATCCGGACTGGCCCGAGCCCTTCCTGGACCTCGGCCCGGCCCAGCCGTGGGGGCTGTGGGGGCGGGGGCAGCGGGAGCGGCTGGCCCGGTGCGGGGTCGGGGAGATCGCCTTCGTCGGCTCCCGGGACGCGACCGGCTACGGCACCGCCGTCACCTCCCACCTGGCCGGCGATCTGGCGGCCGAAGGCTACGGGATCCTGTCCGGCGGGGCCTTCGGGATCGACGCCGCCGCGCACCGGGCCGCCCTGGCCACCTCCGTCCGGGACCCGGCGACGGTGTGCTTCCTGGCCTGCGGCATCGACCGCTTCTACCCCCGCCGGCACGAGGACCTGCTGCGCGAGATCGCCGACCGCGGGCTGGTGCTCACCGAGGTCCCTCCCGGGTGCTCCCCGATGCGCCACCGCTTCCTGCAGCGCAACCGGCTGATCGCGGGGCTGGCGGAGGTGATCGTGGTGGTGGAGGCCGGGTGGCGCTCCGGGGCGCTGAACACCGCCCACCACGGCCTGGAATGGGGGCGCACGGTGGCCGCGGTCCCCGGCAGCGTGTTCAGCGCCCAGTCGGCGGGCTGCCACCGGCTGCTGCAGGAGGAGCCGGTGAGCATGGTCACCAGCACCCGGGACCTGCGGGAGCTCATCGGCTCCCCGCAGCTGCCGGGCCTGAGCGGCGCGGGGCAGGGACTCCTGCCGATGCCCGGGTCGGGGGCCGGCGCGGCCGGACCCGAGGCGTCGGGGCCTGAAGGCTCCGGGCTCGGCGGCGTCGCGGGAACCGGTGCCGGTCCCGGGGAGCCGGATCCGCGGGAGGGGTTGGACGAGGTGCAGCGGCTGGTGCTGGATGCCCTGCCCGTGGCCCGCGCCGTGCCCGCGGATCGGCTGTGCGCCGTCGCCGGGCTGGCGATCCGCCAGGTGCTGCCGAGCCTGTCTGTGCTGGAGGGCCGGGGGCTGGCCCAGCGGCGCGAGGACGGCACCTGGCGGCTGCACCCGGACTCCCGTCCGGCGCAGCGTGCGGGATCGGGCACCCCGGTGGATACAGTGTGAAGGGCAGGAGGTCGCCCCGGTTCCCTCGACCCGGGGCGACGGCGCACCCATCGACCCAGGAGGTCTCTGACGTGAGCGACACCGATGCCCGAGCGCCGCTGCGCGTGCACCTGACGGCCCAGCGACGCTCCCGGGAGATCGACGAGGCCCTGACCCGCCTCGGCGCGGAGGTCTTCCACTGCCCCGCCCTGGTGGTGGTGCCGGCCGAGCGGGACGAGCAGATCGCCCGGGACACCCGCGCGATCCTCGCCGCGCGTCCCGAGGCGGTGCTGATCACCACGGGGGTGGGGCTGCGCGCGTGGCTGGCGGCCGCCGATGCGCTCGAGCTCGGAGAGCCGCTGCGCCGCCTGCTCGGTCAGACCCGCCTGCTCGCCCGCGGGGCCAAGGCCCACGGGGCCATCAGGGCAGCCGGGCTCACGGCCGACTGGGTCGCACCCGGGGAGAGCACGAGCGAGCTGATCGAACACCTCACCGTCGAGGGGCTGAGCGGACGCACCGTCGCGATCCAGCACCACGGGATGGACGACGGCCGCGACGCCCGGGACCTGCGCGAACGGGGTGCGCAGGTGCACGGGGTGGTCCTGTACCGCTATGCCCAGCCCGCGGATCCGGAGCCGGTGCTGCGCAGCGTGCGCGAAGCCGCCGACGGATCGGCCGATGCCGTGCTGTTCACCTCCGCGGGGGCCGCCGCGGCGTGGCTGAAGGCGGCCGACGCCGAGCAGCGGTGCCGCCTGGCCGAGCGCAGCGCCTCGGGGGACCTCGGCCTGTTCGCCGTCGGGGCGGTCACCGCCGCACCCCTGCGGGAGCACGGCTTCACCGTGCAGCACCCCGAGCGCTTCCGGCTGGGGGCGATGCTGCGGCAGGTCGGTACATGGGCGCAGAGTCGATCACCTCGGGAGCGGCCGTGAGCGCCCCGACGGCCGACCGGCCCGGGGAGGACCGGTCGGGAGAGCCGGAGCTGGGGGAGGCCCACGCCCGCGCCCTGGGCGAGTACGAGGAGCACCTGCGGTGGGAGCGGCATCGCAGCCCGCGCACCATCGCCGCGTATCTGGGGGATCTGGCGGACCTGATGCGCCACGCCCAGCGCCGCGGACGCGAGAGCCCGGAGCAGATCACCCTGGAGGACCTGCGGGACTGGCTGGCCGGGCACGACGGTGCCGCCCGGACCAGCTCCGCCCGTCGGGCCTCCGCGGCGCGCGGCTTCTTCCGCTGGGCGCAGCGGGAGGGGCTGGTTCCCGTCGACCCTTCCGTGCGCCTGCAGTCGCCCAAGCGCCCCCGCAGCCTGCCGCCGGTGCTCTCCGCCGCGCAGGTCGAGGCCGTCATCGCCCACCTGCGCGAGCCCGAGCGCGCCCGTTCCGACGCGGCCGAAGCTGCGGCGGCCGAGTCCGGGGCGTCCGCGGGCCCCGGCAGCGAAGGATCAGAGCCTCCCGCGGCCCGCACCCGCCGGCTGCGGACGCTGGCGGTCGTGGAGGTGCTGTATTCGACCGGCGCGCGCATCGCGGAGCTGGCCGGCCTGGATCTGGGGGACATCTCCTGGGAGCGGCGCACCCTGACCCTGACCGGCAAGGGCAACCGGCAGCGCACCGTCCCCCTGGGGGCCCCGGCCGTCGCCGCCCTGCGTGCCTGGCTGGAGCAGGGCCGCCCCCGCTGGGCCGGTGCCCACCCCGAGGGGTCGGCCGCGTCGGCGGTGTTCCTCGGGCCCCGCGGCGGACGGGCGGACCCGAGGCAGCTGCGGGAGGATATCAACGCGGCCCTCACCCGAGCCACGGACACCGGGGTGACCGGCGCCCACGTCTTCCGCCACAGCGCGGCCACGCACCTGGTGGACGGCGGGGCCGACATCCGCGCGGTCCAGGAGCTGCTGGGACACGCCAGCCTGGCGACCACCCAGATCTACACCCACGTCTCGGTGCAGCGCCTGGCCGACACCTACCGCGGGGCCCACCCACGGGCCTGAGCGCGCCGGGTCGCGGTTGGCCCATCGCTGCGGGTGGGGCACAATGGTGCCCGGGCGAGGGCCCGCAACGTCCGCCGTCGGGGCGACAGATCGTAGGGGAAGACGCATCTGTCCCGTGTCCCGAGGAGACGACGTGAACACCCCCCGCACCCACGGGGTGCTGCACATCCACGCAGCCCCCGCCTCGCTGTGCCCGCACATCCGGTGGGCCCTGGAATCCGTGGTCGGACGCACCCCGGAGCCCCAGTGGTCCCCGCAGTTCGCCCTGCCCGGACAGGTGCGCACCACCCTGGAATGGGAGGGCCCCTGCGGCACCGGTGCCCTGCTGGCCTCCGCCCTGCGTCAGCTGGGGAATCTGCGCTTCGAGATCCACGAGGAGGCCCGCCCCGGATCCGACGCCGGTCGCTGGGCCTACACCCCCGGCCTCGGCATCTTCTGGGCCATGACGGATGCCGCCGGGAACACCGTCATCACCGAGGACCGCGTGCGCTGCGCCTACGAGAGCGCCCAGGGTGATCCCCAGGCCCTGCTGCGCCAGTTCTCCCTCGCGCTGGGGGAGGCGTGGGACGAGGAGCTGGAGCCCCTGCGCGAGTGCGTCAGCGCCCCGGAGAACGTGCGCGTGCTGCACCGGGTGAGCTGACCCCGAGCCTGCTCGGCCTCAGCGGCACCGCACCACCCAGGAACGCCCCCTGCTGAGATGCTGAGTTCGTGCTGAGATGCGGGGATCGTGCTGAGATACCGCACGGCGGGACGCATCTCAGCACGAACAGCGCATCTCAGCACGAAACCCGCCTGCCGGGAACCCGCCGCGGCCCCCGGCATGGCACCCGCGGCGTGAGGAAAGCCAGAGAAGCACCCACGGGAGACGACGGCGCCCCGGCAGGATCTGTCCAGCCGGGGCGCCGTCGTGCGCGTGGGGGATGCGGGGGTCAGTTCACCCAGCGGAAGGCGGCCACCGAGTTGTGCCCGCCGAAGCCGAAGGAGTTGGAGACCGCGACGATCTCCCCGGCCGGCAGATCCCGGGCCTGGGTGACCACATCCAGGTCGATCTGCGGGTCCTGGTGCTCCAGGTTGATGGTCGCCGGGGCCTTGTGCTCGTGCACCGCCAGCACGGTCATCACGGCCTCGATCGCCCCGGCGGCGCCGAGCAGGTGCCCGGTCATGGACTTCGTGGCCGAGACCGCCATGTCATCGGTCGCGGAGCCGAAGGCCGCCCGCAGGGCCGTGGCCTCCGGGATGTCCCCCACGGGGGTGGAGGTCGCGTGCGCGTTGACGTGCTTGACGTCGGCGGCGGTGAAGTCCCCGGAGGCCATCGCCTCGCGCAGGCTGCGCGCGGCACCGAGGCCCTCGGCGTCGGGGGCGGTGATGTGGAAGGCGTCCGAGGAGACCCCGGTGCCGGCCAGCTCCGCGTAGATGCGCGCCCCGCGGGCCTTGGCGTGCTCCTCCGACTCGATGATCAGCGCTGCGGCGCCCTCGCCCATCACGAAGCCGTCCCGATCGACGTCGTAGGGGCGGGAGGCCCGCTCCGGCTCGTCGTTGCGCGTGGACAGCGCCTGCATCTTCGCGAAGGCCGCCAGCGGCAGGGGGTGGATCGCGGACTCGGTGCCGCCGGCGACCACGACGTCGGCCTTGCCGGTGCGGATCAGGTCCAGGGCCACGTGCAGGGCCTCCGTGCCGGAGGCGCACGCGGAGACGACGGTCTGCGCCGCAGCGCGGGCCTTGTGGTTCAGGGAGACGGCGGCCGCGGCCCCGTTGGGCATCAGCATCGGCACCGTCATCGGCAGCACCCGGCGGGGGCCGCGCTCGCGCAGCGTGTCCCAGCTGTCCAGCAGGGTCCACACCCCGCCGATCCCGGTCCCGAAGGACACGGCCACCCGCTCCGGATCCAGCTCCTCGCTGGCCTCGGCGTCCTCACCGGTGAACCCGGCGTCGGCCCAGGCCTGACGGGCCGAGTGCACGGCGAACTGCCCCGAGGGGTCCAGGCGCTTGGTCTCCACCCGGGAGACGTACTCGGACTCGCTGATGGGGGAGCTGACCCGCCCGGCGATGTAGACGGGCAGCTGGTGCTGCTGCACCCACTCGTCCTCCAGACGGACGACGCCGGAGACTCCCTTCAGGGCGTTGGCCCACATCTGGTGGGCGCTGGCGCCGATCGGTGAGATGGCTCCGAGACCGGTCACGACTGCTTTGCGACTCATCTGCCGAGAACTTTCTGTTGCGGGGAGCCCGCGGGGCGGGCGGATGGTGCTGGCCGGGGTTCGCGGCGAGAGCGCGCGGGGCACGGCGCCGACTGGGCGCCGCACCCCACGCGGCGGCTTCGCCGTCCGCCGTCAGTTGGAGGCGTTGGCGATGAAGTCGACGGCGTCGCCGACGGTCTTGAGGTTCTTGACCTCCTCGTCCGGGATGGTCACCCCGAACTTCTCCTCCGCGTTGACGACGATGGTCATCATGGAGATGGAGTCGATGTCCAGGTCCTCGGTGAAGGACTTCTCCAGCTGGACCTCCTCGGTCTCCACACCGGTCTCCTCGTTGACGATCTCGGCCAGTCCGGCGAGGATCTCGTTCTTGTCAGCCATCGGTTCTCCTTGTCTTGCAGTCTCCCGGCGGCGCTTGGGCCGCGCGGGCCGAATGGGTTTCGCTCTGCCGGGGGCCAGTCTACCGGCCCCGGCGCCGCTCCGCTTCTTCCCCGCGGTCAGCGGCCACCCCGCGGGGGTCGGGGATCAGGGCTGCGGCAGCTGCTCCGGGGAGCTCAGGGCCGTGACCGGCACGCCCTTCATGGCGCGCCGGGCCAGCCCGGTCAGGGTGCCGGCCGGGGGCAGCTCCCACGCGGAGTCGACGCCCAGCTCCAGCAGCTTCTGCTGGCACAGGTCCCAGCGCACCGGGCGGGTCACCTGGTCCACCAGGGACTGCAGGGCCGCGGCCCCGGAGGTCACGGGCTTGCCGTCGCGGTTGGACAGCAGGGTCGAGACCGGCTCGGCGGGCTCCAGGCCGCGGGCCAGCTCCTGCAGAGGTCCCACGGCCGGGCGCATGTGGTGGGTGTGGAAGGCCCCGGCGACCTTCAGCGGGATCACGCGGGTGCGGGCCGGGGGAGCGGCCGCGAAGGCCTCCAGCTGGGCGGCGGTGCCCGCGGCGACGATCTGACCGCCGCCGTTGGCGTTGGCCGCCGTCAGTCCGGCCTCCTCGATGGCCGCGCGCACCTGCTCCTCGTCCCCGCCGAGCACCGCGGCCATCCCGGTGGGTTCGGCCGCGGCGGCCCGGGCCATGCCCTCGGCGCGGACCTTGATGAAGCGCAGCGCGTCCTCCGCGCTGAGCACGCCGGACAGCGCGGCCGCGGTGATCTCCCCGACCGAGTGCCCGGCCCAGACCAGGTCCTCGCCGGTCAGGGCCTCCTTCAGCCGCTCGCCGGCCACGATGCCCGCGGCCACGATCAGCGGCTGGGCGATCGCGGTGTCCTTGATGGTCTCCTCATCGGCCTCGGTGCCCAAGCGCACCAGGTCCAGTCCGACGACGTCGCCCAGCCCCGCCAGGCGGGTGCGCAGCGCTTCGTCGTCGAGCCACGGCGAGAGGAATCCGGGTTTCTGGGAGCCCTGTCCAGGGCAGAGTATGGCAATCACGGTCTCAGCTTTCCACGAATCGGCGCGCAGATCATGTCCGTACGGGCCGTGGGGCGCTCCGGTTTTCCCGGCCCCGCCCTGCGACCCGTGCGGAGACCCCCCGCACAGACGCCCGCGGGCCGGGTCCGGACGGGGGCCGTCGCACTGACGGTCCCGTCGGTCCCGGCCCGCGGGTAGCAGGGTCGGGCTCAGGCGGCTTCCCCGCCGGAGTTGCCGGAGACCCCGGCGGCCGGATCCAGCAGGTGGTACCGGTCGATGGCCTGACGCGGGGCGTCGGCGTCGACCTCGCCGCGGGCCGCCAGCATCTCCAGGGCGCGCACCACCATCGAGTGGGCGTCGATGTGGAAGAACCGGCGGGCCCCGGCCCGGGTGTCGGAGAAGCCGAAGCCGTCCGCACCCAGGGTCGCGAACTCGTTGGGCACGTACTGGCGGATCTGATCGGGCACGTCGGAGGTGAAGTCCGAGGAGGCCACGATCGGGCCGGTGGCGCCTTCCAGCTGGCTGGTCACGAACGGCACCCGCTGCTCCTGCTCCGGGTGCAGCATCGCCTGCTCCTCGGCCTTGCGGGCGTCCCGGCGCAGCTCGTTCCAGGAGGTCACGGACCACACGTCGGCGGAGACCTTCCAGTCCTCGGCCAGGATCCGCTGCGCCTCCAGGGCCCACGGCACCGCCACGCCGGAGGCGAGCAGCTGGGCTCGCGGCCCGTCGATCTCGGCGGGCTTGAGCAGGTAGATGCCCTTGAGGATCCCCTCCACGTCCACGTCCTCCGGCTCGGCCGGCTGCACGATCGGCTCGTTGTACACCGTGAGGTAGTACATGACGTCGTGGTCTTCGTCGCCCTCGCCGTACATGTGCTCCAGGCCGCGCTGGACGATGTGGGCGATCTCGTAGCCGTAGGCGGGGTCGTAGTGGCGCACCGCCGGGTTGGTCGAGGCCAGGATCGGGGAGTGCCCGTCCATGTGCTGCAGGCCCTCGCCGGCCAGGGTCGTGCGCCCGGCCGTCGCGCCGATGATGAACCCGCGGGAGAGCTGGTCCGCGGCGGCCCAGAAGCCGTCGCCGGTGCGCTGGAAGCCGAACATCGAGTAGAAGATGTACACCGGGATCATCGGGACGCCGTGGGTGGAGTAGGAGGAGCCGACGGCGGTGAACGCCGCGGTGGCCCCGGCCTCGTTGATGCCCACGTGCAGCAGCTGACCGTCCGTGGCCTCCTTGTAGGCCAGCATCAGCTCGCGATCCACGGACAGGTAGTTCTGGCCGTTGGGGTTGTAGATCTTCTGCGTGGGGAAGAAGGAGTCCATGCCGAAGGTGCGGGCCTCATCCGGGATGATCGGGACGATCCGCTTGCCGAACTCCTTGTCCCGCATCAGGTCCTTGAGCAGGCGCACGAAGGCCATGGTGGTGGCCGCCATCTGCTTGCCCGAGCCCTTCTTGGCCCCGGCGTAGGCCTTCTCCGGGGGCAGGGAGATGGGCCGCTGGTGTCCGTCGCGGATCGGGATGAACCCGCCGAGCTCCCTGCGCCGCTCCAGCATGTACTTGATCTCCGGGGCGTCCGGACCCGGGTGGTAGTACGGGGCGCCGTAGAGGTCCTTCTCCAGCTCCTCGTCGGAGACGGGGATGCGCAGGCGATCCCGGAAGACCTTGAGGTCCTCTAGGGTCAGCTTCTTCATCTGGTGGGTCGCGTTGCGGCCCTCGAAGTGGGTGCCCAGCCCGTAGCCCTTGATGCCCTGGGCCAGGATGACGGTGGGCCGGCCCTTGGTCTCCAGGGCCTGCTTGTAGGCCGCATAGACCTTGCGGTAGTCGTGGGCGCCGCGCTTGAGGGACCAGATCTCGTCGTCGGACATGTCCGCGACCATCTCCTTGGTCTTGGGGGAGCGCCCGAAGAAGTGCTCGCGGATGAAGCCGCCGTTCTCCGCCTTGTAGGTCTGGTAGTCCCCGTCCAGCGTCTCGTTCATGATCTTCACGAGCTCGCCGTCCTCGTCCTTCTCCAGCAGCGCGTCCCACTCGCGGCCCCAGATGACCTTGATGACGTGCCAGCCGGCGCCGCGGAAGAACGCCTCCAGCTCCTGGATGATCTTGCCGTTGCCGCGCACCGGCCCGTCCAGGCGCTGGAGGTTGCAGTTGACGACGAAGGTGAGGTTGTCCAGCTTGTCGTTGGCCGCCAGCTGCAGGGCGCCGCGCGACTCGGGCTCGTCCATTTCGCCGTCGCCGAGGAAGGCCCAGACGTGCTGCTCGGAGGTGTCCTTGATCCCGCGGTTGTGCAGGTACTTGTTGAACTGCGCCTGGTGGATCGCGTTGAGCGGGCCCAGACCCATGGACACGGTGGGGAACTGCCAGAAGTCCTGCTTGCACCGGGGGTGCGGGTAGGAGGGCATCTCGTGGCCGGGCTTGGTCTTCTCCTGCCGGAAGGCGTCCAGGTCCTCCTCGGTCAGTCGGCCCTCAAGGTAGGCGCGGGCGTAGTTGCCGGGGGAGGAGTGGCCCTGGAAGTAGACCTGGTCCCCGCCGCCGGGGTGGTCCTGGCCGCGGAAGAAGTGGTTCAGGCCCACCTCGTAGAGGGTTGCCACGCCGGCGTAGCTGGAGATGTGACCGCCCACCCCGATCTCGGGGCGCTGGGCGCGGTGGACCATGACGGCGGCGTTCCAGCGCAGTAGCGCGCGGTACCGGCGCTCGATCTCCTCATCGCCCGGGAACTCCGGCTCCTGGTCCACGGGGATGGTGTTGACGTAGTCGGTGGTGGTCACGGTGGGGACCTGAACGGACTTGGCCCCGGCCCGCTGCAGCAGGCGGCGGACGATGAACTGGGCCCGCTCGGTGCCCTGGGTCTCGACGAGCTGGTCGAAGGCCTCCATCCACTCGGATGTCTCCTCGTGGTCCTGGTCGGCCATGCCGGCGGTGAGCTGGCTGAGGATGTGGTCGTTCGTCGCTGAGGGAGCCACGGTGAACCTCTTTCACTCGGTGTCAGTGGGGAGCATGCGCCCCGTCAGAGGCCGCTCCCGGCGCGCCCTCGTCGGCGCGCCGCGTCACCTTCCATGGTGTCATATCCGGGGTGTGCGGGCCCTTCCGTGGCGAGCCCGCCGACCCATGGCGTGCGCCACGTCGGGCGGGTGCCGACACTTGATCCGACGGCGTCGACGGTGTTGGGTGGTACGTGTGACGACGCCGGCGCGCGCCATCCCCGCGACGTCGGCCGTCGCCCGCGGCGAGCATCGGCTCCGCGGCGATCCCCAGACCCCTCAGGAGGAAGAACCAGTGAGCGAGACCACGACCGCCGAGGACCGCTCGGCAGTCCTGCTCGGTTTCAAGGAGGGCGACCTCATCCAGGAGTTCGGCTACGACGAGGACGTGGACTTCGCCCTGCGCGAGGACATCGAGGACCTCACGGGCGAGGAGCTGCTGGACGAGGACGCCCAGGAGGTCGCGGACGCGGTGCTGTTCTGGTGGCGCGCCGGGGACGGGGACCTCGTGGATGCGCTGGTGGACTCCCTGACCACCCTGGACGACGGCGGCGTCGTCTGGGTGCTCACCCCGAAGGCGGGGCGCGACGGCTACGTCTCCCCGGCCGACCTGCAGGAGGCCGCCCCCACCGCCGGGCTGCGGGTGACCACCACCGAGGCCGCCTGCCCCGAGTGGGCCGCGACCCGACTGGTGGGCACCCGGTTCTGAAGGCCCTCGCGGCCGCGGCGGATTCCCCCTGCGGGCTGTGCATCCGGTACGGTGTTCCCTCGGATCGGGTGCCGGCGGCTGCGCAAGCCTCCCACCCGTTCGCCAGGGTCTTTAGCTCAGCTGGCAGAGCGACTGGTTTACACCCAGTAGGTCATCGGTTCGATCCCGGTAGGACCCACCCACGATCGCGCCGCGGGCGCGCCCGCCCGGACTGTCCGCACCCGCCGCACACCGCGTAGGCTGGGGTGCATGGCAGAAGAGAACTCCCAGAACACCGCACGGGCGCAGATCGGCGTCACCGGACTCGCCGTGATGGGCGCCAACCTGGCCAGGAACCTCGCCCGGCACGGGTACACCGTGGCCCTGCACAACCGCACCACCGCCAAGACCGACGAGCTGCTGGCCGAGCACGGAGACGAGGGCGACTTCGTGCGCACCGAGACCCTGCAGGAGCTGGTGGACTCCCTCGAGAAGCCCCGCCGCATCCTCGTCATGGTCAAGGCCGGCGCCCCCGTGGACGCCGTCATCGAGCAGCTGACCCCGCTGCTGGATGAGGACGACATCATCATCGACGGCGGCAACTCCTACTTCAAGGACACCATCCGCCGCGAGCAGGAGTGCGCCGCGAACGGGCTGCACTTCGTCGGCGTCGGAGTCTCCGGCGGTGAGGAGGGCGCCCTGAACGGGCCCTCCATCATGCCCGGCGGCTCCCGGCAGTCCTACGAGTCCGTGGGACCCCTGCTGGAGACCATCGCCGCCAAGGCCGACGACGGCACCCCCTGCTGCGCCTGGATCGACACCGACGGGGCCGGGCACTTCGTCAAGATGGTGCACAACGGCATCGAGTACGCCGACATGCAGGTCATCGGGGAGGCCCACGACCTGCTGCGCTCCGTCGTCGGCCTGGAGCCTGCGGCCCAGGCCGAGGTCTTCCGGCAGTGGAACACCACGGACCTGAACTCCTACCTTATCGAGATCACCGCGGAGGTCCTCTCCCAGCGGGACGCCGAGACCGGTGAGGCCCTGATCGACGTCATCAAGGACGAGGCGGGGCAGAAGGGCACCGGACGCTGGACGGTGCAGTCCGCCCTGGACCTGGGCGCCCCGGTCTCCGGTATCGCCGAGTCGGTGTTCGCCCGCGCCCTGTCCTCCTCGGATGTGGAAGCCCGCCGCCAGGCCCAGGAGCAGCTGTCCGCCGGGCTGATCTCCACCACGGGTGTCGCCCAGGGGGACCCGGAGTTCATCGAGGACGTGCGCCGGGCGCTGTACGCCTCCAAGCTGGTCTCCTATGCCCAGGGCCTGGACGAGCTGTCCAAGGCCGGCGCGGAGTTCGGGTGGGACCTGAAGCTGGACGTCATCGCCTCCCTGTGGCGGGCCGGGTGCATCATCCGCGCCGAGCTGCTCGGGGAGATCATGCAGGCCTACCGCGGGGAGGACGCCCCCGTGAACATGCTGCTGGCCCCGGGCTTCCGGAAGGTCATGGAGCAGCTGGTTCCCTCCTGGCGCCGCGTCGTGGCCAAGGCCACCGCGCTGGGCGTGCCGGTGCCGGTGTTCGCCTCCTCGCTGTCCTATTACGACGCGCTGCGGCGCAAGCGCCTGCCCGCCGCCCTGATCCAGGGGCAGCGGGACTTCTTCGGCGCGCACACCTACCAGCGCGTGGATCGCCCCGGCACGTTCCACACCCTGTGGTCCGGGGACCGCACCGAGATCCGCACCGACGAGGAGCAGACCGCCCCCTCGACCCCGGAGCGGGTCAACAAGGAGCCCTCCAAGTAAGTCCCAGCGTGGAACACGACGACGCCCCGCCCTTCGCACTGCGAAGGGCGGGGCGTCGTCTTCTGCGGGCGGGCACCGTACGGCCTCGGGCTGGGCTCACCCGTGCGGGGACCTCAGATCCACATGGCGGGATCGATGTAGGTGGCCGGATCCACCAGCGGCTGCTTCTTCTCCGGGGTGCGCGGACGGTGCTCCGCCGGGATCCCGGTGACGATCGAATCCGCGGGGGCGTCGTGGACCACCACGGCGTTCGCCCCGACCGCGGAGCCGGCGCCGATCGTGATCGGCCCGAGCACCTTGGCCCCGGCCCCCACGGTCGTGCCGTCCCCGATGGTCGGGTGCCGCTTGACCTTCTCCAGTGAGCGCCCACCCAGGGTCACCCCGTGGTAGAGCATCACGTCATCGCCGATCTCCGTGGTCTCCCCGATGACCACGCCCATGCCGTGGTCGATGAAGAACCGGCGGCCGATCTGCGCCCCCGGGTGGATCTCGATCCCGGTGAGGAAGCGGGAGACCTGCGAGAGGGTGCGCGCCGTGGCCTTGGTCGCGTCCCGCTGCCAGAGGCGGTGGGCGACTCGGTGCATCCAGATCGCGTGCAGCCCCGAGTAGTTGATCATGATCTCGAGGCTGCCGCGCGCGGCCGGATCGTGGGACCGGGCCGTGTCCAGGTCCTCGCGCAGGCGGGAGAGGAAGCCCACGATCAGGCGCGGATGTCTTCGTACAGGACGGTGGAGACGTAGCGCTCGCCGAAGTCGGTGACGACGGCGACGATCAGCTTGCCCTCGTTCTCGGACTTCTTGGCCTCCTCCAGTGCGGCCCACACGATGGACCCGGAGGAGATCCCGCCGAGGATGCCCTCCTTGGCGCCCAGCTCGCGGGCGACGCGCACGGAGTCCTCGAGGGTGACGTCGGCGACGGCGTCGTAGATCTCCCGGTCCAGGGTGTCCGGGACGAAGTTGGCGCCCAGGCCCTGGATCTTGTGGGGGCCGGCCTTGCCCTCGGTGAGCAGCGGGGAGTCGGAGGGCTCCACCGCGATGACCTTGACCTCGGGCTTGCGCTCCTTGAGGTACTTGCCGACGCCGGAGACGGTGCCGCCGGTGCCGACGCCGGCCACGAACACGTCCACGGCGCCGTCGGTGGCCTCCCAGATCTCCCGGCCGGTGGTCTCGTAGTGGATCTTGGGGTTGGCCTCGTTCTCGAACTGGCGGGCCAGCACGGCGTTCTCGGTGTTCTCCACGATCTCGGCGGCCTTGTCCACGGCCCCGCGCATGCCCTCCGCACCGGGGGTCAGCACGATCTTCGCGCCGTAGGCCCGCAGCATCACGCGGCGCTCGGTGGACATGGTCTCCGGCATGGTGAGGATGACGTGGTACCCGCGGGCCGCGCCGACCATGGCCAGGGCGATGCCGGTGTTCCCGGAGGTGCCCTCCACGATGGTGCCGCCGGGCTTGAGCTGCCCGGAGGCCTCCGCGGCGTCGATGATCGCCTTGCCGATGCGGTCCTTCACGGAGTTGGCGGGGTTGTAGAACTCGAGCTTGACGGCGACGTTGCCGGGCAGGTCCTTGTCCAGCTGGTTCAGCCGCACGAGCGGGGTGTCGCCGATCGCTTCGGTGACGTTGTCGAGGATCTTAGCCATGTCAGCCTTCCTGGGGTCGTGGCGCCCGGGGCCGCTGGTCGTCCCCGGCGGGGACGATTCGGGCAGCGGGCCGGGTGGGATGCGTGACCACCGTAGCCACGCGGCGTTTCCTGGCTTAAGAAACGAGCCACGGGCGGTAATATTCCCGGGCCTTCGCCAGCTTGGGGTCGATGATCGCCTGGCAGTAGCCGTTGGCGGGGTTGGTGCGCTGGAAGTCCTGGTGCACGGCCTCGGCCTCCCAGAAGGTCCCCAGTGGTTCGACGGTGGTGACGATCGGGCGGTCGTAGAGCCGCTGGGCGCGGGCGATCTGCTCCTGGAAGAACCGCTTCTCCTCCTCGTCCCGGTAGAACACCGCGGAGCGGTACTGGGTGCCGACGTCGTAGCCCTGCCGGTTCAGGCTGGTGGGGTCGTGGGTCGTGAAGAACATGTCCATGATGACGTCGGCGGGCACCTCGTCCTCGTCGAAGCGCACCCGGATGGCCTCGGCGTGCCCGGTCCGCCCGGTGCACACCTCGCGGTAGGTGGGGTGCTCGGTGGCGCCCCCGGTGTATCCGGCGATGGAGGATTCCACGCCGCGGGTCCGCTGGTAGACGGCGTCCAGGCACCAGAAGCACCCCGCCGCGAGAGTCAGTTCGCGCATGTCCTCCATCCTGGACCCGGCCGGCAGTCGGAGGACAGCGGGGTTCGCTGGCGGGGGAAGGCGGCGCCGCCCGGGCCGCGGGTTCCTCGACCGGGTCTCCTAGACTGGCGGGCATGAGCACCACCGGCACCACCGCGCACCTGTCCGACGTCGTCGCCGCCGCCCACCGGCTGTGGCCACGGGAGCTGGCCGAGTCCTGGGACGCCAGCGGCCTGGTGTGCGGGCGCCCGGACGCGCCGGTGCGGCGCATCCTCTGGGCGGTGGACCCGGTCCAGGCCGTGGCCGCCGAGGCCGTGCGCCGGGACGCGCAGCTGCTGCTGACCCACCACCCGCTGCTGCTGCGCGGGGCGCACTTCCTGCCCGCGGACACGGACAAGGGCGCGGTGGTGCACGAGCTGGTGGAGCACGGCATCGGGCTGCTGGCTTCGCACACCAACGCGGACTCCTACGACGGCGGGGTCTCGGATGCGCTGACCCGCGCCTGCGGGGTGAAGGCCGCCCGGCCCCTGGACCCGACCGACGCCGAGCGGGGCAGCACCGGCATCGGGCGCGTGGGGGAGCTGGCGGAGCCGGTGACCCTGGAGGCGCTGGCCCAGCGGCTGGCCTCGGCGATGCGCCCGACGGCCGGCGGGGTGCGGGTGGCCGGGCCCCGGGAGGGGCTGGTGCGGCGGGTCGCCGTGTGCGGAGGGGCCGGGGATTCCCTGTTCGACGCCGTGCGCGCCGTGGACGCGGACGTGTACGTGACCGCAGACCTGCGCCACCACCCGGCCTCGGAGGCGCGCGAGCGGGCCCTGCTGAGCGGGGGCCGGCCCTACCTGATCGACTGCTCGCACTTCGCCTCCGAGCAGCTGTGGCTCACCGAGGGCGCCCGGGCCCTGGAGGCGGAGCTGGCGCGGGAGGGCTTCGCGGTGCAGATGCTGCTCAGCGAGCTGAACACCGATCCGTGGGATTTCGCGGTGCGCCCCGAGCGGCACCCGGGCTCGGCCTCCACGAACGCCGAGGCTGCCCGGTACTGAGGCTGCTCCGGGGCGGTCTGGGGCGGGGGATCGGTCAGCGCTGGCCGAGATCCGGCCCGGGGCTGGGCTCGGAGTCGGTGGCCTCCCGGTTGCTGTCCGCGCCCATGCCGGGCTCGTGCTCGGTGCCCTCGGGGTCGCTGTCGGGCCCCGGGCTCACCTCGTGCTCGGTGCCCTCCGGGTCCGTGTCCGGTCCGGGGCTGGTGATCGGCTGCTCGGCGTCGTCCTCCGGGAATCGGTGCTCGGCGTCGCGGTGGTGGTGCATGGGGTCTCCTCGTCTGGCTGTGTCGTGTCTCACCTGTGAGCGTACACGGCAGGAGAAGGGAGCGGTGGACGGGTCGGCCGATGAGCCGGGTTCTGTTCCGCGCGGCGGTCACCCGCCGCACGGCGACGATCATCCATCTAGGCCGCGGATCGCTCCGCGGCTCGAGCGGCCTACCCGGATGCTCGGGCGGGCAGCCCTCGAACGCATCCTGTCTGGCCTTGCTCCGGATGGGGTTTACCCTGCGGCACCTGTCACCAGGCGCCCGGTGGTCTCTTACACCGCCTTTTCACCCTGGCCCGCCGTGACCGCTGCACGCGGCACGGCGGGTGGTCTGTTCTCTGTGGCACTGGCCTGCGGGTTGCCCCGAGTGGACGTTATCCACCATCCTGCCCTGCGGAGCCCGGACTTTCCTCGAGACCCACGAAGCGTGGGCCGCGCGATCGTCTGGCCGACCCGTCCGGGGGCCACTCTACACTGGGGCCCATGCTCATCCTGCTGCCGCCCTCCGAGACCAAGACCCAGCCCGCCGACGGCGATCCCGTGGACCTCGGGGCCCTGAGCTTCCCCGAGCTCACCGAGGCCCGCGAGACCCTCCTGACCCGACTCGAGGAGGTCAGCGCCCGGGAGGATGCCGGGCAGCTGCTGAAGGTCGGGCCCTCCCTGGCCGCCGAGGTCGAACGCAACCGGCACCTGCGCGAGCTGCCGGCCGGGCCCGCCCTGCAGGTCTACACCGGGGTGCTCTACGACGCCCTGGACGCCGCGAGCCTGACCCCGGCCGCCCGGGAGCGGGCGGGGCGCGACGTCGTCATCGCCTCGGCCCTGTGGGGCGCGATCGCCGCGACCGACCGGATCCCCGCCTACCGGCTGTCCATGGGCGCGAAGATCGCCCCGAAGGGGAGCCTGGCCGCCTGGTGGAAGGGGGAACTGAGCCCGGTCCTGGAGGCGCGGGCTGCGGATGAGCTGATCATCGACTGCCGCTCCGGCGGCTACCAGGCGGCCTGGCCCGCCCCGGCGGAGCAGACCGTGCTGATCCGTGCTGAGCGTGAGAGTCCCGACGGCACCCGGAAGGTCGTCTCCCACATGGCCAAGCACTACCGGGGCCTGATCACCCGCAGCCTGCTGCTCTCCGGGCAGGACCCCACCGACGCCGAGGCCCTGGCGGACCTGCTCGCTCGGGAGCACCGGGTGGAGCTGTCCCGGGACACCCGGGGCACCGCGCAGCTGAGCGTCATCGTGCCCGCCGCCGGCTAGCGGGTCCGCCGGGGATGGTCAGTGCCCGAACGGATCCTCGTCGACGCCGGGCATCCAGGTGTTGCCGGGCACGCCCCAGCCCTCGCGCTTGATGGCCTTGCGCGCCTTCGCGGACCAGCGGCGGTTCAGGTGGTCCACGTACAGCTGCCCGTCCAGGTGCTGGGTCTCGTGCTGCATGACCCGGGCGAACCAGCCGTGGGCCTCGAACTCCAGCGGGGCGCCCTGGGCGTCCTGACCCGACACGCGCACCCACTCGGCCCGCTTCAGCGGGAAGGACAGTCCCGGCACGGACAGGCACCCCTCGGACTCCTCCTCGGGGTCCGGGTCCTCCTGGGAGATCTTCCCCAGGCTCAGCCGCGGGTTCACGATCACGCCGCGGTCCGCGGCGTCGTCGTTGGCGTACTCGTAGACGAACACGCGCAGACCCGACCCCACCTGGGTCGCGGCCAGCCCGACGCCGTGGGCGGCGTCCATCGTCTCGTACATGTCCTCGATCAGCCGCTGGAAGTCCGGGCCGAAGTCGGTGACGGGCCGGGTGGGTCGGTGCAGCACCGGCTCCCCGGTGATGACGATGGGCAGGATGGTCACGATGGCGCTCCTGAGGGGACGACGGCGGATGCACGGGCGTGCGATCCCACCAGGCTAACCCAGCGCGGGCTGCCACCCGCCGGGCCGCCCCGGGGTATCGGCTGCGTCACACCGATCCTTCCGGAGGTGCTTCCAACCAGGGGAGGGGCTATGTTGAACGGTGTTCAATCGTTGCTTCCCCCGGCCAGGACTCCAGGAGGACTCCCCATGAGCCAGCCCGCAGCGCCCCGGCGCCGCAGCACCCTCTCTCCGGCGCACATCATCGCCCGCGTGGCCGTCTTCGCCGCCCTCATCGCCGTGCTCGGTCTGATGGCCCCGATCCCGGTGCCCGGCATCCCCGTGCCCATCACCGCCCAGACCCTCGGCGTGATGCTCGCCGGGGCGGTGCTCGGACCGGTGTGGGGCGCGGCTTCGGTGACGCTGTTCGAGCTGCTCGTGATCGTCGGGCTGCCGCTGCTGTCCGGCGGGCGCGGGGGTATCGGCGTCTTCGCCGGGGTCTCCGGCGGGTACCTCATCGGCTACATCGCGGGGGCCTTCGTCGTCGGGCTGATCGCCCTGCCCCGCGCCGGCAGGCCCAGCTGGATCCGGGTGCTGCTGGCCAGCCTCATCGGCGGCATCGCGGTGATCTACCTCTTCGGGGTGCCCGTGCAGGCCTGGCGGCTGGGCATCGGCCTGCGCGAATCCCTCTACGCCTCCTTCGCCTTCCTCCCCGGGGACATCATCAAGGCGGTGCTGACCACCCTGATCACCACGGGCCTGTGGAAGGCCTACCCGCGCGCGTTCCTGCGATGACGCCCACCCATCCTGCGCCGCAGCGGGAGGGAGAGCGGGGGAGCCTGCACCTGGAATCCACCGCCTCCGGCATCACCCTGATCACCGGCGCGGATCACGCCGAGGTGCTCGAGCGGGCCCTGCGCCTGCGGGCCGACGGCGGCATCCCGCTGATCGGCGACGAGCGGTGGTCACCACAGCGGCGGGCGCAGATCCTGGAGCGCGCGGCCGCCGCATCCCCGAAGGAGGGCATCGGCTGGGCCGCGTGCACCTCCGGCTCCACCGGGACGCCGAAGATCCTGCTGCGCACCCCGGCCTCCTGGGAGATCGCCTACCCGGGGCTGGATCGGCTGATCGCCCGGGTGGCCGGATGGTCCACGACCGCCGGTCGCACCCTGCTGCTGCCCGTGCATCCCGTCTCCTCCATGGGTCCCTTCGCCGCGGTGCACGCGGCCCACTCCGGGATGCGCCTGCGCGTGCCGCGCGGAGTCCGCATCACCGCCGAGGATCTCGCGGGTGCGGATCTGCTGCACGGCACCCCGTGGCACCTGCGCGAGGTCCTGGATCTGCTCGACGCCCAGGGTGCGTTCTCCCACCGGCTGCGGGTCGCGGTGATCGGCGGGGATCGGGTGGACCCCGCGCTGCGGGCGGAAGCCGAGCGGCGGGGCATCGCCGTGCTCGGCTACTACGGTGCGGCCGAGCTCTCCCTGGTGGCCGTGGACGACGGCTCGGGTCTGCGGGCCTTCCCCGACGTCCGGCTGCGCGTGCGCCGCGGGGTGCTGTGGGTGCGCACGGAGCAGGCGGCCCGCCAGCTGATCGGCGGCGTCTCGACCCTGCGCCGGGAGGAATCCGAGGACGGTGTCTGGCTGAGCGTCGGGGACCGGGCGAGGCTGTCCGAGGACGGCGTGCTGGCTCTGTGCGGCCGGGAGGATCAGGCCATCCTCACCGCCGGGGCCACCGTCACCCCGGAGGCCGTGGAGGCCGTCCTGCTCGCCTCGCCCCTGGTGGACCGGGCTCTCGTCTACGGAGCGCCGCACCCGCGGCTGGGTCAGCTGGTGGCCGCCTGCATCCAGCCGAGCTCGGCAGCTTCGGAGCTGAGCGAACGGCGACTCCGGCGGAAGCTGCGCGCGTGGTGCGCTCGCAGGCTGGATCCCGCCCAGCGCCCCCGCCGGTGGCTGTTCACGGCAGCCCTGCCGCGCACACCCAGTGGCAAACCCCGGCGGCTGCGCCCGGCCGAGGTGGCGGACCTGCCGCCCTGGACGCCGTCGCAGGGTTCAAGCGGAGGTGAAGGTTCAGATGATTCGCTTTCACTTCAACCAGAGGTTGAAGTATCACGGGCAGAGGAGGCCGGCCATGCCTGAGGTCGCCGTGCTCGCTGCGGGCCGCAGCGCCTTCACCGGGCGCTCCCGCGCCCAAGCCGGACGCACCGATGACCAGCTGGCCGGCCCGTTGCTCGCCGGCCTCACCGCGGCGGCCGGCATCTCCTCGCCGGAGAGGGCGGTGGACGGTGTGATCCTCGGCAGCTGCACCGGTCCCGGTGGGAACGTCGGGCGGCGGGCCGCCCTGGCCGCGGGATTCGGTCTGGACTGCCCCGGCTGGTCCGTGGACGCCCAGTGCGGCTCCGGGATGCTCGCGGTGCAGCAGGCCGCGGACCGCATCCGTCTGGACGGCGGACTGATCGCCGCCGGCGGGGTGGAGAGCCCCTCCACCGCCCCGGAGCGCCGGATCGACGGCGTGGCCTACCGCCAGGCGCCCATGGTTCCGCGCGGCTTCCCGGACCCTGACCTGGTGCACGCCGCCGAGGACCTGGCCCGTGTCCGGGGCATCACCCGCCAGCGGCAGGACGCCCTGGCCGAGCGCAGCCACCGCCTGGCCCTGGAGCACGCGGACCTGCTGGCCGCCGAGCGTCTCGACGGCAGCGGCATCGCCGATGACGGCCCCCGCGCGGTGACCGCCCGGTTGCTGGCCCGCTTCGCCCCGCTCGTCCCGGAGGCGGCGGAGCCCGGAACGCCCTCCGGGGGCGCCTCGCCGCGACATACCGACTCCCTGCCGGAGACCGGGATCACGGGTGAGCCTCGGCCCGGGTTCGAATCGGTGACCCCGGGGAACACCGCGCGCATCGCCGACGGCGCGGCCGCGCTACTGCTGGGCCCCGCCCCGCGCGGCGTCGACGGGCAGCCCGCGCGCCCGCACACCCTGGTGCGGGCCGGCATCCTGGCCGGAGGGGACCCGGCCCTGCCGGGGGCGGCACCCACCGGCGCCCTGCGGCGGCTGCTGCGCCGGGCAGGGATCGGGCTGGATCGGCTCGGCGCCCTGGAGATCGTCGAGGCCTTCTCCGCCCAGGTCCTGGCCACCCTGGACGATCTCGACCTGGCCGACGGGGAGCGGATCGATCCTCGGGTCAACGCCGCCGGGGGAGCGCTGGCCCTCGGGCACCCGTGGGGAGCCTCCGGGGCGGCCGTGCTCGTGCGGCTGCATCACCGGCTGCTGGCCTGCCCTCCCGGTACGCTCGGAGCGGCGGCCTGCGCCATCGGCGGCGGGATGGCCGCCGCGGTCCTGCTGCAGCGCGGCGACTGAGCGGCACCGGTCCCGCACTACCCGGCAGAAGACCCCTGATGACCCGAAGAGGAGAGCCCTGATGAGCAGGTTCCTGCGCCGCCGCCGGGCCGACCGGCACCCAACCCGTGGGACTGCCCCCGCCCCGGAAACCGGCGCACCGCTCGGACCGAACCCGGAGGCACCGGAGGCCACCGCCCCGCGATCCGGGCAGGCGCGCCCCGAGGAGGGCCAGCCCCCGGTGATCCGGGTGCGAGACCTCACCGTCACCGCGGACGGACCCGAGGGGGAGTCGGTGCTGCTGCAGGGGCTCACCTGCACGCTCGGGGCCGCGCGCACCGCGGTCATCGGGGAGAACGGATCGGGCAAGTCCACCCTGGTGCGCGTCATCGCGGGGCTGATGGATCCTGCCGCGGGCAGCGTCACCGTGCACGGCATCGACGCCGTCGCCGACCGCCGCCGGCTGCGTCGGTGCGTCGGCTTCGTCTTCGCCAATCCCGGCGCGCAGGCCATCATGCCCGTGGTGCGCGAGGACGTGGCCCTGACCCTGCGCGGCCGGGATCTCACCACCGGGCAGATCCGGCAGACCGTGGATGCGGCACTGGCCGAGCACGGGCTGAGCGACCTGGCCGATCGGGCCTGCCAGTCCCTCTCCAGCGGGCAGATGCAGCGGCTGGCCCTGTGCTCGGTGCTGGTGGGCGGCCCGGACCTGGTGATCGCGGACGAGCCCACGAGCATGCTGGACGCCCGGCACCGCCGGATCATCGCCGACCGGCTGCTGGCCCCGGCCGCCCGCCAGGTCCTGCTGGTCACCCACGACATGGACCTGGCCGCTCGCTGCGATGAGGCCGTGCTGATCCGCGACGGGAAGCTTCAGGCCCAGGGGCCGCCGGACGAGGTCATCGCCCGCTACCACCGAAGCCTCGAGGAACCGGGCCGATGATCAGCCTCTACCTGCCCGGTACCAGTCCGATCCACCGCGCCCCGGCCTGGCTGAAGCTGCTGGTCCTCGCCCTCGGCGCCATCGTGCTCTCCCTGCTGCCGAACTCGTGGGGTCTGGCCGCCGCGGCCTTCCTGCTGCCCGCCCTCGCCTACGCCGCGGCGGGCCTGAGCGCGCGGATCATGGCGCGGGACCTGCGGGCGATGCTGGTGCTGGTGATCTTCCTGGTGGGGACCCAGCTGATCTTCTCCCCGCCCCTGGCCGCGGTGTGCAATACGGCCCGGGTGCTGACGGTGGTGCTGCTGGCGCAGGTGCTCACCCGCACCACCCGGGTGCAGGAGATGGTGGAGGTGGCCCAGACCTGCCTGCGTCCGCTGCGCCGGGTGGGCCTGAGCCCGACGGCGGTCGGCCTGGCGATGGCGCTGGCGATCACCTCCATCGGGCAGGTCGCCGGGATCGTCACTCAGGTGCGCCAGGCCCAGCGCAGCCGGGGTGTTCGGCTGGCCCCGTGGGTGTGGGTCATGCCGGTGCTGGTGCTGACCCTGCGCCACGCCGACGACGTCGGGGACGCTCTGCAGGCCCGCGGCGCCGCCGACTGAGTCGGTGCCGAGCAGGCACGGAGAGCAGACCTGCGGCGGGGGACGACGAAGGCCCGGATCCGTGAGGATCCGGGCCTTGTCTTCGGGGTGATCGACGGGGGTTGAACCCGCGACCTCCTGGACCACAACCAGGCGCTCTGCCAACTGAGCTACGACCACCATCAAGATCGCTGCCCGGAGGGTTCCGGATCGCTCCGGCCCGCTGGGCAACATCCAAGAGACTACACGAGCCCGCCCGTCGTCGGCGAATCAGCACGGCCCGCGGCGGGCGTGAGACCGCGCACAGCGGCACGCGGCTCAGTCGGAGGCGCGCTCGAACGGCACCGTACCCGGACGGCGTCGTGCTCAGCAGACGCCGGGATTCAGTCGGCCTCGCTCACCCGGGTGGAGATCGCCTTCGCGGTCTCGGAGTCCGGGCCCGGCTGGGGGACGAACACGGCCTCGCGGTAGTAGCGCAGCTCCTGGATCGAATCCCGGATGTCGCCCAGGGCCCGGTGGTTCCCGGTCTTGGCCGGCGCCTGGTAGTAGGCCCGCGGGTACCACCGGCGGGCCAGCTCCTTGATCGTGGAGACGTCGATGATCCGGTAGTGCAGGTGCTCGATCAGCTCCGGCATGTCCCGGGCCAGGAAGGTCTTGTCCGTGCCCACCGAGTTCCCGCCCAGTTGCGCCTTGCCGGGCTCCGGGACGTAGCGGCGGACGTGCTCCATCACCTGCCGGGTGGCCTCGGCCATGCTCAGCCCGTCGGGCAGCTCCTCCAGCAGTCCCGAGGTGGTGTGCATCTGCCGCACGAAGTCGCCCATCTGCTCCAGGGCGCCCTCCGGAGGGGCGATCAGCACGTCCAGACCCTCATCCAGGATGTTCAGCTCCGCGTCGGTGATCAGCACCGCGACCTCGATCAGCGCGTCCCTCTCCAGGTCCAGGCCGGTCATCTCGCAGTCGATCCACACAATGCGCTCATGATTCTTAGACACCCCTCCAATCTATCGCCCCGCCACCCCGACGGCGCCACACACCGGAGCAGGCCGGGGGATCGGTACAGTGGGCGGGAGCATCTTTCCCGCACCAGCACCGACCGCACCAGCAAGACCGACCCAGGGGAGCACGTGAGCCAGAGCGTCGCGTCCGCAGCCCGGACCAGAACCGAGCCGCGCTTCGTGCAGCGCAGCCCGATGCGCACCATCGTCATCGGCACGATCGGCTCCCTGCTGATGATGGTCGGCTCCTTCGGCATCGGCTGGCTGGCCCCCATCTCCCGGCTGCGCCAGGACCCCGTGATCATCGCGCTGCGCTACACCGACGGCGCGGTGGTCGCCTGCATCGTGATGACCGCCCTCGGGGCGATGGCCCTGACCCGCGAGTGGCTGCGGCTGAGCCAGAAGATCGACCACTGGGGGCGCCCGGCGAAGAAGTGGGTGACCCTGGCGATCCTGTGCTGGGTCACCCCGATGCTGTTCTCCTTCCCGCTGTTCAGCCGGGACGTGTACTCCTACTACGCCCAGGGCCGGGTCTACGAGTCCGGGCTGAACCCGTACGAATCCGGGGTCTCCTCGGTCAACAACTTCTTCCAGTCCGGGGCGGACCCGCTGTGGAGCCAGTCCCCGCCGCCCTACGGCGCGGTCTTCCTGTGGATCGAGGGCCTCGTCGTGCGGGTGGCCGGAACCTCGCCCGACGTCGCCTTCTACCTCTTCAGGCTGGTGGCCCTGATCGGGGTCGCCCTGATCGCGATCTTCCTGCCCAAGCTGGCCCGGATGCACGGGATCAACCCGGTGCGCGCCTGCTGGCTGTGCCTGGCCAATCCCATGTTCCTGGTGCACTTCGTGATCTCCGCGCACAACGACGCCCTGATGATCGGGCTGATGATGGCCGGGGTGTGGGTCAGCGCCCGATGGCGCACCACGGCGGGCGGGATCGGGGGGATCACCCTGGTGACCCTGGCCATCGCCGTGAAGCCGATCGCGATCATCACCCTGCCGTTCATCGGCCTGCTGTGGGCCGGGCGCGGCGCCTCCTGGCCGCGGCGGATCCTGTTCTGGGTTCTCACCCTCGCGGTGTGCCTGGCGCAGCTGTGGATCATGGGCCGGATGAACGGGTTCGGCTTCGACTGGATCAACGGCCTGAAGACCACCGGCGGGGTGTGGATCTGGTACGCGCCCATCGGGGCGCTGAGCTTCCTCGGCAAGGTGCTCGTGGACTCGTGGGGTGGGCCCGGCGGGGACGTGCAGTCCGCGATCCAGAAGATCGGGCAGCTGCTCGGCATGCTCGGGGCGGGCATCATGGCGCTGATCGGGCGGGATCAGACGATCATCCGCCGCCTCACCCTGGCCCTGGCCTTCGTGGTGATGTTCAACCCGATGATCCAGGCCTGGTACGTGGTCTGGCTGATCCCCTTCTTCGCGGCCACCGGGATCCGGGCGGACTGGCACGTGGACTTCTACTTCCTGACCACCCTGTTCTTCATGCTCTGGGCCGTCTCCGATCAGCTGGACGTGTTCCCCTACCTGGATCTGGACCTGAACATGGGGCGGCTCGTGGCGATCGTCGTCGCCCTGGTCTACGCGGTGTACCTGATGTTCCTGGACCCCTCCACCCGGCGAGTCTTCCGACGCCGACACCGCGGCGCGGCCGTCGTCTGACACCGGCCGGCACCGGACAGGGCCGAGGTCGGGCGGCATGCGGGGCGGCGGGACCCGCGGTATGGTGGGGGAGTCCGCCGTCGCGGCGGACGCGCCTCAGTAGCTCAGTGGATAGAGCAGGAGCCTTCTAATCTCTTGGTCGGGGGTTCGACTCCCTCCTGGGGCACCGGATCAGCGGTCGGGCCGTTCGCATGACGGGGCAGGAGGTTCCAGCCATGAGCGCTTCCGCGGCAGCCCGGCCCCTCGCCTTCCTCGACGTGGACGGGGTCCTGAACCACTTCGTCTCCGCGGACCTCGCCGAACGCCGCGGGCTGCGCCGCATCACCGTCGTGCCGCAGTCCCTGCCCGTGGAATTCACCGTGATCCTGGACCCGGCCGATCGCGACCGGGTGCTGCGCTTGGCGCGCCACTTCGAGATGGCCTGGGGCACCACCTGGGAAGAGGACGCGCCCCGGCTGATCGCCCCGCAGCTCGGGCTGCCCACCACCTGGCCGGTCGCCCACATCGACCGGGTGGACGCCGCCAAGGTCCCCGGGATCCTGGAGGTCGCCGCGGGACGGCCCTTCGTCTGGCTCGACGACGACGTCTCCCCGGCCGACCGCGAGCACCTCACCCGGGTCCCGCAGCCGCACCGGGTCATCGAGGTGCCTGCACCCTGGGTGGATCACCGCGACCCGCGGCGGGTCACCGGGCTCACAGACGAGCTGGTGCAGGAGGCCATCGACTGGGCGCGGGAGCTGAGCACGCGATAGATCATCCGGTTTCTTCGCGGCGCGGCGTCCTTGAGGCCGGTCATCCCCCTCGGTCATCGCCGGCGCCTGGCGCGTCCGGCCGGATCCCTTCGGCTCCGGAATCGGTGGATCTCCCGCGGGATTCCCGGCGGCATCCACAGCAGCCCCGCGAATCCGGGGGAGCGGGGGATGGGACGCACCCCGAGGGGTCCAGGATGAGCGGTACCGGACCGCCCGCGAGCACCGCGGGAGCCGGCACCAGCCCCTCCCGAAAGGACACGGCCATGACCGACCTGATCACCGTCCGCGGCTTCGTCGCCACCAAGCCCGACCCCCGGACCATGCCCGGCAACGGCACCGCCGTCGCCTCCTTCCGCCTGGCCTCCACCCCGCGGTGGTACGACGCCCAAGCCAAGGAGTGGAAGGACGGCCACACCAACTGGTACACCGTCACCGCCTTCCGCGCCCTGGCCGGCACCGTGACCGCCTCCGTGCAGGTGGGCCAGCCGGTGATCGTGCAGGGCAAGCTGCGCGTGAAGACCTGGGAATCCGGCGGCATCAAGCGCTCCACGGTGGAGATCGAGGCCCTCAGCGTGGGCCACGACCTCGCCTTCGGCACCGCCAGCTTCGCCCGCAGCAGCGGCCCCCAGCCCGGGGAGCGCCGCCAGGATCCCCGGGAGTCCGGCAGCGGCTGGGACACCGGTCCCGCCTCCGCCGGGTCTCTGCCCTCCGAGGTGGAGACGGGGACCGGGGAGTGGGTGGATGCCCGGACCGGGCAGATCCTCGAGGACCCGGCGGATCCCGCGGACCCGACCCCCGAGACCGGCCGCACCGCCACCGGAGACGCCGACGAGGACCCCGGCGCGGACAGCGCGGCGGGCCCCGAGCCGACCGGGATGTCCGAGGCCGACGAGGAGGACGGGGCCCTGGCGGCCATGAGCTGAGGCTCCGACCCGAGCGGATCATGCGGCCCATGCGGTCCGAGAGGACCGGGCGGGGCGGGAGGCCTCGGGGCGTGGCACAATGTCCGTGTCCCCGACGCCGCCCGCCCAGGAGCCCCGATGCCCGTCACCCGCCGCAGCGCCGCCGTGCTGACCGTCCTCACCGTGACGGCCCTGACGACGGCGCTGACCGGATGCTCCGACGCCGACACCGGGTCCTCGCAGACTGCGCAGACCCCCGCTCCAGCGGCGTCCTCGGATGACCCGCTCCAGCAGGATGCCCGGCATCTGCAGGAGGTGCTCACCGGTTCGCTGCAGGGCCAGGAGGTCACGGCCGAGCGGGTGCGCTCCGGCATCGCGCAGGCCGGCTGGTCCGGGCAGGACGTCGAGGTCGGACAGGACACCACCCCCACCGGGCTGGACGTGGACAGCGTGGACGCGGCCGTGAAGACCCGGGATCAGTGCCTCGTGGCCGACGTGCGACCGGACGGTGCCGTGAGCGTGAGCACCGGGCCCGCGCTGTCCGACGGCCGGTGCTTCGCCGGTCACCGCGCCGGCTAGGGCACCCGATTCGGCCCGCTGGCGCGCATAGTAGCCTGGACGGCATGGCTGAATTTATCTACACGATGTCCAAGGCCCGCAAGAAGGTGGGCGACAAGGTCATCCTGGACGATGTCACGATGTCCTTCTACCCCGGGGCGAAGATCGGCGTCGTCGGCCCCAACGGCGCCGGCAAGTCCACGATCCTGAAGATCATGGCCGGGCTGGACACCCCCTCCAACGGCGAGGCCCGGCTGAGCCCCGGCTACAGCGTCGGCATCCTCCTGCAGGAGCCCCCGCTGAACGAGGAGAAAACCGTCCTGGGCAACGTCCAGGAGGGCGTGGGCGAGATCAAGGCCAAGCTGGACCGGTACAACGAGATCTCCGAGGAGATGGCGAACCCGGACGCAGACTTCGACGCCCTGATGGAGGAGATGGGCAAGCTCCAGGAGGAGATCGACGCCGCGAACGCCTGGGACCTGGACAGCCAGCTGGAGCAGGCGATGGACGCCCTGCGCTGCCCGCCCGGGGACGCGGATGTGAAGGTCCTCTCCGGGGGCGAGCGACGCCGGGTCGCCCTGTGCAAGCTGCTGCTGCAGAAGCCGGACCTGCTGCTGCTGGATGAGCCCACCAACCACCTGGACGCCGAATCCGTGCTGTGGCTGGAGCAGCACCTGCAGTCCTACCCCGGTGCGGTGCTGGCCGTGACCCACGACCGCTACTTCCTGGACCACGTGGCCGAGTGGATCTGCGAGGTGGAGCGCGGCCGCCTGCACGGCTACGAGGGCAACTACTCCACCTACCTGGACACCAAGCAGAAGCGCCTGGAGGTGCAGGGCAAGAAGGACGCCAAGATGGCCAAGCGCCTGAAGGACGAGCTGGACTGGGTCCGCTCCAACTCCAAGGGGCGCCAGACCAAGTCCAAGGCCCGCCTGAACCGCTACGAGGAGATGGCCGCCGAGGCGGAGAAGACCCGCAAGCTGGACTTCGAGGAGATCCAGATCCCGCCGGGACCGCGCCTGGGCTCGCAGGTCATCGAAGCGGAGAACCTGCAGAAGGGCTTCGGCGAGCGCAGCCTGATCAGCGGCCTGTCCTTCTCCCTGCCGCGCAACGGCATCGTCGGGGTCATCGGCCCCAACGGCGTCGGCAAGTCCACCCTGTTCAAGACCATCGTGGGCCTGGAGCCGCTGGACGGCGGCGAGCTGAAGGTCGGGGAGTCCGTGAAGATCTCCTACGTGGATCAGAACCGGGAGAACATCGACCCGGAGAAGACCCTGTGGGAGGTGGTCTCCGACGGGCTGGACTTCATCAAGGTCGGCCAGGTGGAGATGCCCTCGCGCGCCTACGTCTCCGCGTTCGGCTTCAAGGGCCCGGACCAGCAGAAGAAGGCCGGGGTGCTCTCCGGCGGTGAGCGCAACCGCCTGAACCTGGCCCTGACCCTGAAGCAGGGGGGGAACCTGCTGCTGCTGGATGAGCCCACCAACGACCTGGACGTGGAGACCCTCTCCTCCCTGGAGGATGCGCTGCTGAAGTTCCCGGGCTGCGCCGTGGTCGTCTCCCACGACCGCTGGTTCCTGGACCGGGTCGCCACCCACATCCTCGCCTGGGAGGGCACCGAGGAGCACCCGGACCGGTGGTACTGGTTCGAGGGCAACTTCGAGTCCTACGAGGAGAACAAGGTCGAGCGCCTCGGCGCCGACGCCGCCCGCCCGCACCGGGTCACCCACCGCCGCCTGACCCGCGACTAGCGGCACCTGACCACGCCGATGGCGCCCGTCCCCGAGAACGCGGGGGCAGGCGCCATCGGCGTCTTCGGTGGATAAGGCCAGGCGGGGGCTCACTCCGGCAGTCGGATCATCGCCTCCTGCGTCGTCGTGGCGATCAGGCGCCCGGTGCGGTCGAAGATCCTCCCGCAGGCCAGCCCCCGGGAACCCGAGGCATTCGGGGAATGCTGGGTGTACAGCAGCCACTCATCGGCCCTGGCCTCCCGATGCCACCAGATCGCGTGATCCAGGGTGGCCGCGGCCAGGCCCGGTTCGGTCCAGGACTTCCCGTGCCGGCGCAGGATCGGCTCGATCGGCGTGTAGTCCGAGGCGTAGGCGATCGCGGCCCGGTGGATCACCGGATCATCCGGCAGCCGCCCGAAGGTCCGGAACCACACCGCGGTGGAGGCCTCCCGGGCCCCGGCGGGGGCCAGGAAGATCGGCTCGGAGACGTAGCGCAGGTCGAAGGGACGCCCGAAGGCGATGCGCCGGGCCCGCGGATCGTCGACGTCGGCCAGCAGCTGCCGCGGACTGGGCAGCTGTTCCGGGGCCGGCACGCCCTCGGGCATCCGCTCCTGATGCTCCAGCCCCGGCTGGGGGACCTGGAAGGAGGCCAGGCAGGACAGGATCACCCGCCCCTCCTGGTAGGCGTGGATCCGGCGGGCGGAGAAGGAGCGGCCATCGCGCATCCGCTCCACGCCGAAGGTGATGGGCTGGGTGACATCCCCGGGACGCAGGAAGTACCCGTGCAGGGAGTGGATCGGCCGGTCCTCGGCCACGGTGCGGCTGGCCGCGATCGCGGACTGGGCCAGCACCTGCCCGCCGTAGACCCGCGGGGTCTCCGGTCCCACGGTGCGTCCAACGAAGACGTCCTCCGTGGTGCGCAGCGGCTCCTCCGGAGCCAGGCGGAACATGCTCAGCAGCTTCGCGGTGGCCTCCGAGGGATCGGCGGGGGCACCCGAGTCATCGACTTCGCTCATCCGCCCATCGTAGCCGCGACGCCTCGTCACCCAGCCCCACCGCCCAGCTCCACCCGCGCGGCGGTCCGGACTAGGGTGGGGAGGATGAACGACGACGCCCCCGCCGCTGACCGGCCCACCCCCGAGCAGTCCACGGCCCCCGTCCTGCGGCTGGCCGATCCCCGGCAGGCCAGGGACCTGGCCACTCTGATCTCCCGGGCCCGCGCCCTGGACGAGGGTGCCGCGGTGCGCCTGCAGGCCGTGGGCTCGGTCCTGGCCGTGTGGGTGCCCGTGATGAGCGGGGAGACCCTCTTGGAGCAGGTGCCCACGGTCCTGGGCATGCGGGCCGTGCACCTGTCCGAACCCTCCCGAGCCGATGCCACGGTGCAGGCGGCGGCCGTGCTGGATCGGATGGCCCGCGTGGACCGGGCCGGGGCGGCGCTGGCCCTGCCCCCGATCACCGTGCGGGCCGCCTGGTCCGGGGCGATCCCCGGCACCTCGGGTTGGAAGGAGTGCGGCACGGTCTCTGCTCAGCGGCTCGAGGAGCTCGCCCGGCAGGGCAGCCGGGCCGTGGAGCAGGCCCTGCCGGCCCAGGCGGGGGCGGCGGTGCTGAGCACCGTGCGCTCGCGGATCTGGGGCACCGTGGAGCAGCCCGGCGGCTTCGTGGCCGGTGCGGCCTTCGGGGCCAAGGCGCTGGGCTTCCTCGGCGGCGGCGACGTCGTCGTGCACGCCCAGGGCCCGTGGCGGCGCCTGTCCAACCGGGCGGGGCACCTGCTGGCCCGCCCCGCCGCCTCCCTGTGACCGGCTATCCGGGGGTGTTCGTCATCGCGACGGCGGCCCGCTGGAAGTAGTCCCACATCAGCCCGTCCAGCATCTGCGGCAGCTCGAGGGTGTCCAGGGATTCGCGCATGAATCGCAGCCAGGTCTGCCGGGCCGCGGAGTCGATGCGGAAGGGGGCGTGGCGCATCCGCAGCCGCGGGTGTCCGCGCAGCTGCCCGTAGGTGGTGGGCCCGCCGAAGTACTGCTCCAGGAACATCTCCAGGCGCACCCGGGCCGGCTCCAGGTCCTCCTCCGGGTACATCGCGGCGAACTCCGGGTCCGCGGCCACCCGGGAGTAGAACTCCCGGGTGAGCCGCTGGAAGGCCGCGTGCCCGCCGATCTGCTCATATAGGCTCGGGGCGCTCACGATTCGTCAGCCGATGACGTCCGCGGCCTGCACCCGCAGGGCCCGCTCGATGCCGTCGCGCCCCTCGATCACCTGGCGGCGCAGGGAGTCCCGGCCCTCGCCGAGCTGGCTGAGGAACTGCTCCGAGGCCTCCAGCACGTCCCGGTCCACCACCTGGGGGAACAGCCCGGTGATGATCTGCTGGGAGATCTCGTGGGACAGCTCCTGCCAGACCCGCTCGATCGCGGCGAAGTAGCGGGGGATGAACGGGCGCAGCAGGGAGCTCTTGGTGGTCGCGTTGAACCCCATGATCGCGGAGCGCTGGATGACGTTGGGCAGGTCGTGGTGCTCCACCACCTGCTCCCACACCCGGTTCTTGGCCTCCGCGGTGGGGATCGCGGCCTTCGCCTGGGCGGCCTTCTGGGCGCCGGTGGAGGTGTTGTCCTCGGCCGCGGCGGCGTCGATCTCCGCCTCGTCGGCCCGCCCGGCCGCGGCCAGCGCGATCAGCAGACGCCAGGCCAGGTCCCGGTCGATCTCCAGGCCCTCCAGCCGCTGCTGACCCTCCAGCAGCGCGCGCACGGTGTCCTTCTGCTCCTCCGTGGTGGCGTGGGCGGCGAAGGCCTGCACGAACTGCAGCTGGCGGTCCGACCCGGCCGGGGCGGACTGGGCGATCTCCCACAGCCGCTGTGCGGCCTTCTCCCGGGTGGCCTCCTGGGCATCCGAGCGCACGTACATCTTCAGGGTCGTAGCCAGGTTGCGCAGCTGCGTCATGATCGAGGTGGAGTCCGTCTCCGCGTCGATGTTGTTCAGCACCAGGTCCACGAACTGCCGGGCCGGGATCTGCCCGTCCCGGGTGCCGTCCCAGGCCGCCCCCCACACGACGGCGCGCGGCAGGGACTCCTCGAAGTCGCGCAGGTGCGCCACGGCCGTATCGAAGGAGCGCTCATCCAGCCGGACCTTGGCGTAGGCGAGGTCCTCGTCGTTGAGCAGGATCAGATCCGGGCGGGCCCGCCCGGCGACGCCGGGGATCGCGGTGCGCTCGCCCTCGACGTCGAACTCCACCCGGTGGGTGCGCACCAGCTTCCCGTCCCGCAGGTCGTAGAACCCGGCGGTCATCCGGTGCGGACGCAGGGTCGGGTAGTCGTTCGGGGCGGTCTGGATGACCTCTACGGACTCCAGGGTGCCGTCCTCGGCGGCGGTGATGGAGGGGGTCAGGGTGTTGACCCCGGCCGTCTCCAGCCAGACCTTGGACCAGGAATCCAGCTCGCGCCCGCTGGTGGACTCCAGCTCCGCGAGCAGATCCGCCAGGGTCGCGTTGGACCAGGAGTGCTTCTCGAAGTAGGAGCGCAGCGCCGGCATGAACTCCTCCTGGCCCACCCAGGCCACCAGCTGGCGCAGCACGGAGGCGCCCTTGGCGTAGGTGATGCCGTCGAAGTTGACCTGCACATCCTGCAGGTCGTTGATCGGGGCGACGATCGGGTGGGTCGAGGGCAGCTGGTCCTGGCGGTAGGCCCAGGTCTTCTCCGAGGCGCCGAAGGTGGTCCAGGCGTGGGTGAACCGGGTGTTGGACACGGCCGCCAGGTGGGACATGAACTCGGCGAAGGACTCGTTGAGCCACAGGTCGTTCCACCACTTCATGGTCACCAGGTCCCCGAACCACATGTGCGCCAGCTCGTGCAGGACGGTGATGGTCCGGCGCTCCACCATGGCCTCGGTGGGCTTGGAGCGGAAGATGTAGTCCTCCAGGATGGTCACGCACCCGGCGTTCTCCATCGCCCCGGCGTTGAACTCGGGGACGAACAGCTGGTCGTACTTCTCGAAGGGGTAGGGGACCCCGAACTGCTCCTCGTAGAACGCGAAGCCCTGCTTGGTCAGGGTGAAGATGTCCTCCGCGTCCAGGTGCTCGATTAGGGAGCGCCGGGCGTAGAGGTCCAGGGGGATCTCCCGGCCCTCGGCGTTGGTCAGGGAATCCGAGACCTTGGCGTAGGGCCCGGCCACCAGGGCGGTGATGTAGGAGGAGATCCGGGGGGTGGGGCGGAAGCGCCACACCGCCTGCTCGCCCTGCTCCTCGCGGGAGTCCACCGGCTGGTTGGAGACCACCGTCCAGGCGGCCGGAGCGGTGACGGTGAAGGTGAACTCGGCCTTCAGGTCCGGCTGCTCGAAGACGGCGTACATGCGCCGGGAATCGGGCACCTCGAACTGGGTGTAGAGGTAGACCTCGTCGTCCACCGGGTCCACGAAGCGGTGCAGGCCCTCGCCGGTGTTGGTGTACAAGGCTTGGGCCTCGACGGTCAGCTCGTTGCTCTCGGCCAGCTCCGGCAGCTGGATGCGCACCCCGTCGGAGACCTCCGCGGGATCCAGGTCCCGCCCGTTCAGGCGCACCCGCTGCACCGAGTCGGTGACCGCGTCGATGAACGTGGAGGAACCCGGCACGGCGTCGAACACGACCGTGGTGGTCGAGGCGAAGGCCCGGGAGGACCCGGTCAGGTCCAGGCGGATGTCATAGGAGTGCACGCGGGTGACGACGTCGGCGCGCTCGGCCGCCTCCTGGCGCGTCAGATTCATTCCGGGCATGGGCGCGTGGCCTTTCATCGGGGACAGCGGTTTCAACCTGACTCTCAGGGTATTACACCCCACCGGGTAGTGTGGGCGGGGCCGGGCCCGAACGGCCCGCACCCCTAGCACCGCACAGGCCCCGCCGCTTCGCGGAGGCCGCGACCGAGGAAGCGAGCAGCGACGTTGCGCATCCACATCGCCACCGACCACGCCGGGCTGGAGCTCAGCCGCTACCTGGTGGACAGCCTCACCTCCGACGGCCACGAGCTGATCGACCACGGGCCGCAGACCTATGACCCGCAGGATGACTACCCGGCGTTCTGCATCGACGCCGCCATCGCGGTGCGCCGGGATCTCGACGCCGGGCGCGAGGCCCTCGGGATCGTGCTCGGGGGCTCCGGCAACGGCGAGCAGATGGCCGCGAACAAGGTGCCCGGCATCCGCGCGGCCCTGATCTGGAGCGAGACGACCGCGGCACTGGCCCGGGAGCACAACGACGCGCAGATCGCCGCGGTGGGTGGACGCCAGCACCAGAAGGAGGAGGCCCTGCAGATCATCCGCGTCTTCCTGTCCACCCCGTTCAGCGGCGACGAGCGGCACGTGCGCCGCATCGGCCAGATCGGCGAGTACGAGCGCACCGGGGGGATCGCCGGCAGCGTTCTGGACGCGGATGCCTGAGGGCCACTCGATCCACCGGGTCGCCCGCCGCTTCGCGGAGGGCTTCCTCGGCCAGACCCTGCGGGTCTCCAGCCCCCAGGGGCGCTTCGCCCAGGGAGCCGCCCTGCTGGACGGGGCGCGGGCGATCACCTCCCGGGCCCACGGCAAGCACTTCTTCCTCGGCTTCGACAACGACCTCACCCTCAACGTGCACCTGGGGATGTACGGGGCGTGGACCTTCGGCGGGGATGAGACCTTCGCCGCCGCCTCCTCGATCGGGGCGCCCCGACGGATGGCCGAGCGGGAGACCGCCGGCACCGAGGCAGACGACGCCCCGGCCGCCTACGCCGGGCCGCCGGCCCCGCGACCCACCACCCGGGTGCGCCTGGTGGGGGAGCACGGCTACGCGGACCTGGTGGGGGCCGCGATCTGCCGGGTCCTGGAACCCGCCGGGGTGGCGGCCCTGGACGCCCAGCTGGGCCCGGACCCCCTGGACCCGCAGGCCGACCCCGAGCCGTTCTACGCCGCGGCGGCTGCGACCTCCCGACCCATCGGCGCGGTGCTGATGGATCAGAAGGCGGTGGCCGGCATCGGGAACATCTTCCGCGCGGAGAGCCTGTTCCGGGCCGGTCAGCACCCGCACACCCCGGCAGCTCGGGTTCCGCGGGAGCGGCTGGAGCTGCTGTGGCGGGACAACGTCACCCTCATGGAGGCCGCCGTGCGGCTGGGTCGGATCGTGACCACCGCCCCGGAGCACCGGCCCGGGGTGCCCGCCGAGCGGGCCTGGCGCGAGCACGCCAACTACGTCTACCTGCGCCACGGACGCCCCTGCCGGGTCTGCGGACAGGACGCGATCGTCGTGGAGGACCTGGGCGGGCGCAAGCTCTACTGGTGCACCGTCTGCCAGGCCCCGCGCTGAGCGGCCCCGGAGGCGAGGACCCCGAGACCGCACACACGCCGAGACCGTACGAAGGTGCCGAGACCGGACCCGACGGGTGCGGTCTCGGCACGGTCGTACGGTCTGGGCCGCACCGTACGGTCTCGGCGGCGTCGCGACCGGCGTCAGGAGACGACGAAGCCCCGCCACCGGAGGGTGACGGGGCCGTGAGAGGGGATGACGGGAATCGAACCCGCGTCATCAGTTTGGAAGACTGAGGCTTTACCATTAAGCTACATCCCCGCGCTGCGCGAGGAACCGACCCCGGAACGGGGGGGGGGCCCTCGGCGGACCACCTCATCGAACACCACCGGCTCGCCGGGCGTCAAATCCGCTGGCGCGCTCCGGGCGGCACCAGCACCACCCACAGGAGACGGGGCGCGGGCCCTGCGGTGGCCGTTCCGGGTGGATGCGGTGAGGAGGCCGAGCGAGCATGATTCGCAATGCGAGGGCGAGACGCTAAACTGACCTGAGGCTGACGGGGTGTAGCGCAGTGGCTAGCGCGCCTGCTTTGGGAGCAGGAGATCGCAGGTTCGAGTCCTGTCACCCCGACGGTGGAGGGGCCGGATCTGCGACGTCGACGCGGCGTTCGCGCGGCCCTTCTCCGATCACACGTGCGCGGCGCATCCCGCCGTGTAGGCGAGCACGCCGCAACCCGCCCGCTCGGGCATCCGCGCGGGCTCCATCCAAGACGACCCGTAGGAGACCAACGGACGTGAAGACCACCGTCGAGAAGCAGAACCCCACCCTGGCCAAGATCCAGGTCGATGTGCCCTTCGAGGAGTTCAAACCGTTTCTCACCAAGACCTACAAGGACCTGGCCAACCAGATCCAGCTGCCCGGCTTCCGCAAGGGCAAGGTCCCCGCGGCGCTGATCGACCAGCGCGTCGGCTACGACTTCGTCGTGGAGAACGCCCTGAACGACGCCCTCAACGGCTTCTACCAGCAGGCCCTGGCCGAGAACGAGCTGACCCCGCTGTCCCAGCCCGAGGTCGACGTCGTAGCCAAGCCCGAGTCTGACGCGCGCGAGAAGGACATCCAGGTCTCCCTGGAGGTCACCGTGCGCCCCGAGATCGAACTTCCCGAGTACACCGGGCTGAAGGTCGAGGTCGCCGACGCCGAGGTCACCGCCGAGGACGAGCAGAAGGCCCTGGACGAGCTGCGCTCCCGCTTCGGCACCCTGAAGGTCGTGGACCGCCCGGCCGCCGAGGACGACTTCGTGACCCTGGACCTGCAGGCAACGATCGACGGCGAGGAGGTCGACGCCGCCAACGACCTGTCCTACCAGGTGGGTGCCGGGACCATGCTCGAGGGCCTGGATGAGGCCCTCACCGGCCTGTCCGCCGGGGAGGATGCGACCTTCGAGACCCAGCTGGCCGGCGGTGAGCACTCCGGCGAGGACGCCACCGTGAAGGTCAAGCTGAGCGCCGTCAAGGAGCGCGAGCTGCCTGAGGCCGACGACGACTTCGCCCAGATGGCCTCCGAGTTCGACACGATCGACGAGCTGAAGGAGGACCTGAAGAAGCAGGCCGCCCAGGCCAAGGTCGCCGAGCAGGGCGCCGAGGCCCGGGACAAGGCCCTGGACCGCCTGGTCGAGCTGGTCGAGGTCCCGGTGCCGGAGAAGGTCATCGACGAGCAGGTCGAGCAGCACTTCTCCAACCCCAACGCCGAGGCCGACCACGACTCCGAGGAGCACCGCGCCGAGGTCCGGGAGAACACCGAGCGGGCCTTCCGCAACGAGGTCATCCTCGACGCGATCGCCGAGAAGGAGGAGATCGGCGTCGAGCAGGCCGAGCTGATCGACTACATCATCACGATGTCCTCCCAGTACGGCATGGACCCCAACCAGTTCGCCCAGATGCTGGACTCCTCCGGGCAGGCCGGGATGATGGTCGGCGAGGTCCGCCGCTCCAAGGCCCTGGCCAAGGTGCTGGAGCAGGCCGAGGTCGTGGACGCCTCCGGCAACGCCGTGGACCTGAGCTCCTACCTCAACCCGCAGGGCGAGCAGGAGACCGCCGAGGAGACCGCCCAGCAGGACTGATCCCCTCCGCCCCTTCGCGCTCGCTGAGCGACGACGCCGCCCCGACCCCCTCCCGCCTTGAGGAGGGGCTCGGGGCGGCGTCGTTCTGCCGTCCAGCCCCCGGCAAGCCAACAGCGAACTGGCTCGGGCACCCGTGGGCGCGCGGGCGTCGGCCTACTACTGTCGTAGACAGACACCAGCGGAGAAGGCCCCCGCCGACGCCCCGTCCCGGGTGGACGGGGGCCTGCCGCTCAGCGACGAGAAGAGGACACACCACCGATGGCACAGCAGCTTTCCGCCCACGGTTCGGCCCCGCAGATGAGCCGCGAGCCCCGCGGTCAGGACGACCACGTCTACAACCGCCTGCTCAAGGAGCGCATCATCTGGCTCGGCTCGGATGTGCGCGATGACAACGCCAACCTGATCTGCTCCCAGATGCTCCTGCTCTCCGCGGAGGACCCGCAGGCGGACATCTACCTGTACATCAACTCCCCGGGCGGATCCATCACCGCCGGGATGGCCATCTACGACACGATGCAGCTGATCCCCAACGACGTCGTGACCATCGCCACCGGCATGGCCGCCTCGATGGGGCAGTTCCTGCTCTCCTCCGGGACCCCGGGCAAGCGCTACGCGACCCCCAACGCCCGGATCCTGATGCACCAGCCCTCCGGCGGCATCGGCGGCACCGCCTCGGACATTCGCACCCAGGCCGAGCTGATCCTGGACATGAAGAAGCGCATGGCCGAGCTGACCGCGCAGCAGACCGGCAAGTCCGTGGAGCAGATCCTCGAGGACAACGACCGGGACAACTGGTTCACCGCCCAGGAGGCCCTGGAGTACGGCTTCTTCGACCACATCGCCCAGTCCGCCGGCTCCGTCTCCGGCGGCGGCGGGACCCTGAAGGACTCCTGAACCTCCCCGGTCCGCCACGCACACCCCACCTCTTCCCAGGAGACACGAGACTTCCATGAACTTCACCTCCCCGCAGGCCCAGGCTTCCGGCCTGACCATGCCCACCGACCGGTACGTGCTGCCCTCCTTCGAGGAGCGCACCCCGTACGGCTACAAGCGCCAGGACCCCTACGCCAAGCTGTTCGAGGACCGCATCATCTTCCTCGGCGTGCAGGTCGACGACGCCTCGGCCGATGACATCATGGCCCAGCTGCTGGTCCTGGAGGCCCAGGACCCGGACCGGGACATCGTCATGTACATCAACTCCCCGGGTGGCTCCTTCACCGCGATGACCGCGATCTACGACACGATGCAGTACATCCGCCCGGAGATCCAGACCGTGTGCCTGGGGCAGGCGGCCTCCGCGGCGTCGGTCCTGCTGGCCGCCGGCACCCCCGGCAAGCGCCTGGCCCTGCCCAACGCCCGCGTGCTCATCCACCAGCCGGCCCTGGCCGGGCAGCAGGGCGGGCAGGCCTCGGACATCGAGATCCACGCCAACGAGGTCATGCGCATGCGCACCTGGCTGGAGGACACCCTGGCCCTGCACTCGAACAAGACCAGCCAGCAGGTCAACAAGGACATCGAGCGGGACAAGATCCTCACCGCCAAGGACGCCCAGGAGTATGGCCTGATCGACCAGGTCCTGGAGTCGCGCAAGATCAACAAGCCGCAGATCAACACCCAGGACTGATCCGTTCGGATCCGTCATCTCGCAGCGCCCCCGCGTCATATCCACACCCTGCGCAACAGGGCAGACGCGGGGGCGTCGTAGCCGGTAGCCTGGTATCCGATGCGCCCGCCCGACGGCGGCCCGGACCCTGCGCGCGAGCGGGCCCACCGCCCGCGCATCCCGCCCTCGTCGCCGCGTGAAGTGAGGAACCATGTCCCGTCTCGGTGAGACCGCCGACCTGCTCAAGTGCAACTTCTGCGGCAAATCCCAGAAGCAGGTCCGCAAGCTCATCGCCGGCCCCGGGGTGTACATCTGCGATGAGTGCATCGAGCTGTGCAACGAGATCATCGAGGAGGAGCTCAGCGAGGTCACGGAGCTGGCCTCCGCGGAGCTGCCCAAGCCGCGGGAGATCTACGAGTTCCTGCAGGAGTACGTGATCGGCCAGGACCCGGCCAAGCGGGCCCTCGCGGTGGCGGTGTACAACCACTACAAGCGGATCCGGGCCAAGGACTCCGCGACCCCCGTGAGCGGTCAGCAGCTGCTGGCCTCCGGCGGTGAGGACGTGGACATCGCCAAGTCCAACATCCTGCTGGTCGGGCCCACCGGCTCCGGGAAGACCTACCTCGCCCAGACGCTGGCGCAGAAGCTGAACGTGCCCTTCGCCGTCGCCGATGCCACGAGCCTGACGGAGGCCGGCTACGTCGGCGAGGACGTGGAGAACATCCTGCTCAAGCTGATCCAGGCCGCGGACGGGGACGTGAAGAAGGCCGAGACCGGGATCATCTACATCGATGAGATCGACAAGATCTCCCGCAAGTCCGAGAACCCCTCGATCACCCGCGACGTCTCCGGGGAGGGGGTGCAGCAGGCGCTGCTGAAGATCCTCGAGGGCACCGTCGCCGCCGTGCCGCCCCAGGGCGGGCGCAAGCACCCGCAGCAGGACTTCGTGCAGATCGACACCACCAACGTCCTGTTCATCGTCGCCGGTGCCTTCGCGGGCCTGGAGGAGATCGTGGGGGCGCGCGTCGGGAAGAAGGGCATCGGCTTCGGCGCTCCCATCGAGCAGGCAGCCCAGGAGACGGACATCCTGCAGAAGCTGCTGCCGGAGGATCTGCTGAAGTTCGGGCTGATCCCGGAGTTCATCGGGCGCCTGCCGGTGCTGGCCAGCCTGTCCGAGCTGGGGGAGGAGGACCTGGCTCGGGTGCTCACCGAGCCGCGCAACGCCCTGGCCAAGCAGTACCAGCGGATGTTCTCCTTCGACGACGTCCGCCTGCACTTCACGGACGACGCCGTGCGGGAGATCGCCCGCCTGGCCATCTCCCGCGGCACCGGGGCCCGCGGTCTGCGCGCCATCATGGAGGAGCTGCTGCAGCCGGTGATGTTCGAGATCCCCTCCCGCGAGGACGTCGCCGAGGTGGTGGTCACCGCCGAGGCCGTGCGCGGGCAGAGCGAGTCGGAGATCATCACTCGGGAGGAGCTCGAGGCGCAGCGCAAGAGCGCCTCCTGAGTTTCCCGTTCCGAGGGTACCGGGACACTGTTCCGGCCGATCCCGTCGTCAGACCTCATCCATGAACGCAAGGAGTCCGCAGCATCGTGCACAGCATCCCCAAGGTCCTGATCCGCGAATACGGGTCCCCGTTTCTCACGACGTCGGCGATCTTTCTCGGCGTCGTCCTGGGCATCCCGCAGGAGCGCTCCCAGAACTGGGCGCTGGTGCCGATCGTGATCGGCTTCGTGGCGGGTCTGGCGCTGCTGCCGCGGACGCTGGCCGATGCGAAGGACCCCGAGCTGGAGCGGGCCAAGTACTCCTCCCGCCGGATGATCCTCTGGCGGGCCCTCGTCCCGTTCCTGTTCGTCACCGCGTGGATCGCAGCGGCCTTCATCGTCAGCCGCACCGCGGCGACCTACCGCTTCAGCATCTTCGGCAACGCGACCCTGATGATCATCGTCCTCGCGGCCATGGCGGTGTTCTCCGCTGTGTCCTACCTCGCCGGGGTGCGCCGGATGGAGGAGATCGCGAGGGAGCGGGACGACGCGTCGCCCTCCCTCTAGCTGTACTGACCGGGGACGTTAGTTGACTTGCGTGGCATCGCCCGGGCTCTGTATCCTCGGCCGCATGTACTCAGGCATCGCCTCGATGAAGCTGCGTTCCGTCCGCTGACGGCGGCGGGACCCCTTCTGACCTCTCGTCTGCCGTCCTGGCCATCTGCCGGGCGGCCGCTTCGTGGTGCCCGGCTCCATGACGAGCTGAGAGTACGCAATGCCAACCACAGAACCTTTACGGTCATGTGCCTGGATCGGGACATCCCAAGGGCCCGCTGCACACATCCGCGCTGAATCACTCCACCTGACACTCGGCGACAGGCCGCTGCTGAGTGGGACTGACGTCACCGTCTCCACCGGGTCGCGACTGGCGATCGTCGGCGACAACGGCCGGGGCAAGACCACCTTGCTCCATATACTGGCGGGGATCTTGAAACCTGACTCGGGAGTGGTGACCCGGGTGGGTTCCCTTGTCCTGGTCAAGCAGGACATGGCCACCGAGGGCGATCGCACGGTCGGTGACCTCATTGCCGAGGCGACCGCCCTATCCAGGGCCGCTCTGCAGGCCCTCGACGTGGCTACCGCGGCGCTGGCCGCGGGCGATGACGCGGCCGACGCCTATTCCGCCGCACTCGAGGCGGCCACGCGGCTGGACGCCTGGGATGCAGACCGCCGTGTTGACATCGCCCTGGCGGGCCTGAACGCCTGTAGCGACCGCGATCGGGTCCTGTCGACCTTGTCGGTCGGCCAGCGATACCGGGTACGGCTGGCGGTCGCCCTCGGATCGACCCCTGACCTGTTGCTGCTGGACGAGCCCACCAACCACCTGGACGCTGCAGGGCTGTCCTTCCTGACTGAGCGCCTGCGGGACCACCCCGGTGGCCTGGCCTTAGTCAGCCACGACCGCGCCCTGCTGCGCGACGTGGCGACCAGCTTCCTGGACCTCGACCCGACCCGCGATGGTCTTCCGCGCACCTACGCGGGCGGTTACGAGGGCTGGATCGAAGGGCGGCAACGAGAACGGGCCGCCTGGGAGCAAGACCATGCCGCCCAGGTCGCCCGGCATCAGGAACTGACCCGCGCCGCCGCCGACGCACGCTCCCGCCTGTCGCAAGGCGGTTGGCGACCCGACAAGGGAACGGGCAAGCACCAACGGGCCACGCGCGCTGCCGGGGTGGTCCAGGCTTTCAACCGCCGCATCGTGGACCTGGAGCGTCATCAGATCGACGTGCCAGAGCCACCGCTGCGGTTGGCATGGCCCACATCGTCAGCGCGGACCGGTCAGAACATCGTCAACGCCTCCATGCTCACCGTGACTGACCAGTTGGCCACCCCGGTCTCGGTGGACATCAGCGGTGGAGACCGATTGGTGGTCACCGGGCCGAACGGTGCTGGGAAGTCCACACTGTTGGGGCTTCTCGGTCGGCGACTGGCCCCGAGTACAGGCCAGCTGCGGGTGAACCCGAGGGTGCGCGTCGCCCTGTTGTCTCAAGAGGTCCCTGACTGGGACGACGCCCTCCCCGCACACGTGGTCTACGAGACGTACCTGGCCACGCAGGGCCGCCGATCACAGGCACCCTCCCTCGGCTCACTCGGGCTGCTTGAGCCCGCGGCAACCCGCACACCCGTGGGGCACCTGTCGCAAGGGCAACAACGCCGCCTCCATCTGGCCATGTGCCTGGCGGTGGACCCGGACCTGTTGCTCCTGGACGAGCCCACCAACCATCTGTCATCGAGCCTCGTCGACGACATCACCACCGAGCTCCTGCGGACCTCCTGCGCCATGATCGTCGCCACGCACGACCGGCAGATGCTCGACGACCTCACCGACTGGCCCCACCTCAGCCTTGCCCCAAAGGACCTGCCATGAACCCCCTTCGCCCCTTGTCCGTCCCCGGCTACCGACCGCTGTATGCAGCGATGGTGCTCACCGTCTTCGCCCAGGGCGCCTGGGCCCTCTACTTAGCCATGCAGACCCTCGACCTGGGCGCCACGGCGGCCACCTTGTCGGGTGTCGTGGCGTGGAGCGGCATCGGCCTGCTCGCAGGATCCTTGCCCGCCGGGGTACTTGCGGACCGCGTCGCCAAGAAGTCCGTCATCGTCGGCGTCCTCACTGTCAACCTCGCCGCCTCGACGACGACCTCCACCGCCGCCATCTTCGACGCGGCCACTTTCTGGATGCTGGCAGTGTCCGCGTTCGTCATCGGCGTCTCGACCGCCTTCTTCTTCCCGGCCTACACCGCGCTCGTGCCCGTCCTCGTGGGAAGCGACGACCTGATGGCCGTCAACGGGCTCGAAGGGACCACCCGGCCGCTGGTAGGACAGACCCTCGCCCCCGGCGTCGTCGGTGCCGTCATCGGCGCGAGCGTGCCCGCCGCGGGCGGGTACCTCATCGCCGGCGCGCTCGGACTCGCCCTGATCGCCGCCCTGCGGCTTCCTGCCCCTTGCTCAGCCGAGACCGACGCCGAAGCTCCGGCCACCTCTGCGCTGCGGGACCTGCTCGACGGGTTCGGCTACGTCGCCCGCACGCGCTGGGTTCGCTCCAGCGTGCTGTTGGCGGCCGCCATGGGCCTGGCCGTGACCGGCCCGCTGGAAGTTCTCCTGCCCGCGCTCATACGCTCGACCCATGACAACGGTCCGGCTGTGTACGGAGTCGTCCTCGGAGCTCTGGGCGTCGGCGGCCTGGTGGGTTCCCTCGTCGCCGGCTCATGGCCCACCCCCTCACACTTCCTGCCCGTAATGGTCGGCGCATGGGCACTCGGCTGCCTTCCACTGGCCATCCCCGCACTCACCAACAATCCGTGGATCATCAGCGCCGGACTGGCGGTCTACGGTGCGTCGATCGGAGTCGGGATGGTCATCTGGGGCACGGTCCTGCAGGAACACGTACCGCTGGAGATGCTCGGCCGAGTCGCCAGCCTCGACTTCTTCATCTCCATCGCCTTCATGCCACTGTCCATCGCACTCACCGGACTCCTCAGCCGACACATCGCCGCTGCCAGCTTGTTCATCGCCGCCGGACTCGTGCCGCTCGCCACGACGATCCTCCTTGCAGTCCTGGGGCAACTCCGAACGCCGCGGACGACGCCCGTCGCAGCAGGTGAGGAGTGATGCACGCCAACGCCACCCTGACACCTCGCCACCGGCTCAAGGTGGCCCAGCTCGTCGTCGACGACGGTTGGCCCATCAGCGAAGTCGCCGCCCGCTTCCAGGTCTCCTGGCCGACCGTGAAGAGGTGGGTCGACCGCTATCGCGCCGGCGAGTCGATGCAGGATCGCTCGTCCCGGCCGAAGACCTCACCGAACAAGACGGACAAGGCGACGACGAAGCGGTGCGTCAGCCTGCGGATACGGTTGCGTGAGGGCCCCGTGCAGCTCGCCGCCCGACTCGGCATCGCGCCCTCGACCGTCCACCGCATCTTGGCCGGTGCCCGACTGAACCGGCTCTCCTACGTGGACCGCGCGACTGGCGAACCGATCCGCCGGTACGAACACCCCCACCCCGGCTCCCTGGTCCACGTGGACGTGAAGAAGCTCGGGAACATCCCCGACGGCGGCGGCTGGCGCTACGTCGGCCGCCGCCAGGGCGACCACAACCGAACGGCGACACCGGGTAAGCCGAAGAGCAAGTGGCACAACCCCAGGCTCGGGTACGCGTTCGTGCACACCGTCATTGACGACCACTCCCGCGTCGCGTACACCGAGGTCCACGACGACGAGACCGCCGTCACCGCGGTCGGGGTCCTGCATCGGGCTGTGGCGTGGTTTGCCGATCGCGGCGTCGCCGTGGAGCGGGTGCTGTCCGACAACGGTGGCGCCTATCGCTCGCACCTGTGGCGGGACACCTGCGAGGCCCTCTCGATCACCCCGAAGCGGACGCGTCCGTACCGGCCGCAGACCAACGGCAAGGTAGAGCGCTTCCACCGGACCATGGCCGACGGGTGGGCCTACGCCCGCTGCTACACCAGCGAGCAAGAACGACGCGACGCCCTGCCGGATTGGCTGCACCAGTACAACCAGCACCGCCCGCACACGGCCTGCGACAACCAGCCGCCGTTCTCACGATTGATCAACGTCCCCGAGCAGTACATCTAGCCGCGTGCCCGGGGCGGGACCGGCCTTGACTCTCCGGTTCCACCTCTGTTGTTCTGGAGATCACAGCACGCCGAGAGGAGACGGCCTGATGATGAGCCCGCCCTCCGCACCTGAGGCGCCGGCCCCCTGGAAGCTGGGGCTGCGCGGGCTCGCCCAGCCGCTCGGCGTGGTCGCGGCCGTGCTGGTGTGGACCGCGTTCCGCGGGGATGACCCGTGGATCGCGCCGTCCTCCCTGCTGGGCCTCGCCGTGGCCGTGGTCGTGGGCGTCCTCATCGAGTGAGCCATGAATCGATGGATCCCCGAGGTCACCTAAACCCGCTACCGCCGCACCAGCCCGCAAGCGATCGGCTGGCGGATCGGCTGCGGGCTGGGCGCCTGGCTGGCCTGCCTGGCGCTGTTCGGCCTCATCGTGCTTCTCGGCGGGGCGGTGACCGCGGTGGACGGGATCATCCTCGGGGTGGAGCTGGCCGTCGGGGTGATCGCGGCGGCGCTCTGCTTCCGCTGGGAGCTGCGCCAGCTGCGCAGTCGGAGCGCCGCCGGGGAATAATCGGGGTTCCTGCGCGGCTGTGCTGGACGGCAGCGGCCCCGGAAGGGGCCCGACGCGACCCGAGAAGGAGCACACGCCATGACCGAGAAGGTCGAGTACTGGTTCGATCCCATCTGCCCGTGGGCCTGGATGACCTCCCGCTGGATGACCGAGGTGGAGGGCATCCGCGACGTCGAGGTCACCTGGAATCCCTTCAGCCTGAGCCTCCTCAACGAGGACAAGGACATCCCCGCCGACTACCGCGCCCACCTGGACCGCTCCCGGGGACCGGCCCGCGTGGCCATGGCCGTGCGCGAGACCCAGGGGCAGGAGAAGGTCAAGGCCTTCTACGACGCCGTCGGCACCGCGATCCACCCGGAGAACACCGGGGAGCAGGACGAGACCAAGCGCCTCCGCGAGGCCATCGAGCGGGCCCTGGAGCAGACCGGGCTGCCGGCGGAGCTGGCCGAGGAGGCCGAGAAGGACACCTACGACGACGCCCTGCGCGCCTCCAACGCCCGCGCGCTGAAGCTGGTCGGAGACGACGTCGGCGTGCCCATCATCGCGTTGGAAGGTGCGGCGTTCTTCGGCCCCGTCATGTCCCCGGCGCCGACGGGCGAGGAGGCCGGAAAGGTCTGGGACGGGGCGCTCGCCCTGGCCTCCTACGAGGGGTTCTTCGAGCTGAAGCGCTCCCGCACCCGCGGACCGCAGTTCGACTGAGCCGCCCGACCCCGCCGCGAGCGAAGGCCCCGGCCGCCGATTCCCGATCCCGGGAAGGGCGGCCGGGGCCTGCGCGCATCGGGGCGGCTCCCGCGCCCTCGTGCCCGCCGGGGCTCACCCCCGGTCGGAGGATCCGCCGCGCGCCGCGCTCCGGGTCTCGCGCCGATCCTTCCGCTTCTGCGCCTTGCGCCGGCGCAGCGTCTGGCGGGCCGCCCACGTGTAGTTGATCGCGTCATCCGAGGTGTACTCGATCATCGCGAACACCTGGCTGGCCATCACCACGAACACCGCGTAGGTGATCGAGGAGTCCGCCGTCCCGTTGAACACCTCCACCGCGGTGGCCACGAAGCTGACCAGCAGCAGGGCCAGGCTGATCTGCCGGGCCCGGTACCGCCCGCGCACCACGTTGATCGCCAGCAGCACCTGCACCAGCGCGATCACGGCGATCGCCGCCGTCACCAGCGCAAGGGTCACATCCCACAGGTCGCTGCCCGTGTCCGCGGCGAAGGCCTCCGCCGCGTCGATCAGCCGCTGCTCGCGCACCGACCGGGTGAACTCCGGGGTGAACAGCCGGTACAGGCTGCGTCCCATCTGCAGCAGGGCCACCAGCGAGACCAGCGCCCCGGCCAGCCAGACCTGCGGCGGCGCCTTCTCGGCCAGCTGGGAGAGGTTCCGGTGTCCGCGCGGCCCGCGGGCCTGCTCCCCGGAATCCTCCTCATGGTCCCCGGGCACCACCTCGTCCAGGTCCACGATGGGCAGGTTCCCGTCCGTGCGGATCTGGTCCCCGCCGCCGTTGCGGGAGTTGTACCCGCTCATGAACCCCTCCAGCACCCGGACCGAAGCCTCGGGGCTGGTGTAGCCAAGCGTCTGGACCACGTAATCCCGCTCCAGGTCCGTGGCCGCATCCACCTTGTGGGTGACCTGCAGGGTGAACAGGGACAGCCCGACGGCGTTGTCGTAGGTCGCGGCCGCGACCCAGTCCGCCCGCTGCCCGCCCGGCAGCATCCAGTCCTCCGGGGTCTTCCAGAAGCGCACGTGATGGCGCTTGGACGGGTTGCCGTCCACCTCCTGCTGGTACGCGAAATCCTGGCGGCGCCCGAACAGCAGCAGCGGGGAGACCGGCGCGGACGGGTAGGAGCGCTTGGTCAGCGAGGAGATGATGATCTGCCACGAGCTCTTCAGCGTCACCGGCTCCGCCATCGTCCACCCGGCCCGGCGCATCGCCTCGTGGATGTCGTCCTCCTCCGCCAGGAACGCCAGGTTCACCGGATCCCCGAGCAGGCCGTCACCGGTCTGGGTGCGGCCGAAGAAGTAGTCCGGGACGTAGATGGTCGTCATGATCCGGTGGAAACGCGGCAGGGTCAGGTACGCCGCCAGCCCCCAGAAGATCAGGATGAACAGCACCGACCACCAGCTCATGTGCACGGCCTGGGTCAGGGCCACCACGGCCAGCCAGATCGAGGCGAGCCCGGCCAGGATGAAGTAGACCTTGTCCGGCCAGTCGTCGATCAGGCGCCGCTCGTCCTGCAGCTGCTGCTGCAAGCGGGTCTGCTGAGTCTGATCCGTATCCCCCTGGTACTCGGGGTAGTGCGGGTCCCGCCCGCGGCCCTCGGAGGTGGCGTAGCGGGACGGGCCGCGCCCGGCGGGCGAGGCTTCCGCCTCGACCGCCGGGCGCGGGTGCTCGGTCTCGAAGCGCTCAGCGGGCATCGGCGGCGTCCTCGGCGGCCAGGCGCACCGAGGCCACGGCCAGCTCCGCTCCGGTCTGCGCGAGCAGCCGCAGCTCGCGGACGTTGCCCGCGGCCTTCAGGTCCTCCGCGCCCTCGGCCAGCAGGTCCAGCACGGCCTGCTCGGCGCGCACGGTGGCCTCGAGGACCTCGGTGCGCTGCTTGACCTTCGCCTCGGACTTGGCCTTGCGCACCCCGGACAGGGCGCGGCCGACGACGTCGAGGACCTCCGCCTGCCCGGTCACGCCCGCGTAAGCCTGCGTGCTCGGCCACTCGGCCCGGTGCACCGAGGCGCCCTGCTCGACGCCGCCGCGCCACCAGGACCACACCTCCTCCGTCGCGAAGGGCAGGAACGGGGCGAACAGCCGCAGCAGCGCGTCCAGGGTCGTGGCCAGCGCCGCGTGCACCGAGGCCTGCTCGGCCGCACCGCGCCCGCCGTAGGCCCGGTCCTTGACCAGCTCCACGTAGTCATCCGTGAAGGTCCAGAAGAAGGTCTCGGTCAGCTGCAGGGCCTTGGCGTACTCGTAGTCCTCGAAGGCCTGCGTGGCCTCCCGCACCACCTGCTCCAGCCGGGCCAGCAGGGCCCGATCCAGCCCGTTGACCACCACCGTCGCGTCCGCGCCGCGGCCGATCACCGAATCCGCGGTGACCCCCTGCATGAGCACGAACTTGGAGGCGTTGAGCAGCTTGATCGCCAGGCGCCGGCCGATCTTCATCTGCCCCTCGTCGTAGGCGGTGTCCGCCCCGAGGCGGGCCGAGGCGGCCCAGTAGCGCACGGCGTCGGCCCCGTACTTGTCCAGCACCTCGTGGGGCACCACCACGTTGCCCTTGGACTTGGACATCTTCTTCCGGTCCGGATCCAGGATCCACCCGGACAGGGCCGTGTGCCGCCACGGCACGGAATCCTCCAGGGAATCCGCGCGCACCGCGGTGGAGAACAGCCAGGTGCGGATGATGTCGTGGCCCTGCGGACGCAGATCCATCGGGAACGTGCTGGCGTGCAGCCCGTCGTCCTCGCCCCACCCGGTCGCGATCTGCGGGGTCAGGGAGGAGGTGGCCCAGGTGTCCAGCACATCCGGGTCCGCGGTGAACCCGCCGGGCTGATCCCGCTGATCCTCGGCGTAGCCGGCCGGAGCCTGCGCGGCCGGATCCACCGGCAGCTGCTCCTCGGCGGGCAGGATGGGGGAGGAGTAGTCCGGCTCCCCGTGCTCATCCACCGGGTACCACACGGGGAAGGGCACGCCGAAGAACCGCTGGCGGGAGACCAGCCAGTCCCCGTTCAGGCCCTCCACCCAGTTCTCGTACCGGCTGCGCATGAACGCCGGGTGCCAGGAGATCTCCCGACCCCGCTCGATCATCGTCCTCCGCCGGTCCTCGTCCCGACCGCCGTTGCGCAGGTACCACTGCCGGGAGGTCACGATCTCCAGGGGCTTATCCCCCTTCTCGTAGAACTTCACCGGGTGGGTGATCCGCCGCGGCTCACCCTCCATCTCCCCGTTCTCCCCGAGCATCTCCACCACGGTCTTCTGCGCGGTGAACACGGTGGCCCCGGCGATCCGCTCGTAGCGGGCCCGGGCGTCCTTGTCGGTGATCCATTCCGGGACCTCCCGGGCGAAGCGCCCGTCCCGGCCGATCAGCGCGCGGGTCGGCAGATCCAGCTCCCGCCACCAGGTCACGTCCGTGGTGTCGCCGAAGGTGCAGATCATCGCGATCCCCGCGCCCTTGTCCGGCTGCGCCAGCTCGTGGGCCTTCACCGGAACCTCGACGCCGAACAGCGGCGAGGTCACGGTGGTGCCGAACAGCTCTCGGTACCGCTCATCCTCCGGGTGCGCCACCAGGGCCACACAGGAGGGCAGCAGCTCCGGGCGGGTGGTCTCGATCCACACCTTCTGCCCGTCGGGCCGGTGGAAGGAGATCCGGTGGTAGGCGCCCTCGCGCTCCTTGTCCTCCAGCTCCGCCTGGGCCACCGCGGTGCGGAAGGTGACGTCCCACATGGTCGGGGCCTCGGCCATGTAGGCGTTGCCGGCCGCCAGATCCCGCAGGAACGCCCGCTGGGAGACCCGGCGGGAATGGGCGTCGATGGTCCGATACGTGCGATCCCAGTCCACGGACAGGCCCAGGGTCATGAACAGGTGCTCGAAGACCTTCTCGTCTTCGACCGCCAGCTCCTCGCACAGCTCGATGAAGTTCTGCCGGGAGATCACATCCCAGTCCCGCTGGTTGCGCGCCGGCTTCTCCGGCGGGCGATACCCCTCCACGTACGGCTTCGACGGGTCGCAGCGCACCCCGTAGTAGTTCTGCACCCGCCGCTCGGTCGGCAGGCCGTTGTCGTCCCAGCCCAGCGGGTAGAACACGTTCTTCCCGCGCATCCGCTGGTAGCGGGCGATCACATCCGTCTGCGTGTAGGAGAACATGTGTCCCACGTGCAGGGAGCCCGACGCCGTGGGCGGGGGAGTGTCGATGGAGTAGACCTGCTCGCGGCTGGTCTGCGCGTCGAAGGCATACGTCCCGGCCTTCCGCCAGGCCTGCGAGTACTTCTCCTCCAGGCCCTCCAGTCCGGGCTTGTCGGGGACGGTGGTGCGTGCGGGCGCGTCTGTGCCCTGGTTGATCTCAGCCATGCCGCCCATTGTCTCACGCACGCCACCGTGAGCCGTCGACCCACCGGGCCCGGCTCCACCCGGTCCGGATCGGCTCCGGTCCGGTCAGTCCAGCTCGGTGAACTTCCGATCCCAGGAGGCCCGCACCGGATTCGCCCCGGCCAGCAGCGCGTCGAAGCGGTCGTTGGCGATCTCCACGATCTGTGTCAGCGCCACCCGGTGCTCCTGCGCGGCCGAGTTGGCCAGGCGCCGCACCCCCGAGCGCAGCACCCGATCCACCGAATCCGTGGTGGACAGGTACGCCACCCACGGCATCCCGAAGCGCTCGCGGTACTGGGCGGCCAGCTCCTGCAGGGCCGCCAGCTGCGCATCGTCCAGGTCCTCCAGCCCCAGGGAGCCGCGGTCCCGGGAGATCCGGGCGTGCTCCTCCTCGGGGGCGGTGATCAGCTGGGCCATGTCCGGGTAGTCGTGGATCAGGGCCTCGCGCCGCTGGCGGGGCGCGGTGAGCACGGCCACCTGGATCGCCTCGCGCAGCGCGGCGACGTCGGCGAAGGGTCGGGACTCCCAGGCCTGCTCCAGCGGCCAGGTCTCGCGGTTGAACAGCTCACCCAGGGCGCGCACGAAGCCCTCCCGGTCCAGGGCGTTGATCTGCTCCAGGGTCAGACCCTCGCCCTCCGGGGAGCGAGCGATGAGCCCGCCGCTCTGGCGACCCACGTGGAAGAACAGCAGGTTCAGCACGATGGCCGTGATGGACCCGGCGATCATCCCGGAGGAGAGCAGGATCTGCGCCCAGGAGGGCAGCACCTGGGCGATCTCCGGCTTGAAGGTCACCAGCATCGCCAGCGACAGGGCGGTCGTGACGATCACCGCGTTGCGGTTGTCGGACATGTCCGCCCGCCCGATGGTCTGCATCCCCACCCACGCGACGTTGGCGAACAGCGCCAGGGAGGCAGCACCCAGCACCGGCGAGGGGATCGAGGCGACGACGGCCCCGGCCTTGGGCAGCAGCCCGAGCACGATCATCAGGACCGCCGCGGCCGCGGCCACCCACCGGGATTTCACCCCGGTGATGCGCACCAGGCCCACGTTCTGGGCGAAGCAGGTGTACGGGAAGGAGTTCAGCACCCCGCCCAGGGTCGTGGAGACGCCGTCGGCCCGGATCGCCGCGGTCACGTCCTTCGCCCGGATCCGCTTCTTCACGATCTCCCCGGTGGCGAACACGTCCCCGGTGGTCTCCACCATGGTGATCATCATGACGATGACCATCATGAGGATCGCCGAGACGCTGAACTGCGGGATGCCGAAGTAGAAGGGGGTCGTGATGCCCAGGGCATCGGCCCGACCCACCTCGTCCAGGTGGGCATCGCCCAGCAGCAGGGCGACCGCGGTGCCGGCCACCAGCCCGATCAGCACCGCGAGGGTGCCCAGAAACCCGTGGAAGAAGCGCTGGACCAGCACGATCACCAGCAGGGTGCCCGCGGCGTAGGCGATGGCCCTGGCGTCCGGGACGTCCTGGGCGTGGTCCACGACGTCGTTCGCGGAGACCGCCAGCAGCGAGGTGCCCATGCACAGCAGCACCGAGCCGGTGACCACCGGCGGGAAGAAGCGCAGCAGCCGGGAGAAGACCGGGGCGGCGAAGAACGTGAACAGCCCGGAGACGATCACGGCCCCGTAGATCATCGGCAGGCCCTCGACGCCGCCGCGCCCGTCCGTGGCCCCCAGCCCGATCGCGATGATCGGGGCGACGGCGGTGGTGGTGACGCCCTGGATGATGGGCAGGCGCACCCCGACCCGGCGACCCAGACCCACCGACTGGATCAGGGTGGCCAGACCGCAGGTCAGCAGATCCGCGTTGATCAGGTGGATCGTCGTGGCCGCATCCAGGTGCAGGGACTGGGCGATCAGCAGCGGCACGATCACCGCGCCGGCGTAGAATGCCAGGACGTGCTGGACGCCCAGCGCCGCCAGGCGGGGGAACGGAGGGACGCGGTCGACCGGGTGGCGCACGGGCGCGGATGCAGGGAGGCTCACCCCATCGAGGGTACCGCCGCAGAAGGCCTCCCATCGTCCGGGTCACACGATCGTCATCCGGGCGTCGCTAGGGTGGGGGACATGAGCGAGACCACCGCATCGAGCACCACCCGCACCGCCGTCGTCACCGGAGCGTCTTCCGGGATCGGGCGGGAGACAGCCCGTCAGCTGCGCGCCGAGGGCTGGACCGTGTACGCCGCGGCCCGCCGCGCCGAGCGCCTGGAGGAGCTGGCCGAGCAAACCGGGGTGATCCCGCACCCCCTGGACGTCACCGATCCCGAGGCGGTGGCGGCCCTGGCCGAGCGGGTGCGGCGGGAGCACGCACCGCTGGACGCGCTGCTGAACATCTCCGGCGGCGCGATCGGCATGGACGCCGTCGCCGACGGCGATCCCGAGGACTGGCGGGCCATGTACGAGGTCAACGTCCTGGGCACCCTGAACACCGTCCGCGCCTTCCTGCCGGACCTGCGCGCCAACGGGCGCGGCACCGTGCTGAATCTGACCTCCACCGCCGCGGAGGCCGGCTACGAGGGCGGCGGCGGCTACAACGCCGCGAAGTTCGCCGAGCGCGGCCTGACCGAGGCGCTGCGCCTGGAGGAGGCCGAGCACAACGTGCGCGTGATCGAGATCCGCCCGGGGATGGTGCGCACCGAGGAGTTCTCCCTGAACCGGCTGGGCTCCCGGGAAGCCGCCGATGCCGTGTACCGCGGGGTCGAGCAGCCGCTGACCGCCGAGGACGTCGCCCGCGTCAACGTCCTGGCCGTGACCCTGCCGCACCACATCGCCCTGGACACCGTGACCCTGCGCCCGGTGGCTCAGGCCGCCCAGCACAAGGTCATCCGCCGGGACCCCTCGTGAGCGGGCACCGGCCGGCCCGGCCGGACACCCAGGACCCGCTGGACCCGGACGAGCGGCGGGCCCTGTCCGGGGTGCACCTGGTGGTGTGCGGGCATGGCACCCGCAGCGCGCTGGGCCAGCGGACCATGGCCGCCCTGGTGGATGCGATCCGCTCCCTCGCCCCCGGACCGGTGCACGCCGCCTCGGTGGACGTGCAGGAGCCCTCCGCCGACGCGGTGGTCGGCGCCCTGCCCCCTGATCGCCCGGGGGTCATCCAGCCGCTGCTGCTGTCCACCGGCTACCACACGCGGGTGGATCTGCAGAACGCTGCCCGGCGGCATCCCGGACTGCGCCGCGGACACGGCATGGTCGTGGCCCGGGCCCTGGGCCCGGACCCGGTTTTGGCGGCCCTGCAGGTGCGGCGGCTGCGAGAGGCCGGGTGGAGCCCCGAGGTGGAGCCGGGCGCCGTCGTCATGGGGGCGGCCGGCTCCTCGGTGACCGCCGGCCGGCGGGCCGCCGCCCGGCAGCGGGACCTGCTCGCCGATGCCCTGGGCCTGCCGGTGCACCTGGGCTACGGCGCCGGCCGGCCCAGCATCGCCGAGGTCGTGCGCGCCGCCGGCAGCGAGGCGGATGCGGTGGCCTGCTCCTCCTATCTGCTCACCCCGGGGACCTTCCAGGACCGGCTGGCCGCCGCCGGTCCGCAGCGCCTGGCCGGACCCCTGGTGGAGGCCGAGGACGAGGCGGGGCTGCGCGCCGTCGCCCTGCTGGCCCTGCGCCGGGCCGCGGCCGCCGCCGGGGGCGGCGAGGTCGAGGTCGAGACCCAATCCACCTGATCCCGGCACCGACGGCGCCCCGGGCGGCCCCCGCCTCGCCGGACGCGCGCCCCGGGGTGCTCGCGCGGCATCATGTTTCGCTCGGATCACCTCAGATGACGCCGCGCGTCCCCGCGTTGTTCCGTGTTGAGCCGATTTTTCCGCTCACCGCGGGGGTTCCCTAGGGTCGAACCATGTCAGGTACCGCACCGGCTGCGCAGCCCACCCCGAAGCGCAAGCGCGCCGCCAAACCGAACGGCCAGTGGAAGATCGACGGACGCGCCCCGCTGAACCACAACGAGGAGTTCAAGCTCGAGGACGACGGACTCAACGTGCGGGAGCGCATCGAGTCCGTCTACGCCCGCGAGGGATTCGACGCGATCGCCGATGACGACCTGCACGGCCGGTTCCGGTGGTGGGGGCTGTACACCCAGCGCCGCCCCGGCATCGACGGCGGGCGCACCGCCAAGCTGGAGACCTCCGAGCTGGAGGACCGGTACTTCATGATGCGGGTGCGCATCGACGGCGGTGCGCTGACCCTGGAGCAGCTGCGCGTGATCGCGGGGATCTCCGAGGAGTTCGGCCGCGGCACCGCGGACGTCACGGATCGGCAGAACATCCAGCTGCACTGGGTGCAGATCGAGGACGTCCCGGAGATCTGGCGGCGTCTGGAGTCCGTGGGCCTGTCCACGACCGAGGCCTGCGGGGACGTCTCCCGCGTGATCCTCGGCTCGCCCGTGGCCGGAGTGGCCGCCGAGGAGATCCTGGATCCCACCCCGACCATCCGGGAGATCAAGGAGCGCTTCATCGGGGACCCCGAGCTGTCCAACCTGCCGCGCAAGTTCAAGACCGCCGTGACCGGTCACCCCAGCCAGGACGTGGTGCACGAGATCAACGACATCTCGCTGGTCGGGGTGGTCCACCCCGAGCTGGGGGCCGGCTATGACCTGTGGGTCGGCGGCGGGCTGTCCACCAACGCCCATCTCGCCCAGCGCCTGGGCGCCTTCGTCGCCCCGGAGCACGCGGCCGAGGTCTGGCTCGGGGTCACCAGCATCTTCCGGGACTACGGCTACCGCCGCCTGCGCAACCGGGCCCGGCTGAAGTTCCTCATGGCCGACTGGGGTCCCGAGAGGTTCCGCGAGGTCCTGGAGGAGGAGTATCTCGGCTGGCGCCTGCCGGACGGGCCCGCCCCGCAGCGCCCGACCCGCACGGGCGATCACGTGGGGGTGCACCGGCAGAAGGACGGCCGATACTACGTCGGGCTGTCCCCGGTGGTCGGGCGCGTCGGCGGGCGGCTGCTGAACCGATTGGCCGACCTCATGCAGGACCACGGCGCGGGCCGGCTGCGGCTGACCCCCTACCAGAAGATCGTGGTCCTGGACGTTCCGGAGGACGACGTCGAGGCCTTCGTCGCGGGAGCCCGGGAGATCGGCCTGGAGGCCGAGCCGTCCCTGTTCCGCCGCACCACGATGGCCTGCACGGGCATCCAGTTCTGCAAGCTGGCGATCGTGGACACCAAGGACACCGCCGAGGGGGTCATCCGGGACCTGGATGAGCGCCTGGCCGACGTGGCCGATCGGCTGCCCGAGCAGCTGACCCTGCACATCAACGGCTGCCCCAACTCCTGCGCGCGCATCCAGACCGCGGACATCGGGCTGAAGGGCCAGATCATCACGGATGAGGTCGGGGAGCAGGTGCCCGGCTTCCAGGTGCACCTGGGTGGGGAGTTGTCCGGGTACGCCAACGACGGCGGGGTCACCGGGCGCACCGTGCGCGGGCTGAAGGTCCCGGCCACGGGCATCGCCGACTACGTGGAGCGCCTGGTGCGCTCCTACCTGCGCCACCGGCAGGACCCCGAGCAGGGCTTCGCGGACTGGGCGCGCACCGCCGATGAGGAGCTGGTGGCGTGAGCCTGCCCGTCGGCCTGCGGCTGGCGGGTCGGACGGTGCTCGTCGCCGGCGGCGGCCCGGTGGCCGAGCGGCGGGTCCGGGCCCTGCTGATCGAGCGGGCCCGGGTGCTGCTGGTGGCCCCGGAGGTCACCGAGGAGCTGGCGCGTCTGGCCGATCAGGACCCCCACCTGGTGTGGCACCGGCGCCGGGCCGCGGCCGCGGATCTGGACGGGGTGTGGCTCCTGTTCGCTCACACGAGCAGCCCGAGGGCCCAGCGGGAGCTGGCCGAGGCCGCCGAGAGCCGTCGGATCTTCGCCGTGATCGGCGGCGATCCCCAGGCCTCGACCGCGTGGTCCGCGGCCGCCGCCCGGGCGCACGGGGTGAGCGTGGGCGTCAACGCCGCCGCGGATCCCGCCCGAGCCAAGGCCGTGGCCGCCTGGATCCAGGCGCGCCTGGAGACGGGGGAAGCCCCGGTCCGGGCCCGTCGGGAGCAGGTGCTGGAATCCCCGGACGAGTCGCGGCTGCCTCCCGGCGGCGTGGCGCTGGTCGGCGGCGGCCCCGGAGATCCCGGCCTGCTCACCGTGCGCGGGCGGCACCTGCTGGCCGATGCCGACGTCGTGGTGGCGGATCGGCTCGGTCCGGTGGATCTGCTGCCGCGCCTGGCCGAGCACGCCCGGATCATCGACGTCGGCAAGCGCGCCGGGTACCACAAGGTCACCCAGGACCGGATCAATGCGACCCTCGTGGAGGAGGCCCGGAAGGGCCTGCGGGTCGTCCGCCTGAAGGGCGGGGACCCGTTCGTCTTCGGCCGCGGCGGCGAGGAGGAGGAATACTGCGCGGCCCACGGGGTGCCCGTGGAGGTCGTGCCCGGGATCACCTCGGCCGTGTCCGTGCCGGCAGCCGCCGGAATCCCGGTGACCCATCGGAACCTCTCCCACGGCTTCAGCGTGGTCACCGCGCACACCGAGCTCCCGGTGGTCCCGCACGACAGGGCGCATACTCTCATCCTGCTCATGGGGGTGCGCCGACTGGCCGACACCTCCCGGCACCTGATCGAGCTGGGCCACGACCCGCTCACCCCGGTCGCGATCGTCGAACGCGGCTGGACCCCCGAGCAGCGCACCACGGTGGGCACCCTGGAGACCATCGCGCAGCTGGCTCGGCGGCGCGGGGTGCGCGCTCCCGCGGTGATCGTCGTCGGGGACGTGGCCGCGATGGGCGCCTCGACCGACTGAACGCGGCCCACACCGGAAGGGGCCGGGCGGGTCGGGACGAGCCGGGCGGCTGCGGGGCGGGTGCCTCAGGCCTCGCGCGCGACCCGCAGGCCGGCGCGGATCATCGGGATCTGCAGCGGCAGGCGGGCCAGGGTGATGATCCGGCGCGCGGGGGAGTCGTGCCGGGCATCCCAGGCCATCTGGACGTTGCCGGGCCACACTGCCAGGTAGAGCCCGACGGCCGCCCGCCCGCCGATCCGGCGCGTGCGGTGCCGGGCCAGCAGGGCGGCCACGGTGAGCTCCGCAGCCCCCGAGCCGTAGGTCCAGGCGCGGGCCGAGCCGGGAAGGGCCGGGGGAATCAGGGGGTCGAAGGCACCCGGGCGGATGACGTGCAGCAGGCCCATCCCGGTCAGCGCCCCGGCCTGGAGGCGGGCGGAGCGTGCGGTGCGCCGCCGGGCGGACGGGGTCAGGGGCTGGGGGGAATCGGCCATGGGCCCCACGGTACGCCGCGGCGGGAGACCCCGGCGTTAGACACCCCGGAGCGGGCGGGCCTACACTGGGGTCGGTGCGATGACCCGGCCATCACCGGCGAGCAATCCGGAAGAACGGGCGGTACCTGCCGACCCCCACCGATGCGCTGCGGCGCGGGGGAAGGCGGAACAGATACAGCCTCATTAGACCCGGACGGGCAGGCCCGTCACAGCCGACGAATGAAGCGGTCGAGGACCGTCGAGAACCTCCCGCGGCGGCCCCTGTGCGCCGCCGCGGGCTCCTCGGCCCCCGGCAAGTGAGGTGGTACCGCGTGCGCGGTCCGGGACCCGAACGGTCCCGCGGCGGCGGGCGTCCTGACGAGCAAGCGACCCGACCAGCCCCAGGATGTCCTCGTGAGCAGCCAGTACCCCAAGTCCTCCGCCGCAGGCGACGCCGTCCCCGCCTCCCCCTCCTTCCCCGCGATCGAGGAGGCCGTGCTCTCCCAGTGGGAGCAGGACGGCACCTTCCAGGCCAGCATCGACCAGCGCGAGAACCCGGAGGGACCCACCGACGAGTTCGTGTTCTACGACGGGCCGCCCTTCGCCAACGGTCTGCCCCACTACGGGCACCTGCTCACCGGCTACGTCAAGGACCTCGTGGCCCGCTATCAGACCATGCGCGGGCACAAGGTGGATCGCCGCTTCGGGTGGGACACCCACGGGCTGCCGGCCGAGCTGGAGGCCATGAAGCAGCTGGGCATGACGGATAAGAAGCAGATCGAGCAGATGGGCATCGACCGCTTCAACGACGCCTGCCGCTCCTCCGTGCTCAGGTACACCGACGAGTGGCAGAAGTACGTCACCCGCCAGGCCCGCTGGGTGGACTTCGAGAACGACTACAAGACGCTCAACGTCGAGTACATGGAATCGGTCATCTGGGCCTTCAAGCGGCTGCACGAGAAGGGCCTGACCTACCAGGGCTTCCGCGTGCTGCCGTACTGCTGGAAGGACGAGACCCCGCTGTCCAACCACGAGCTGCGCATGGATGACGACGTCTACCAGGACCGGCAGGACCCCACGGTGACCGTGGCCTTCGAGGTCACCGAGGACACCTCCCTGGCCGCCGAGCCCGACGTCGCCCGCCAGCTGGCCGGTGCCCACCTGCTGGCCTGGACCACCACGCCCTGGACCCTGCCGACCAACGAGGCGATCGCCGTCGGCCCGGACATCCGCTACGTGCTGGTGGAGGGTGCCGGTGAGCGGGCCGGGGCCCGCTACGTGGTCGCCGAGGACCTGCTGGCCGAGTACGCGAAGGACCTCGGGTACGCCGACGCCGAGGATCCGGCCGCCGCGGCCCGGGCCGGCGTCGTGCGGACCTACGACGGCGCCCAGCTGGCCGGGGTGCGCTACGCGCCGCTGTGGGATCACTTCGTCGACGCCGAGACCTACGGCACTGGCAACGCCTGGCAGGTGCTGGTCGCGGACTACGTGACCACCACCGACGGCACCGGGCTGGTCCACCAGGCCCCCGCCTACGGTGAGGACGACCAGAAGGTCTGCGAGGCCCATGACATCCCCGTGGTGCTCTCCGTGGACGAGGGCGCGAAGTTCCTGCCGCTGTTCGCCGAGCCCACCGCCTCCGGGGACGACACCCTGACCGGGATCGCCGGGGTGCAGGTCTTCGAGGCCAACCGCACCGTCATCAACGCGCTGAAGGCCAAGGGCGCGCTGATCCGGGAGAAGTCCTATGTGCACTCGTATCCGCACTGCTGGCGCTGCCGCAACCCCCTGATCTACCGGGCCATCACCTCCTGGTACGTGTCGGTGACCGAGTTCAAGGACCGCATGGTCGAGCTCAACGAGCAGATCAACTGGATCCCCGGCAACGTCAAGCACGGCCAGTTCGGCAAGTGGCTGGAGAACGCCCGGGACTGGTCCATCTCCCGCAACCGCTACTGGGGCTCGCCGATCCCCGTGTGGGTCTCGGATGACCCGAACTACCCGCGAACCGAGGTCTACGGCTCGCTGGCGGAGCTTCAGGAAGCCTTCGGGCGCCTGCCGCTCAACCACGACGGAGAGCCGGATCTGCACCGGCCGTTCATCGACGAGCTGACCCGGCCCAACCCGGATGACCCGACGGGGAAGTCCACGATGCGCCGCGTCCCGGACGTGCTGGACGTGTGGTTCGACTCCGGGTCCATGCCCTACGCCCAGGTGCACTACCCCTTCGAGAACAAGGAGTGGTTCGAGCACCACTACCCGGCGGACTTCATCGTGGAGTACATCGGGCAGACCCGCGGCTGGTTCTACACCCTGCACATCCTGGCCACGGCCCTGTTCGACCGGCCCGCGTACAAGAACGTGGTCTCCCACGGCATCGTGCTGGGCTCGGACGGGCAGAAGATGTCCAAGTCCCTGCGCAACTACCCGGACGTCTCCGAGGTCCTGGACCGGGACGGCTCCGATGCGATGCGCTGGTTCCTGATGTCCAGCCCCATCCTGCGCGGGGGCAACCTCATCGTCACCGAGCGCGGCATCCGCGAGGGCGTGCGCCAGGTGATGCTGCCGCTGTGGAACGTGTACCACTTCTTCACCCTGTACACGAACGCGGCCTTCGACGGGGAGGGCTACGAGGCCCGGCCCCGCTACACCTCGGACCACGTGATGGACCGGTTCATCCTGGCCCGCACCCGCCAGCTGATCACGGACGTCACCGCGGCGATGGACGCCTACGACGTGTGGAGCGCCTGCGAGCACCTGCGTCACTACGCCGACGCCCTGACCAACTGGTACGTGCGCCGTTCCCGCCAGCGCTTCTTCGACGAGGACATCGTCGCCTTCGACGTGCTGTGGACCTGCCTGGAGACGGTGTGCCGGGTGGCGGCACCCCTGCTGCCGCTGACCGCGGAGGAGATGTGGCGCGGGCTGACCGGGCGCCGCTCGGTGCACCTGGCCGACTGGCCGGACGCCGGGGCCTTCGCCGAGGAGGCGGACCTGTCCGAGCTGATGGACACCACCCGGGCCGTGTGCTCGGCCGGCTCCGCGCTGCGCAAGGCCCACCGGCTGCGCGTGCGCCAGCCCCTGGCCTCCCTGACCGTCGCCGCGCCGCGCGGGGCGGACCTAGCGGGGACCTACGCGGACATCATCGCCTCCGAGCTGAACATCAAGACGGTGACCGTGCTGGACGCCGAGCAGACCTCCGCGGAGGACTACGGCATCTCCCGCAGCCTGAAGGTCAACGCCCGGGCCGCCGGCCCCCGGCTGGGCCGGCTCGTGCAGCAGGCGATCCGCGCCGCGAAGGCGGGGGACTGGCGGACCGATGGCGACGGGGTCGTGGTGGGCTCCGAGACCCTCGAGGAGCCCCTGGGCCTGCAGCCCGGTGAGTTCGAGCTGGAGACCGTGGTGGACGAGTCCGCCGGGGCCGAGCGGGCCGTCGCGGTGATCGACGGCGGCTTCCTCGTCCTGGACACGCACCTGACCCCGGAGCTTCAGGCTGAGGGCACCGCCCGGGACGTCATCCGCGCGATCCAGCAGGCTCGCAAGGACGAGGACCTCATGGTCTCGGACCGGATCCGCACCGTGGTGATCGCCGACGCCGCGACCCGCGCCGCCGTGGAGTCCCACGCCGAGCTGGTGGCCGCCGAGACCCTCACCGATGACCTCGTGCTGGAGCCGGGCGAGGACCTGCACGTGACCGTGACGACCGAGGACTGAGCCAGAGCATGACCGAGCAGCCCTTCCGCGAGGGGCAGGACCCCCGCGAGGACCACGACGGCGCCGGGCGGCAGCCCGCGCCCTTCCCGCCCGAGCTGGATCCGCTGGATCCGCACTTCGGCGGGGAGGAGGAGGTGGAGGATGAGGACGAGGCGATCGCCCGCGAGCTGACCGAGATGGAGCGCACCGGCTCCGCCTCCCCGGTGCCCCACGGCATCGGGGAGGACCTCGAGGCGGATCTGCCGCACCTGGCCCCGGACCCCCGCGAGGCCGCCTTCTCCGCGGAGTCGGTGGCCGCGGAGCTGCGCGGGCGCGCCCCGGAGACCCAGATGGCGCCTCGCCTGGACGCGATGCGCCTGGCCATGGACCTGCTGGGGGATCCGGCCCACGCCGCCCCGGTGATCCACCTGACCGGCACCAACGGCAAGACCTCCACGGCCCGGATGGTCGAGGCCCTGCTGATGGCCCACGATCTGCGGGTCGGGCGCTACACCTCCCCGCACCTGGAACGCGTCACCGAACGCATCGCCGTGGACGGCGCCCCGATCGAGGATGCCGCCTTCGTGCGCACCTGGGACGAGATCCGGCCCTTCCTGCTCCTGACCGACCAGCGGCTGGCCGAGCGCGGTGAGGTCCCGCTGACCGAGTTCGAGGTGATGACCGTGCTGGCCTTCGCCGTGTTCGCCGAGGCCCCCGTGGACGTGATGGTCCTGGAGGTGGGCCTGGGCGGGCGCTGGGATGCGACCAACGTCGCCGACGCCGCGGTCTCCGTGCTCACCCCGATCGACCTGGACCACACCCGCATGCTCGGGGACACCGTGGAGGAGATCGCCCGGGAGAAGGCCGGGATCATCAAGCCCGAGGGATTCCTGGTCTCCTCCGCCCAGTCTCCGGCCGTCGCCGAGATCCTGCTGGAGGCCGCCCGCGAGGCCGGGGTTCCGTTCCGCTTCGGCGGCGTGGAGTTCGGGGTGCGCTCCCGGGTCCCGGGAACCGGCGGTCAGGTGCTCGCGGTGCAGGGGCTGGCCGGGGTCTACGAGGACCTGGCGCTGCCCCTGGCGGGGGAGCACCAGGCGGACAACGCCGCACTGGCCATCGCCGCCGTCGAGGCCTTCCTGGGCGGGGGAGAACGCGAGCTGAACGTCGAGCTGGTGCGGGCGGGCCTGGCGGCCGTGCGCTCCCCGGGCCGCATGGAGACGGTGCGCACCGCCCCGACCGTCATCATCGACGCCGCGCACAACCCGCACGGGCTGCGTGCGCAGGTGCGCGCCGTCGAGGAGACCGTGCCCGCACGGGAGCTGGAGATCGTCCTGGGGATCCTGGCGGATAAGGATGCGGCGCAGATGCTGCGCATCCTGCGCGAGTCCTACGCCGAGTCCGAGCGCTTCGACGCCCGCCTGTACGTCAGCGCCTCCCACTCCCCGCGGGCCATCGACCCGGAGGAGCTGGCGCGCCTGGCCGTGGCGGAGGGCTTCGACGAGGACGCCGTGCAGGCCTTCGCCGGCCTGGACGAGGCGATCACCGCGGCCGTCTCCGATGCCGCCGTGCGCGAGGAGCTGGACGCCGCCGTGCTGATCACCGGGTCGGTGACCGTGGCCGGGGAGGCCCGGATGCTGCTGGGCCCGCTGCCGGAATCCGGTCTGACGGGAGCCGACGGGGAGCCGACCGGAGGGGAGGAGGGCCTGTGGCTCGGCTGACGCGCGCGCAGCGGGAATGGCGGCCCGGGCAGGTCAAGAAGCCCAGCTCCGTGCGGATGATGTTCGCCTCCACCGTGCTGGTCCTCGAGGCCCTCGTGGTGTTCTTCGCGACCCTGGCGTTCTTCGGCCTCTCGGTCTTCCACGCGGGGGCGGGCCTGAAGACGGCGGTGATGATCGGGGGCCTGATCTTCGCGGCGGCCTTCGTCGCCCTGTGCGCCCTGCTGCGCAGGCCCTGGGGGTACACCGCCGGCTGGGTGCTGCAGGTGCTGCTGGTGGCCACGGGGTTCCTGGTGCCGGCGATGTTCTTCATCGGCGCGTGCTTCCTGGCCTGCTGGTGGTATTCGATGGTCGTGGGCGCGCGCCTGGACCGGGAGAAGGCCGAGCGCTTCGAGGCCGAGCAGGAGTGGGAGCGCACCCACGGGCGCGCGTGAGCGCGACGGATGAGGGCCTGCGGGCCCTGGAATCCCGGACGGTCTTCGCCGGCTGGGCGGCTCGGCCCGCCGACGCCGTGCGCGACGTCGCCGGGGCCGGCCGGGTCCTGGAAGGCCTGCTGCGCGGCGGGGACCCCGCGCCGAGCGTGGTGGTGACCGGCTCCAAGGGCAAGGGGCAGACGGCCGCGGAGATCGCCTGGCGGCTGCAGGCCTGCGGGCTGCGGGTCGGGCTGGTCAGCTCCCCGGGGATCATCTCCAACCGGGACCGCTTCGTCCTGGACGGGCAGGTGCTGCCGGCCGCGGCCTACCGCGCGGGCCTGCACCGCCTGGCCGCCGTCCTGCCCGAGGCGGCCCCGGCCCCCGGCGCGTATCTGGCGCCCACGGATCTGTTCACGGTGCTGGGGCATGCGATGCTGCGCGCGGCCGGGGCGCAGGTCGTGGTCCACGAGGCCGGGATGGGCGGGGCCCACGACGCCGTGAGCCTGTTCGACCCGGTGGCCGTGGCCCTGACCCGGATTCTCCCGGAGCACCTGGACGTGTTCGGACCGAGCCTGATGCACGTGGCCCAGGAGAAGATCGGCCTGGTGCACGGGCCAGCCCCCGTGGCCAGCGTCCCGCAGGCGCCCGGCCCGGACCGGCTCCTGCGCCGGACCTGCGCCCGCCACGCAGCACCCCTGGTGGTGGTGCCCGCGGGTGACTTCCTCGTGGAGAACGAACGGGTCGCGCTGGCCGCGGCGCGCGCGGCGGCCCGCGCCCTGGGCGTGGACGAACCGCCGGAAGGCTTCGGGTCCAGCCCGGTGCGTCGGCCCGGGCGCGGCAGCGCCCACCGCCTTCCGGACGGCTGCCTGCTGGTCGTGGACGCGGGAATCGACGCGGCAGGGGCGGCCCACGCGCTGGAGGCCGCGCGGGCCGTCTCCGATGCGGGGCGGGTGCAGCGGGTGTGGTGGTCCGTGCCGATGACCAAGGACTGGCGGGCCATCGCCGATCTGCTGGATGACCGCGGCGTCGAGCACGCCTTCGTGGACCTGGGGCGGGACGGGCACCTGGACTACCGGCTGCCCGGTGAGCTGACGGAGAGGGTCCCGGTGATCGGGCTGGCGCAGCTGCTGGAGCGGATTCGGCCGGGCCGGGACGCCGCCTCCGATCCGACGCGGGTCGAGCTCGCGCTGGGCACGATCTCCTTCGGCACGGCCGTGCTGCGGCAGCTGGGGGTGCAGGTGCGGCGGCTGTGGAGCCTCGAGACCCCGCGCGGCTGACCCTCCGCCTCCGCCGTGGCGCGGGTGCGGCTGGCTAGGATGGACTCAGACCGTCCGCACGTCTTCCGGATCAGGAGGATCCCATGACCGAACGCTCCCTCGTCCTCGTCAAGCCCGACGGCGTGGAACGCAACCTCATCGGCGCGGTGCTCTCGCGCATCGAGACCAAGGGCTACCGCATCGCCGAGCTGCGGATGCTCACCCCCTCCCGGGAGATCCTGGAGCAGCACTACGCCGAGCACGCCGGCAAGCCGTTCTTCGAGCCGCTGGTGCGGTTCATGGGCTCCGGGCCCGTCGTGGCCGCGGTGATCGAGGGGGACCGCTGCATCGAGGGTCTGCGCACCATCATGGGCCCCTCCGAGCCGACCACCGCCCCGGCCGGCACGATCCGCGGGGACCTCGGCCGCGACTGGGGCGAGGACGTGCAGAAGAACCTCGTGCACGGCTCGGACTCCCCGGAATCCGCCCAGCGCGAGATCGGCATCTGGTTCGGCTGAACCGCCGCCTGTGCGCCGCCGCTGCGCCCCGCCCGGGGCAGCACCCCGCGGCTGGCTCGGTGTCGTGAACTACGACGGGGCCCGCCCCGACCACCGCGTGAAGCGGTGCGTCGGGACGGGCCCCGTCCGTGCCTGCGGGCGACCCGCGCGGGTCGCACCCGGCGCCTAGAACATGCCCATGATCACCGAGAAGAACCGGATGAAGATGATCCCGAACAGCACCAGCAGGATCATCACGGTGAGGAACCAGGCCCAGCCGGTCATCGCCGAGGCGACCCGCCGCGGCACGGGGATCACCCCGGTGCGCATGTTGTGCACCGTGACATGCACGAACAGCGTGGTCTGCATGATCCACACGATCATGCAGTACAGGCACAGCGCGTCGATGCGGAAGGTGGTCTGGTACCACAGCCAGCAGATGAACACGAAGCCCAGGGTCACCCCGATCTGCACGCACCACCAGTACCAGCGGGCCAGGCGCGCCCCGGCGAGCATCGCCGTCGCGATGGTCAGGATGATCGCGTAGGCGACGATGCCGATCAGCGGATTCGGGAAGCCGAAGGCCGCGGCCTGGCTGGTGCGCATGACGGTGCCGCAGTTGACCAGGGAGTTCAGGTCGCAGCTGGAGACATGGCCGGCATCCACGTAGATCTGCAGCCGCTCCCACACCAGCATCGCCGCGGCGAAGAAGCCGACGGCGCCGGTCACGACCATCAGCCAGGCCAGGCGCCGACGCTGGGGGAGCGTCTCGGTCCCCTCCGCCGCGGAATCCTCGGGGAGTTCGGTCACTGCTGCGCTCACGCGGGCACCTTCTTCATGGGTCGGGGATGATCCGGTGGCGCCGGGACGCCGCCGGTGGTCGTGCGTCGGTCATCTTAGCGGCGTCGACCGTGCGTCTCCTGGATGTGTCCTGCACGCGCCCGGGCCCCGCCCCTCCCTCCCTTTGCGGGGGTGTGCGATACTGGGGGAGGCCGAGGGCCGCGCCGCACGCGGCCTCCTCCGGTCCGATGTGCCGCCGACGGGTGCCGTGCACCGCCTGGCAGCGCTCCAGCGAGCGCCCGGGCGAAGACCACCCGGGCAAGACTCCCGTGAGACTGCGGAGCTCGGCGCGACCATCGGCCCACCCACCGCGGCCCGCGGGGAGATGATCCCCGGCGGGGCCTGATCGCCGGGCGATGCCACGGCTGGAGAGACGGTGCTGGGCAGCCAGACGACTTCCGGCTCGTCCCGCCCGCCTCAGGGCGGGGCGCCGACCGGCCACCATCCGCGGCGGCGGACCGGGTGCGGCACGGCTCCGCGGCCGCACCACAGGAGCATCCGCAGACGATGAGCACCCAGAACGACGGCGCCGCCCCCCGGGGCGAGGACGCCGAGACCGCACCCGCCGCCTCCTCCGTCCCGGAGGTCGCCGCCGACCCGTTCGGCGCGACCTCCGTGCTGTTCAAGGCCCCGGACATCGAGGAGCTGAAGGCCGCGGCCCTGGCGAAGAAGCAGCAGGAGAAGGCCGAGCTCGAGGCCGCCGAGGACGAGCCGCAGGACGACGGCGAGGTCGTGGCCCGCAAGCGCCGTCGGCGGCGCCGCGGAGACACGGACCTGGAGCTGGTGGACGAGGAGGAGGACCCCAACACCGTCACCAAGGTCCGCACCCCGCGCATCGTCGAGTCCACCTCGGCCGACGCCGTGACCTCCGTGAAGGGCTCCACGCGCCTGGAGGCCAAGCGCCAGCGCCGTCGGGAATCCCGCGCCTCCGGGCGCCGTCGGCACGGAATCACCGAGGCCGAGTTCCTGGCTCGTCGGGAGTCCGTGGACCGGCAGATGATCGTGCGCCAGAAGGACGAGCGCATCCAGATCGGCGTCCTGGAGGACGGGGTGCTGGCCGAGCACTTCGTGTCCCAGACCCAGCAGGACTCCCTGATCGGCAACGTCTACCTCGGGAAGGTGCAGAACGTGCTGCCCTCCATGGAGGCGGCGTTCATCGACATCGGCCGCGGGCGCAACGCGGTGCTCTACGCCGGTGAGGTCAACTGGGACGCCGCGGGCCTGGACGGCGCGCCCCGGCGCATCGAGCGGGCCCTGAAGTCCGGGGACTCCGTGCTGGTGCAGGTCACCAAGGATCCGATCGGGCACAAGGGCCCCCGGCTGACCTCGCAGATCTCCCTGCCCGGGCGCTTCCTCGTCTACGTCCCCGGCGGGTCCATGACCGGGATCTCCCGGAAGCTGCCGGACACGGAGCGGGCCCGGCTGAAGAAGATCCTCAAGGACCACCTGCCCGACGGCGCCGGCGTCATCGTGCGCACCGCCGCGGAGGGCGCCAGCGAGGAGGACCTCGCCCACGACATCAACCGACTGCGGGTGCAGTGGGAGGAGATCCAGAAGAAGGCGAACTCCCGCAAGACCACCGCCCCGGAGCTGCTGTCCCAGGAGCCGGACCTGTCCATCAAGACCGTGCGCGACGTGTTCAACGAGGACTTCTCCGCGATGGTCGTGCAGGGTCAGGAGGCCTGGGACTCCATCGAGGCGTACGTGACCTACATGGCCCCGGATCTGGTGGGGCGGCTGCGGCAGTGGACCGAGGAGGAGGACGTCTTCGACCACTACCGGATCGAGGAGGGCCTGGCCAAGGCCCTGGATCGCAAGGTGTTCCTGCCCTCCGGCGGCTCCCTGGTCATCGACCGCACCGAGGCGATGACCGTGATCGACGTGAACACCGGCAAGTTCACCGGCTCCGGGGGCAACCTGGAGGAGACCGTCACCAAGAACAACCTGGAGGCCGCCGAGGAGATCGTGCGCCAGCTGCGCCTGCGCGACATCGGCGGGATCATCGTCGTCGACTTCATCGACATGGTCCTGGAGTCCAACCGGGACCTGGTGCTGCGGCGTCTGGTGGAGTGCCTCGGGCGGGACCGCACCAAGCACCAGGTGGCCGAGGTGACCTCGCTGGGTCTGGTGCAGATGACCCGCAAGCGCATGGGCACGGGTCTGCTGGAGGTCTTCTCCGAGCCCTGCGAGGCCTGCGACGGCCGCGGCGTCGTCGTGCACGACGAGCCGCTGAAGGGCCGCTCGGGCGGTCACGGCTCCGAGACCCACCACCGCCATGACCGGCACGACCGCAAGCGGTCCCGCAACCGCCAGCAGCGCGAGGAGACCCCCCGCAACCCGCAGGACGACGCGCGCGCCGAGGCCGCCCGCACGGCCTTCGCGACCATCGCGGCGGCCTCCTCCAAGCACGAGGAGGCCGACGGCACCGAACAGTCGCAGCATCGTCCCGAGGCCCAGGACCACGCCGAGCACCACGGCGAGGGCGAGGAGTCCAAGGCCGCCAAGAAGCGCAAGCGCCGCCGGCGCGGCGGGCGCGCCCGGGCGGAGCAGACCGAGAACCAGCAGACCGAGTCCGCGCAGGGTGCGGCGGCCCAGGACGACGCCGAGCACGGCGCCGATCACGGCCGGGACCGCGGCCTGCCGGAGGACCCGGATATGGTCGTGACCATCCACGGCGAGGTCGTCACCCTGCCCCACGGCGAGCAGAAGCAGCCCGCCCAGGAGCAGGAGGGCTCCGAGCCGTCTCTGGACCTGGATTCGCTGAGCGAGGCCTTCGACCGCAAGGCGCCCCGTGAGGGGGCCGGGACCGAGTCCTCCGCCGCCGAGGATTCCCCGCGCGAGGATGCGCCCCGCGGCGAGTCCCGCCGGGGCCGGACCCGGGAGGACTCGGCGTCGTCGGTCGAGGATGAGACCGGGCTGCCGGCGCCGCGCCGGGCCGGGACCACCCGCTCCGCACGCGCCGGGCGCACGCGCCGGGAGGACAGCCGCCGGGCCGGACGCGAGGCCGCCGACGCCGCGCGCCAGGCCGCACTCGAGGCCCTCGAGGACATGAAGCCCGGCCGGCGCTCGCGCCGCTCGGAGCAGACCGAGCGCGGCGGACAGTCCGGCGCAGAGAACTCCGGCTCCGCGACGTCCGGCACCGGGAAGTCCGACGCCGGGCAGTCCGGTTCCGCTCAGGAGCGGGGTGGGCGCACCCGGGGCGAGGACCGGCAGGAGCAGGGCCGCCGGTCCGGGACCTCCCGCACCCCCCGGCGGGCCCAGTCCCCGGCGCGGACCGCGCAGGACCCGGCCGAGCAGCGGCCCACGGTCACCGGAGTCGCCACACCGGGCGCCTCGCGCCGCTCCGAGCAGCCGGATCAGGCCCAGGAGTCCGCCCAGGCCGCACTAGCTGCCCCGGCGCAGGAGGAGCGGGCCCGGCCGGCCTCCGCCTCCCGCCCCAAGCGCCGTTCTCGTCGGGCCAGCTCCGACGGCGGGCAGGGCGGGAGCATCGTCGCCGGTCAGCAGGGCGAGGCCTCGGGGGTCCGGGTCGCCACGGCCGCGGCCGCCCCCAGCACCGACGGCACCACCGCCGCGGCCGCACAGGCCGAGGAGGTCATGATGCTCGGCGTCGGCGTGAAGGCCGAGGACATCCGCCGGCCCGAGTGACCCGCGGCCGAGCGGCGTCGCGGCCGCCGTGCCCGGGCGAACACTTGCCCGGGCGCGGGGCTGTGCCGTATCCTTGACTGTCGGTGCTCATTGCGACCTTCCTCGACGGACCCGTCCTCCGGGTGCGTCCCACGTCCGGCGGCCACGTCCCCGGTGGTTGCGGTGCTCTGAGCAGAACCCCAGTACGTTGAATGTCGAGAGAAGTGAGTTCCCAAGTGGTGTACGCGATTGTCCGCGCTGGCGGCCGCCAGGAAAAGGTCTCCGTGGGAGACCTCGTTACCCTCGACCGCGTCGCCGGTGAGGCCGGCAGCACCATCGAGCTGCCCGTCCTGATGCTGGTGGACGGCGAGAAGGTCCAGGCGGACCCGAAGGCCCTCGCCTCCGCGAAGGTCACCGCCGAGAAGGTCGAGGACCTGCGCGGCCCGAAGATCGTCATCCAGAAGTACAAGAACAAGACGGGCTACAAGAAGCGCCAGGGCTTCCGCGCCGAGCTGACCCAGGTCAAGGTCACCGCGATCGACGCCTGATCGGCTCCGCTCACCCACCCGTCACCCCTACGAAGGCAGGCAGTAATGGCACACAAAAAAGGTGCAAGCTCCACCCGCAACGGCCGCGACTCCAACCCCCAGTACCTGGGCGTGAAGCGCTTCGGCGGCCAGTCCGTCAACGCCGGCGAGATCATCGTCCGCCAGCGCGGCACCCACTTCCACCCCGGTGAGAACGTCGGGCGCGGCGGGGACGACACCCTGTTCGCCCTGGCCGCCGGCCAGGTCGAGTTCGGTCGTCGCCGCGGCCGCAAGGTCGTCAACATCCTCGCCGCCGCGGAGTAGTTCTCCCCGCGAGGAGCACGGCTCGCACCGGGGGCCGCAACCAGCCGGTGACCATGCAGAAGAGGGCCTGCCTTCCCCTGACGGGAGAGCGGGCCCTCTTCTCGTCCATCACCTCCGCGGCCGATAGGATCGAAGGGCCCGCCGGAGTCCGGCGCCGCACCCCGCGGCGCCCCTCCCATCCGCTGACCGAAGGGGTTTTGCACGTGGCCGATTTCGTGGACCGGGTGGTCCTGCACGCCCGCGGAGGCGCCGGCGGCAACGGCTGCGTGTCCGTGCGCCGCGAGAAGTTCAAGCCCCTGGGCGGCCCCGACGGCGGCAACGGCGGCAACGGGGGAGACGTGATCCTGCGGGTGGACGGGCAGTCCACCACGCTGCTGGAATACCACCACTCGCCGCACCAGACCGCGCCCAAGGGCGACATCGGCCGCGGCGGGCTCTCCCACGGCACCCACGGGGCGGACCTGGTCCTGTCCGTGCCGCAGGGAACGGTCGTGAAGACCCGGGACGGGAAGGTGCTGGCGGACCTGGTGCGGATGGGCGATGAGTTCGTCGCCGCCCACGGCGGGCAGGGCGGGGCCGGCAACGCGGCCCTGGCCTCCCCGAAGCGCAAGGCCCCCGGCTTCGCCCTGCTGGGCATCGACGGCGAGGAGCGGGACCTCGTCCTGGAGCTGAAGTCCATCGCCGATGTCGCCCTGGTCGGGTACCCCTCGGCCGGCAAGTCCTCGCTGATCGCGGCGATGTCCGCGGCGCGCCCGAAGATCGCGGACTACCCGTTCACGACCCTGGTGCCCAACCTCGGGGTCGTGCAGGCCGGGGACACCCGCTTCACCGTGGCCGATGTGCCCGGGCTGATCGAGGGCGCCTCCGAGGGTCGGGGGCTGGGCCACCAGTTCCTGCGCCACGTGGAGCGCTGTGCGGCGATCGTGCACGTCATCGACTGCGCGACCCTGGAGCCGCGCCGGGACCCGATCTCGGACTTCGAGGTCATCGAGAAGGAGCTGGCCGGCTATTCCGTGGATCCCACGGCCGGCACCGCCACGCCCCTGGTGCAGCGCCCGCACCTGGTGGTCCTGAACAAGGTGGACGTCCCGGAGGCCAGAGAGCTGGCGGAGCTCGTGCGCCCCGAGCTGGAGGCCCGCGGGCTGCGGGTCTTCGAGGTTTCCACCGCCTCCCACGAGGGGTTGCGCGCCCTGGGCTTCGCGATGGCCGAGCTGGTGGCCGAGGCCCGGGCCGCGCAGGAGGATCAGGAGCAGGAGACGCAGGAGGCCCCGGCCGTGCTGCGCCCGCGGGCCGTGTCCCGCCGCCGCGGCGGGCGCGGGGAGTTCAGCATCCGCCGGGAGGAGCGCAACCTGGAGCCGCTGTTCCGGGTGCTCGGGGAGAAGCCCGAGCGGTGGATCAAGCAGACCGACTTCGCCAACGACGAGGCCGTGGGCTTCCTCGCGGACCGCCTGGCCAAGCTCGGCGTCGAGGACGAGCTGTTCGCCCAGGGCGCGACCCCCGGGGACGCCGTGGTGATCGGGGAGGAGGCCGACGCCGTGGTCTTCGACTGGGAGCCGACGATGGTCGGCGGCGCGGAGCTGCTGTCCAGCCCGCGCGGCACCGACTCCAGGCTCGAGGAGATCATCCGCCCCACCCGCGCCGAGAAGCGGGAGGACTACCAGCAGCGCAAGGACGCGAAGGCCGCCGCGCGCGAGGAGCTGGAGGCCGAGCGCCTGGCCGGCAAGTGGACGGAGTCCGTGGACGCCGCCCGCGACCGGCGCGCCCGCCGTCGCGCCGAGGGCACCGACTGACCCCCGGCGACGACCCCACCGGGGCCGCTTCGACACCGTCCGTCTGATACCGACCCGCGATCGCCGCCCACGCAGAAGAGGAGAACCCATGCTCACCCCGTCCGCGTCCCTGTCCCGCGCCGAGATCCAGCGTTCGGCCGAGTCCCGGGGGAAGAACAGGATCAGCCCCATCGAGCGGCGGGAGGATCTGCCCAAGGCCAAGCGCATCGTCGTGAAGGTCGGCTCCTCCTCCCTGACCTCGATCGCCCACTCCCTGGACGAGCTGGCCGTCGCGACGATCGCGGACGTGCTGGCGAAGACCCACGGGCGCGGGGTGGAGGTCGTGTTCGTCTCCTCCGGGGCGATCGCGGCCGGGCTGGCCCCGCTGGGGCTGACCAAGCGGCCCAAGGACCTGGCCACCCAGCAGGCGGCGGCCGCCGTCGGGCAGTCCCTGATCATGACCCGCTACACCGAGATCTTCTCCCGCTACGACGTCACGATCTCCCAGGTGCTGGTCACCGCGGAGGACCTGATGCACCGCAGCCGCTACCACAACGTCCACCGTCAGCTGGAGAGGCTGCTGGACCTGAACGTGCTGCCCATCGTCAACGAGAACGACGCCGTGGCCACCCACGAGATCAAGTTCGGGGACAACGACCGGATCGCCGCACTCGTCGCACACACGATCAAGGCGGACGCGCTACTGCTGCTGTCCGACGTGGATGCGCTGTACACCAAGCACCCGGCCGAGGGCGGGGAGCGGATCAGCACCGTGACGGACCCGGAGCGGGACCTGGAGGGCGTGGAGATCGGCACGATCGGACGCGCGGGGGTCGGCTCCGGGGGCATGGTCACCAAGGTGGAGGCCGCGAAGATCGCCTCCTCCTCCGGCATCCCCGCGCTGGTCACCTCCGCCGCCAACGCCGCCGCGGCCCTGGACGGGGCGGATGTGGGCACGTGGTTCCAGCCCACGGGTGGGCGCCGCTCGATCCGGCTGGTGTGGCTGTCCCAGCTGGCCAAGACCAAGGGCGCGGTGACCGTCGACGCCGGGGCGGAGCGGGCCGTGCGCCGGCGCACCTCCCTGCTGGCCGCCGGGATCACCGGGGTGGAGGGCATCTTCCGCCCGGGCGAGCCCATCGCGATCAAGGACCCGCAGGGGCGCACCTTCGCCCACGGGCTGGCCGCCTACTCCAGCCAGGACATCGAGCGGATCGCGGGGCTGGCCAGCGCGGCCGCGGAGGAGGAGCTGGGCGACGGGTTCGACGGCGTCGTCGTGCACGTGGACAACCTGGCCGTGCTGCGCCGCCGCTGAATCCGCCGCGCACCTTCGTTATCATCGGGTCCATGACCGACACCGATCGCAGCACTCCGTCCGTTCCGACCGTGCCCCGTGAGGTGCAGGAGGCCGTCGAGGCCATGGCCGATGACGCCCGCGCCGCCTCCCGGGTGCTGGCCACCGCGCACCGCTCCCACAAGGACACCGCCCTGCGCCGGATGGCCGAGGGGATCGACGCCGGGCGATCCGTGATCCTGGAGGCCAACGCCCGGGACCTGGCCCGCGGACGCGAGAAGGGCATGGCGGAGAACCTGCTGGACCGGCTCGCCCTGGATGATGCGCGCATCGACGCGCTGATCACGGCTCTGCACGAGCTGGCCGGGCAGACCGACCCGGTCGGGCAGATCATCGACGGGCAGACCCTGCCCAACGGGCTGCGGGTCTCCCGGATCCGGGTGCCGATGGGCGTGGTCGGCGCGATCTACGAGGCCCGCCCCAACGTCACCGTGGACATCGCGGGGCTGGCCGTGAAATCCGGCAACGCCGCGATGCTGCGCGGCGGCTCGGCCGCCCAGGAGACCAACACCGCCCTGGTCGGGATCCTGCGCGACGCCCTGGATGCCGCCGGGTTCCCGATGGATGCCGTGCAGTCCGTGGACGAGTACGGCCGAGACGGGGCCACCGCCCTGATGCTGGCCCGCGGCCGCGTGGACGTGCTGGTCCCGCGCGGCGGGCGCGGGCTGATCCAGTCCGTCGTGGCGAACGCCCGGGTGCCGGTGATCGAGACCGGGGAGGGCAACGTGCACATCTACCTGGGCGCCTCGGCCCCGGAGCAGATGGCCGTGGACCTGGTGGTGGACTCCAAGACCGACAAGCCCTCGGCCTGCAACTCCGCGGAGACCCTGCTGATCCAGGAGGGCGCCCCGGCCGCCGAGGCCGTGCTGCGCGGGCTGCTGGAGGCCGGGGTGCGCCTGCACGCCGACGAGGCCGCGGCCCGGCTGGCCGGCGGGCTCTCGGAGCAGGTGCTGGCAGCGCAGGACGGGGACTGGGCGGATGAGTCCCTGGCCCTGGAGATGTCCGTGCGGGTGGTCCCGGACATGGAGGAGGCGCTGCGCCACATCCAGCGGCACTCCACCGGGCACACCGAGCTGATCATCACCAATGACCTCGCCGAGGCCGACGAGTTCGTCTCCCGGGTGGATGCCGCCACGGTCATGGTCAACTCCTCCACCCGCTTCACCGACGGCGGCCAGCTGGGGCTGGGCGCCGAGGTGGGGATCTCCACGCAGAAGCTGCACGCCCGCGGGCCCATGGGCATGACGGAGCTGACCACGAGCAAGTGGGTCGTGCGGGGTCAGGGGCAGACCAGGGGCTAGACTGGCCTTCAGCATCCATCGCACACCGAACGCCGCGGCCGCGCCGGCCGCCGGAGAGGAGCAAGCGCCCATGAGCATCGCAGTCCTGGCCTCCACCGTGGCCGAGGAGCACGTGGTCAACGAGCTGCCCTTGGCGCCGCACTGGTTCGCCATCCTGTTCATGGTCGGCTTCATCGCGCTGGCCCTGATCTGCCACTCCTACAGCGGCCGCGGCGTCGTGCGCCCGGATTCCGCGCCGTCCGAGCTCAGCGAGGTTGAGCGGGAGTCCGTCGAGAAGTACGACGCCGAGTACCACCGGCACTGAGTCATGATCGACGGCGTCCCGCCCGCGCGGGGCGCCGTCGCGGGCAGGAGCGCATGAACCCCCAGCTGGAGACCTCCGGGCACACCACCCTGACCGTCCCGCCGCGCCGCCCCCGGCGGACCCGGCTGGGCGTGATGGGCGGGACCTTCGACCCGATCCACCACGGGCACCTGGTCGCGGCCAGCGAGGTCGCGGCGGTCTTCGACCTCGACGAGGTGGTCTTCGTGCCCACCGGCACGCCGTGGCAGAAGGCCGACCAGCGGGTGACCGAGGCGGAGCACCGGTACCTGATGACCGTGATCGCCACGGCGTCGAACCCCCGGTTCACGGTCTCCCGGGTGGACATCGACCGGCCCGGCCCCACCTACACCGTGGACACGCTGCGGGACCTGCACCAGCTGCGCCCGAACGCGGACCTGTTCTTCATCACCGGGGCGGATGCGATGGCGCAGATCCTGTCCTGGAAGGACGCCGCCCAGATGTGGGACCTGGCGTACTTCGTCGGGGTCACCCGACCCGGCCACGAGCTGGCCCCCCCGGAGCGTGCGGCCGGGGTGGGTCTGCTGGAGGTGCCGGCGATGGCGATCTCCTCGACCGACGTCCGGCGCCGCTCCGCGGACGGCAAGCCCGTATGGTACCTGGTCCCGGACGGCGTGGTGCAGTACATCAACAAGTACGAGCTCTACCACCGCGAGGACGTCACGGTGCCCGAGCGGGCCGGGCAGGGCCCCGATGAGCTGCCGGGATGCCGGGCGGATCCGGCGGCCCGGCCGGTAGAATCGCAGCCGAACGACGCCGTCCCCGCACGGGCGGGGAGAACCGGAGCCCCCGAGGCCCCGGAGGGCAGCATCTCGTCAAGGAGTCAGCACTGAACGCGCAGCGCACCACCACGGACATCACCGCGGACCCGCAGAAGACGTTCGTGGCCGAGGACGGCCTGCAGGTCCCGCCCGCCCCGGAGGATCTGGGACCCCGGAGGCTGCGACGCTACCGCGAGCAGTACCTGGACCGCCTGCGCGGCAACGCCCCGGACCCCGAGACCCAGGGTGTTCCGGTGGTGCCGGTCATGGAGCCGGATGATCGGCTGCTGGAGTTCCAGCGGCGGTTCCAGGCGATCAGCGAGCAGGGCGAGTTCGTCCGGCTCAGCGCGGATGAGGAGTTCGCGGCGATCGTCGGGGACCGCACCGCCACCACCTACCGGGACCGGGCCCTGCTGGAGGACGTGCAGCGCCAGATCCTCGGGGCCGGCCCGGGGATGGTCTCCGGCGGGATCGTCTCGGTGAATCCGGCGCACCTGTCGGGGCTGGGCAACACCGACTTCGCCGGCACCGTCTACGACGAGCGCCTGCTGGGCCCGCAGACCATGGGGATCCCGGTGATCACCGGGAGCACCCCGAGAGTGCAGGGTTCCCATGCGGGGGCCGGGGCGCCGGCGTCGGCGGATGCCGACGACGCCGTGGCCGCCTCGGAACCGCAGACCGACCCGTCCGAACCGGTCGGCCTGAATCCGGAGGAGGCGGGCGCCCCGGAGGAGATCTCGCCGGGGGAGACCTCCCCGGCGGAGGCCGCCCAGGATGAGACCGCGGAGGGCGCCGCGCAGCCCGAGGATGCCCGCCCCGTTCGGGCGGTGGATGCCCACGGACTGGACCTGTCCGGGCTGGATGCGAAGGCCCCGGGCGGCACCGGCCGGGCCTGGCTGATCACCCTGATCCTGCTGGTGCTGGTGGCCGCCGTCGTGCTCGGCGTAATCTTCCTGATCCCGTAACCCCGGTGCTCACCGCGACCGACCCGGCCCGCACCCACTGAACCGTCAGCGGACGGCCACCCGCCGCCGTCCCCACCGAAAGGACCTCCCATGACCGCAGCACCCGAGTCCGTGCAGGCCCTGCGCATCGCCGCGCGGGCCGCCGCCGACAAGCACGCCACCCAGCTCAACGCCTACGACGTCTCCGAGGCGATGGGCCTGATCGACGGCTTCCTGCTCGCCTCGGCTGCCAACGAGCGGCTGGTGGACGCGATCGTGGACGAGGTGGAGGATCAGCTGCGCGAGCAGGCCGGGATCAAGCCGGTGCGCCGGGAGGGCAAGGCCGAGGGCCGCTGGGTGCTCCTGGACTTCGGGGACATCGTGGTGCACGTGCAGCACGAGCAGGAACGGGTCTTCTACGCCCTCGACCGGCTGTGGAGCGACGCCCCGCGGATCCCCCTGGGCGTGGAGGAGGAGCTGGCCGATCCCGAGCAGATGCCCGACAGCCCCGAACTGGCCCAGGATCCGGCTTCCTGAGCCGCGACGCCGGGCCCGCGGTGCGGGGTCCGCGGCATGGGGCGGCGCGGGTGTGACAGATCACCCTTCGCGGATTTGGCGCGGGGGAGACGGTCTGAGTACAGTAGATGAGTCGCCGCGAGGTGACACGGGATCGTGAGAGTGATCTTGGGGCTGTGGCGCAGCTGGTAGCGCATCTGCATGGCATGCAGAGGGTCAGGGGTTCGAGTCCCCTCAGCTCCACCAGTGAGGACGAGGGCCCTGCCGGAGGAATCCGGTGGGGCCCTCGTCGTGTGTCCGGGCGTCCTCGGCGTTCACCGCCGAAACCGCACCGATGTGCCGAGACCGCACAGACGCGCCGAGACCGCACCCGACGGGTACGGTCTCGGCAGTTTTGTGCGGTTTCGGCGACCGCGTGCGGTCTCGGCGCCGGACGATGGCGGCGCCCCGACCCGCGTCAGGCGTCGACGGCGGCGCGGCGCGGGTCGATCTGGTCCTCGGCCCCGGGCACCGGCTGCGCCGGGTCCGCACCGAGGGCGACCACCCGGTTCTCCCCGTCCACGTGCACCACCTGCGGCTCGTGCTCGGTCAGCTCCCGGGCATCGACCATCACGTAGGACATGATGATGACCAGATCCCCGGGATGCACCAGGTGTGCGGCCGCCCCGTTGATGCCGATCACCCCGGAGCCGGCGGGTCCCGCGATCGCGTAGGTCTGCAGGCGGGAGCCGTTGGTCACGTCCACCACCTGCACCTGCTCACCCTCCACGATCCCGGAGGCCTGCAGCAGGTCGGCGTCGATGGTGATGGATCCGACGTAGTGCAGATCCGCCTGCGTGACGGTGGCGCGGTGGATCTTCGCGCCCAGCACGGTGCGCAGCATGGTTCCTCCTGGAGAAGTGTGTGGGTACGGGGGCAGGAGACGGTCGGCGTTCGGCACGACGTCGCCCCCGGCGATGGCGCCCTCCCGAAGAAGCCGGGGCGGGGCGCGCCCGAATACTCTACTCCCCGCGGCCCAGGCTCAGGAGCCGGTCTCCAGCAGCAGCACCCCACCCACGATCAGGGCGATGCCCGCGGCCATCACTGCGTCCAGCGGCTCCTTGAACGCCACGCGGCTGACCACCGCGGTCAGGGCCACGCCGAGGGCCGCCCAGATCCCGTAGGCCATGCCCAGGGGCATACCCAGGTGCAGGGTCGCGCTCAGTGCGGTGAACGCCGCGATGTAGAGCAGGGCGGTGAGCGCGTACCAGGCCCGGCCCCGATCCACGGCCAGGCGCAGGCTCGAGGTGCCCGCGACCTCGCACACCACCGCCAGGATGAGCACGGTCCACGCCACCTACCTCACCCTCCCGTCCCGAGCGTCCCCGGCCGGGCCGACGTCGGCCCGCCCGACGTCGACCGAGCGCAGGGCCCGGCGGCGCACCCGCTGGGAGCCCAGCTCCACGCACAGCACACCGGCGATCACCAGCACGAGTCCCAGACCCATCCGCGGGGAGAGGGCCTCGCCGAAGATCGCCGCGGACGCCAGGGCCGTGAGCGCGACGCCGCCGGCGCCCCACAATCCGTAGGCCACGCCCAGCGCCATGCCGGCCCACAGCAGCAGCCCCAGCAGCACGAAGGCCAGCGTGTATCCCGCGACCGTCCAGGCGTACAGCCACGGAGCGCTCATCGCGGCCTTCAGGCTCAGCGAGGCCGAGACCTCCGCGAGGATCGCGGCGACCAGCAGCAGCGCGCGCTTCATCCGGGGCCCTCCTCTCGTGGGTCAGTTGGTGAAGACCATGTACAGGTTCAGGGTGGTCGCGTACGCGATCCACAGCAGGTACGGCACCAGCAGCCAGGCCGCAAGCCTCTGGACTGGCCGGAACGCGGCGAAGGTGCCCAGGGCGCAGGCCAGCAGCAGGAGGATGTCCAGGGCGGCCAGGATCAGCCCGGTGGTGCCCCAGTGGGTGTAGCCGTTGAAGAACAGCGGGGTCCAGAGGCTGTTGAGCACCAGCTGGACGACGTACAGGGTCAGGGCACGGCGTCGTCCGGGGCGCCCGTGCTCGCGCCACACCAGCCATGCGGCCACCCCGATGATCACGTACAGCACGGTCCACACCGGGCCGAATACGGAGTTCGGGGGAGTCCAGGGGGCTTTGTCGGCGTCGGCGTACCAGCCGTCCACGGCGGAGGCGCTGGCCAGGGAGCCGACCATGCCGACGGCCAGCGGGATGATGATCATCAGCGCCAGCACGATGACGGACGTGGCCTTCGCGGGCTGCTGTGCGGGGGTCTCGTGGTTCATGTCTTCCAGCATGTCAGAGGCGGGTCGCGCCGCAGGACGCGGAGGCGGCCCGTCGACGTCGCCCGGTCCCGGAGGGCGGACGCGGAGGGTAGACGCGGCGCGGATCTCCCGGAGGCTCGGCCGGCGCGCACCACCCTGGATCCGCCGAGTTGGACAGGCGGCCCGCAGCTGGTACAGTCTTCATCCGTTGGGGCTGTGGCGCAGCTGGTAGCGCATCTGCATGGCATGCAGAGGGTCAGGGGTTCGAGTCCCCTCAGCTCCACGATCGAAGATCCCGGATCATCCGCACGGATGGCCCGGGATCTTCTGCGTTGTACGGGGTCTACCGTGGGGGCATGAGCCAGCCGCAATCCTCCGATCCCGTCCTGTACCGCACCCGCGTGACCAACCGGGGCGGCATCCAGGGCACCGTCACCGCGGACGACGGCCTCAGCCTGCGCACCGGGCCGCCTGAGCGGACCTCGTCCGGCGCCAATCCCGAGCAGCTGCTGGGCATGGCCTGGTCCACCTGTCTCGCCGCGACCCTTGAAGCCGTCCTCTCTGATCAGGGACTCGATCCCGCGCAGCATCGGCCCGAGGTCTGCGTCGAGGTCGAGCTGCACCGGAATCCCGACGGCTCCTACCGCTTCGAACCCACCGCCGTCGTGGCCATTCCCGGGCTGCCCAATCAGGAGGTGCGGGAGCTGACCGCGCGGGCCCACCAGCGATGCCCGGTCTCCCGGCTGCTCACCGCCCAGGACGCGGTGCGGGTACCCGCGGTGGAGTCGGGTACCTGAGGGGCCCCGATCGCCAGGGGATCGACGGCGCGTGGGCAGCCTCTCCTCCGCGCGCACCCCTGCTGAGACCGTACAGATCGGCCGAGACCGTACAGACGTGCCGAGACCGGACCCGACGGGTGCGGTTTCGGCACGTCTGTACGGTCTGGGCGCCGATGTGCGGTCTCGCGGGAGTCCGGATCAGGACGGGGGCAGGTCCCCGGTCCGGTCTGCCGCGCCGCGCAGCTCATTCCACCGGAAGACCGACACCGCGGTCTGGGAGGCCCCCGCGGTGGTCTCCCCGGGCCCGGCCCAGCGGTAGGTCACCTGGATCGCGGCGTCGTCGATGCGCTGGACCCGCGGGGCGAAGCCGTAGGCCCGCTCGGTGGCCGGCCCGATGAACTCGCCCCGGTGGAACAGCAGGATCTGATACGGGGAGGACCCGGTGGGCCCCTGGATGCCCACCGTGATCCAGGACAGCTGCGCGCAGTCGCTGAAGCCGCCGGTGTCCGCCGTGGACGCATCCCACGCCCACCGCTCGCCATCGTCGAACTGCGGGACCTGGGGCAGGGCCGACTCCTGCGCCTGCTGCGCGGTCACCGAGGCGCAGGAGGCCTCGGCCGCGGTCGGATCATCCGTGGGCAGGGTGTCCCCGGTGTGGCCCGGTCCCGGGGCCAGGGTGGCCAGGGTGCTCGGCGCCGGCGCAGGCTCGGAAGGGGATGCCACCGGGGGAGAGGGGGCGGCGACCGACGACGACGCCGTCGACGACGTCACGGGGCTGCTCGTCGATGGATCGGCGTCGCTCCCGGGGGAGGTGCCGCAGCCGCTGAGCAGCAGCAGTCCGGCCAGGGCCAGGGGCGAGAGTCTCGAGGGGCGCATCTGCGGCACCTTCCTGGAGGAGGGGTTCTTCACCCCTGAAGTTAGCAGAGGTGAAGGACATCACACCATGGGTGACCTGCCGAGAATGCCATCCCACCGCATCCGAGCTTCGGCTCCTGTGATGGAATAGGGTGATGAGCACCACCACACCCGATCCCCGTGACCGGTCACCGCAGCCTGGGAAGGAGCTGGGGGAGCCCGCGGGCTTCCGCGTCCCCGCCGGGGACCCGTCGCTGCCGCTGGAGCGGGTGTGGCCCCCGTTCGGGCTGCGCCTGGAATCCCCGCGGCTGGTGCTGCGGCTGCTGCGCGACGCGGACCTGCCGGCCTACCTCGCCGCGACCACCGAGCCCATCGCCCACACCCGCAGCAATCCCTTCAGCAGCCCGTGGAACGAAGGGACCCCGGAGCAGAAGGCGCACGCCAGCTTCGCGTGGCTCTGGGAATGCCGATCCCGGATGGACCAGGCCGACCTGATGCTGCTGTTCGGCGTGTTCCTGAAGACCGACGCCGGTGAGGTGCTGATCGGGATGCAGGACGTGGGAGCCCGGGACTTCACCCTCCTGCACCAGGTGAGCACGGCGAGCTGGCTGGTCCGGGCCCACCAGGGCAAGGGCCTGGGACGGGAGATGCGCGAGGCCGTGCTGCTGTGGGCCTTCGACCACCTCGGCGCCCGGGCCGCATCCAGCGGCGCCTACGCCTGGAACGACGCCTCCCGGGCGGTCTCCGAGAAGCTCGGGTACCGACCCAACGGCACCCACCTGGTGCCCGACGCCCACGGGCGGCAGGCCGAGGAGGAGGTGCGCTACCGGGTGGCGGCCGAGGAGTTCGTGCGCCCCACCTGGGACCTGCGGGTCACCGGGCACCGGGAGTTCGCCGCCTACGCCGGGATCGGCTGACGCCATCGATCGACTGACGCCAGGCCGGACGGAAACGGCCAGGGCCCCCGGCGGTGCGCCGGGGGCCCTGGTCTCAGATCGAGCGGGGACGGAGGGTCAGTGCCACATGCCCAGCACGAACATCCAGCCGCCGCCGACCAGGGACCAGATGAGGATGTTGGCCACCGAGGCGATGAACGAGACCCGGAACCACTCGCTGGTCGGCACGTAGCCGGAGCCGAAGATCACCCCGGCCGGCCCGGAGGCGTAGTGGCTGATGCCGCCGAAGAGGTTGCCGATGAAGCCCAGCGCCAGGGCCGCGAGCATCGGCGGGGTCCCGGTGGCGATGGCCGCCCCGAGGAACACCGAGTACATCGCGACGATCTGGGCGGTGTTGGAGGCGAACAGGTAGTGCACGTAAAAGTACACCAGGCTCAGCACCGCGAAGGCCGCGATCCACGGCAGCCCGCCGACCAGGGAGGCCACGCCGTGCCCGATCCAGTCGATCACGCCCAGGTCGTTGAGCTGGGTCGCCATGCCCACCAGCACGGAGAAGAAGATCAGCGTGGACCAGGCCCCGGAGTTCTTCGCCATGTCCTTCCAGGTCAGCACCTTGGTGACCAGCAGGATCGCGATGCCCAGGAAGGCCGCCGCCGTCGCGTTCACGTGCAGGGTCGACCCCAGGACCCACAGCACCAGCAGGAGCACGAAGGTGGCCAGCATGACCCATTCGCCGCGGGACATCGGCCCGAGCTCGGCCAGCTCCTTCTTCGCCCGTGACGGGGCCTCGGGGGTCTGCTTCAGGGTCGGGGCGTAGATCTTGGACATCAGCCACGGCATGACCGCCAGCGCCACCAGCCCCGGTACGATCGCGGCCAGGGCCCAGGTGCCCCAGGAGATCTCCACGCCCTGCTTCGCGGCGAAGCCCACGGCCAGCGGGTTGCCGGCCATGGCGGTGACGAACATCGCCGAGGTGATGGTGTTGACCTGCACGGAGGTCAGGGAGAGGTAGGAGCCCAGCCGACGGCGCGACTCGGCGTCGTCCGGGCGGGAGCCGTTGACCTCCGCCAGGGACTTGATGATCGGGTAGACGACGCCGCCGGCGCGCGCCGTGTTCGACGGGGTCGCGGGCGCGAGGACCAGGTCGGTCAGGGCCATCCCGTAGGACAGGCCCAGGGAGGACCTGCCCAGCACGGAGACGAACATCAGCGCGATGCGACGGCCCAGCCCGGTGATCAGGAAGCCGTCGGCGATGAAGAACGCCGCGACGATCAGCCAGATCGAGGCGTTGCCGAAGCCCTGCAGGGCCTCCTTGGAGGCGTCCATGGTGCCGGTGATCATGGCCGCGGCCAGACCGATCAGCGCCACGGAGGCGGTGGGCAGCGGCTGCAGGATGAGCCCGAGGATGGTCCCGGCGAAGATCCCGGCCATGTGCATGCCCCGCGGATCCACGCCGTCGGGCACGGGCAGGAAGTACACGACGACGGTGACCAGGAGGATCGCCGCGATCTTGATGATCATTCCCGTGGGCGGTCGCCTGGCTTCCGAAGCGGCGGTGGTGCTGGTCTTCTCGGCGCTCATCTGTTGCGACCCTCCCGTGGCGATCTCGGCGTCGGTGCGCGGGCCCGGCGCCTTCGGCCGACGGCGGACCGAGCCCGTCCCCGATGCTACTCCGCCGGCACCCGCTTTCTGTTGTGTTTCCGTGGGTTCGTGTGCGTCTGTGCGGGCAGGACGTGCTCTCCGGTGCGATCCGTGGCCAGGGCCAGCGAGGAGATGTACTGGATCTCACCGGCCGGACCGGGCCGGGCGGAGGCGATCATGTCCGGACGCTCGAACTCCAGCCCGGTCACGCAGCAGCGCAGCCGCTCATCGGTCGGGTTGCCCTCACCGTCGTACATCGGCACGGCCACGCCGTCATCGGTGCGCCGCAGGTAGTACCGTCCCCCGGTGACCACGGCCAGCACCGGGGTGCACACCACCGCCAGACCCACCGCGAACAGCGCCGAATACGGCTGGACCCCGGATCCGAAGGCGCCGAAGTACACGGCGATGGACACCCCGGCGGAGATCAGGAAGGCGCCGAAGCCCACCGGGTTCACCGCATAGAGCATCCCGCGGCGGAACTCCGGCTGCTTCGGGGAGATCCCCAGCAGCATCTTGTTCACCGCGATGTCCGCGGCCACCGTGGTGATCCAGGCGATCGCGCAGTTGGCGTAGAAGCTCAGCACCGCGCTGAGCATCGCGAACATGTCCGCCTCCATCAGCGCCAGCGCGATGCCGAGGTTCACCAGGACGAACACCAGCCGCCCCGGATACCGCCGGGTCAGCCGCGTGAAGCTGTTGGTCCACGCCAGGGAGCCGGAATACGCATTGGTCACGTTGATCTTGATCTGCGAGATCACGACGAGCACCACCGCCAGCGTCATCGCCAGCCACCCCGGCATCATCTCCCGGTACACCCCCAGGAACTGGTGCACCGGCTCCTCGGCGTGCGGATCCGTGCCCGGCACCGCGTGGGAGATCAGCCAGACCGCCACGAACATCCCGATGATCTGCTTGGCCGCACCGAACAGCACCCACCCGGGCCCGCCCAGCACCAGCGCGGTCCACCAGGCCCGCCGGTTGCGACCGGTGCGCGCGGGCATGAACCGCAGGTAGTCGATCTGCTCGGCGATCTGCGCCATCAGCGACAGGCACACCCCCGCCGCCAGCATGACCGACGCCGTGCTCACCCCGGCCTGACCGGAGCGGCCCGTGTACGCCAGGAAGGTCCCCACCGCGTCCGGGTCGCGCTGGACCAGGTACACCAGCGGCACCACCATCAGCACCAGCCACAGCGGCGTCGTCCACACCTGCAGCTTCGCCAGCGCCTTCATCCCGTAGGCCACCAGCGGGATCACCATGACCGTGGAGATCAGATACCCCACCGGCAGGGGGATGCCCAGACCCAGCTTCAACCCCTGGGCCATGATCGAGCCCTCCGTGGCGAAGAAGATGAACGTGAAGGAGGCGAACACCACGTTGGTCAGCACCGAGCCGTAGTAGCCGAACCCCGAACCCCGGGTGATCAGGTCCAGGTCCACGTTGTACCGGGCGGCGTAGTAGGCCAGCGGGAACCCGGTGACGAAGATGATCACCGCTGCCACCAGCACACCCCACACCGCGTTGGCCGTGCCGTAGGAGATCCCGATGGTCGCCCCGATCGAGAAGTCCGCCAGGTAGGCGATGCCGCCCAGGGCGCTGATCGCGACGACCGCGGGACTCCAGGTGCGGTAGGAGCGCGGGGCGAAGCGCAGGGTGTAGTCCTCCAGGGACTCCCGGGTCCCCGCATCGGGTGCGGCGGGGGCCGGGGCCCCGGCGGTGCCGGGGGCGGAGAGGGTCTGGGTCATCGGGGCTCCTCAGGTGCGCGGGTGCGGTGCAGCGGCCTGAGTGCGTGCGGGCCGCCGGGATGCCCGCCATCCTCCCGCGCCCGGATTTCACCGCCATCAGCGGCGTGTTTCCGCGGCGTCATCGGGTCCCGGCGGACCCGGAGAGACCCGAAACACCCGGGAAACAGCCGCCGCCTAGTCTCGAGCCCATGATGCTCAGTCCCTCGGACACCGAGAAGCTGCTGCTGGCCGTGGCCGGGATGGTGGCCCGCGAGCGCCTGCAGCGCGGCGTCCTGCTCAACCACCCCGAGGCTGTCGCCCTGATCTCCTGCTGGGCCATCGAGGGCGCCCGGGACGGACGCGGCGTCGCCGAGCTCATGGCCGAAGGACGCCACGTGCTCACCCGGGATCAGGTCATGGACGGGGTCCCCGAGATGATCCCGGACATCCAGGTGGAGGCCACCTTCCCCGACGGACGCAAGCTGATCACCATCACGGAGCCGATCTCATGATCCCCGGGGAGATCCTGCCCGCCGAGGGCGAGCACGAGCTGCTGGGCGAGCGCCCCGTGACCACCCTGACCATCACCAACACCGCCGACCGCCCCGTGCAGATCGGCTCCCACTACGAACTCAGCCAGGTCAACCCAGGGCTGAACCTGGACCGGGAAGCAGCCCGCGGCCACCGCCTGGCGATCCCCGCCGGCACCTCCGTGCGCTTCGAACCCGGTGTGACCCGGCAGGTGCAGGCCATCCCCCTGGCCGGCACCCGCACCGTGCCGGGTCTGCGCGCGCCCCTGGACCGCCCCGCACCCCAGGGTGCCGGGCCCGCGACCTCGCAGGAGACGGCATGAGGATCCCCCGCCGCGACTACGCCCACCTGTACGGACCGACCATCGGGGACCGGGTGCGCCTGGGCGACACCGACCTGACCATCACCCCGGAGGTCGACCACTGCTTCGGCGGCGACGAGGTCGTCTTCGGCGGCGGCAAGGACATCCGGGAGTCCATGGGTCAGTCCCGACGCACCAGCGCCGCCGGCCACGGAGAACCCGGGGCGCCGGACCTGGTCATCACCAACGCCCTGGTGCTCGACGCCGCCGGGATCGTCAAAGCCGACGTCGGCATCAAGGACGGGCGCATCGCGGCCCTCGGCAAGGCCGGCAACCCCGAGACCATGGACGGGGTGCACCCCGACCTCGCCATCGGCCCCGGCACCGAGATCCTCGCCGGGGAGGGCAAGATCCTCACCGCCGGCGGCATCGACACCCACGTGCACCTGCTCGGCCCCGGGGCCCTCGAGGAGGCGCTCGCGGCGGGGATCACCACGGTGGGCGGCGGGGGGACCGGGCCCGCCGAGGGGTCCAAGGCCACCACCTGCACCCCGGGGCCGGCCAACCTGATGACGATCCACCGCGGGCTGGACGCGGTGCCGCTGAACATCCTGCTCTACGGCAAGGGCAACACCTCCTCCCTCGAAGCCTGCCGGGAGCAGATCATGGCAGGCGCGGCGGGGCTGAAGGTCCACGAGGACTGGGGTGCCACCCCCGCGGCGATCGACACCGCCCTGCGCGCGGCCGAGGAGCTGGGCATCCAGGTGGCCCTGCACGCGGATTCCCTCAACGAGGCCGGATTCGTGCAGGACACCCTGGCCGCCATCGGCGGGCGCGGCATCCACATCTTCCACTCCGAGGGCGCCGGTGGAGGACACGCCCCGGACATCATCACGGTCGCCTCCCACCCCAACGTGCTGCCGGCCTCGACCAACCCCACCCTGCCGCTGACGGTGAACACGGTGGACGAGCACCTGGACATGCTCATGGTCTGCCACCACCTGAACCCTCGCATCCCCGAGGACCTGGCCTTCGCCGAATCCCGCATCCGCGGCACCACGATGATGGCCGAGGACATCCTGCACGACATGGGGGCGCTGTCCATCACCTCCTCCGACGCCCAGGCGATGGGCCGCATCGGGGAGACCATCACCCGCACCTGGCAGGTGGCCCACGCGATGAAGGCTCTGCGCGGGCGCACCGCCGAGGACGAGGCCGCCCCGGCGGACAACGCCCGGGCCCGCCGTTACGTCGCCAAGTACACGATCAACCCGGCGATCGCCCACGGCATCGACGACGAGGTGGGCTCGGTGACCCCGGGCAAGCTGGCGGATCTGGTCCTGTGGTCCCCGGCCTTCTTCGCCGTGCGACCGGACGCGGTGATCAAGGGCGGCGGCATCGTCCTGGCCCCGACGGGCGATCCGAACGCCTCCCTGCCGACCCCGCAGCCGGTGCTGATGCGGCGCCAGCTGGCCGGGTGGGGGCCCAGCGCGGCGGACCTGGCCACGACCTTCGTCGCCCCGGCGGCCCTGGAGGACGGCCTGCGGGACCGGCTCGGGCTGCGTCGGCGCCTCACCCCCGTCAAGGACACCCGCGGCATCGGGAAGGTGGACATGGTCCTGAATGCCGCGACCCCGCGCATCGACGTGGACTCCGAGACCTTCCGGGTCAGCATCGACGGCGAGCCCGTGCCGCACCGACCCGCCCGCCGGCTGCCGCTGACCCAGCGGTACCACCTGTTCTAGGAGGCTCCCGTGCACACCGAGGTCGAGGCCGCCGCGGACCCGCGGGCCACCGCCGAGCTGCTGCGTCTGCTGCTGGCCGACGCGCGCCTGCCCACCGGGGCACACGCGTTCTCGGGATCCCTGGAACCGGCCCTGCTGGCCGGGCAGCTGCGCCCGGAGCAGATCCCCGGGTACCTGCGGACCCGGCTGCTCAGCGTCGTCGCCGCGGAGGCCGCCGCGGCCGTGCTCGTGGCCCGCAGCCCGGATCGGGGCACCGTGCGTGCGGTGGAGGCGGAGCTTGCCGCCCGCACGCCCGCACCCGCGCAGCGGCGCACCGCGGCCTTCCTGGGGAGGGCCTTGCTGCGCCTGGCCCGCACCCTGCCGCACGCCGTCGCCCCCGAGGCCCTGGACCCGCAGGTCTGCGGGCCCCGACCGCATCGGGGCGTGGCCCTGGGGCTGATCGCGGCGGCCTGGGGCCTGGAGGAGACCGCGCTGGTCACGGCCCTGTGCTACGAAGACGCGCAGACGGTGGCCGCGGCCGCCCTGAAGCTGGAGCCGATGGACCCGGCCGTGCCCCCGGCCTGGATCCTGCGGCTGGCGCCCACGGTGACCCACGTGGTGCGCACCGCCCTGGCGGTCCGGGCCCCGGAGGACATCCCGGCCCTGGCCGCGCCGATGATCGACCACTGGGCCCAGACCCACGACCGACGAGACAGGAGGCTGTTCCGTGCCTGAGCAGACGACCACCCCCGAGACGACCACCGAGAACCCCGCCGCCACCGGCAGCCCCGCCCGCCCCACCCTGCGACTGGGGGTGGCCGGGCCTGTGGGCACCGGCAAATCCTCGCTGATCGCCTCCATCTGCGCCCGGCTGAGCGGACAGCTGAGCATCGGCGTCATCACCAACGACATCTACACCGACGAGGACGCCCGCTTCCTGCGCTCCGCCGGAGTCCTCGACCCCCAGCGCATCCGCGCCGTGGAGACCGGGGCCTGCCCGCACACCGCGATCCGCGACGACGTCACCACCAACCTGATGGCCGTGGAGGAGCTGGAGGAGGACTTCGCGCCCCTGGACCTGGTCCTGGTCGAATCCGGCGGGGACAACCTCACCGCGACCTTCTCCCCGGCGCTGATCGATGCCCAGATCTTCGTCCTGGACGTGGCCGGTGGGGGAGACGTCGCCCGCAAGGGCGGCCCCGGCATCGGACGGGCGGACCTGCTGGTGATCAACAAGACCGACATCGCCGCCTACGTCGAGGTGGACGTCGAGCAGATGGTGGGCGACGCCGCCGCGGCCCGCGAGGGCGCGCCTGTGCTGCCCGTGTCCAAGAACCGCCCCGAGACCGTGCAGGCCCTGTGCGACTGGATCCTGCAGGTCCGGGGCAACCACCTCGCCGGGGTGCACACCCCCGTGGATCCCGGCCCCATGGCCCCGCACTTCCACGCCGACGAGGACGGCGGATACCTGCACACCCACGACGGCGCGGACGAGCCCCACGTCCACGAGCACCCGCACACCCACTCCCACGGGGAGACGGGCGCGGGCCCGGCCGAGGCGTGAGCGCCAGCCGCCCCACCGTCATCGAGATCGACGCGGATGAGCAGGGCCGGGCCCGGGTGACCCGGCTGCAGCCCGGGGACCTGGTCAGCGCCCGCCCCGTGCACCGGGACGGACCGCGGGTGCGCATCGCGCTGCTCGGGCGGCAGATGAGCCTGCTCGGCGGAGACCGGCTGGCCCTGCGCGTGCGCCTGGGACCCGGAGTGAGCGCAGAGCTGATCGAACCGGCCGGGCTGGTCGCCTACGACGCCGGCGGGCGAGCCAGCCGCTGGGAGCTGACCGGCAGCCTGGGCCCCGGGGCACGGCTGCGCTACGACGCCGCCCCCTGCGTGGCCGCCCAGGGCTCGGCCCTGACCCGGGCCACCCGGCTGGAGCTGGCCGACGGCGCCCGGGCCGTGCTGGCCGAGACCCTGGTGCTCGGGCGCTCCGGGGAGACCGGCTCCCCGGTGCGCACCACGACCCGGATCACCCACGACGGCGCCCCGCTGCTGGTGGAGGACCTGCTCACCGGGACCGTGCCCGGAACCGAGACGAGCCTGTGGCGGGACCCGGCCGTGCTGGCCGGACACCGCACCCTCGTGCAGGCCATGGCCCTGGGCTTCGTCCCGGACCCGGAGGGCACGGGGGAGGAGCTGCTACACCTGGCCGGGCCCGGGATCCTGTGGCGGTGGATGGGCGAGCACGCCCACCGCGGCCGCGCAGCCCTGGAGCCGGTGCTGCACCGGTGGCTGGCGGCGATGGACCGCCCCGAGCCCGGTGACCGCCCGGAGGTCACCGGACGCCCCGACCCCCGGTGACCTGACGGGACCTGAGGACGGACAGGCTCCGGACCAGGCGCGGCAGATACACCGCGCAGCCCAGCACGCTGAGCACCAGCAGCCACACGCCCACATACTCCACGTTGAGCCCGGCCAGCAGACGCGGCACCGGCAGATCCGCGTCCGCGGCCAGCTCCGCCGCGGTCACCGCCGCGACCAGCAGCGCAGCCACCGCGGAGATCAGCGTGACCGACGCATCGTAGGCCCGCCGCCGCGCCGGGGCCTCCAGGGCCCACCCGTAGACCCGCCGCACGATGGTGGAATCGGCCAGGTCGCAGCAGGCCATGCCCGCGGTGAACAGCAGCGGCAGCCCCAGAGCGGCCGACCAGGACGCACCCTCGATGGCCTGGGCGGAGATCACCATCAGCCCCACCGAGGCCGCCGTATCGAAGCCCAGCCCGAACAGCAGACCCACCGGATACATACCGCGGGCCGAGCCGATGCCGGACAGCAGGGAACCGAAGATCGCCCCGGCTGGACCCCGAGCCGCACCGGGGCGCTGGCCGCGCTCGCGGCGCAGCAGCAGGACCACGTTCCACACCGCGATTCCCACCAGGAACACCGCGGACACGCTCGGGCCCCACACGCCCGTGAACCGACCCAGGGCCGAGTCCTCGTCCCCGAGCTGCTCCCGCAGCGTCCGCGAGCCGGCCAGCAGCAGCACCACCGCGGCCAGCACCACCGTGGAGTGCCCCAGGGAGAACCACAGCCCGGTGGTTCCTGCCCCACCCCGGCGGCCGCGGGCGTCGTCGGCCCCCATGAGACGACGGGTCACGTTGTCGATCGCGGCGATGTGGTCCGCATCCAGCCCGTGGCGCATGCCCAGCAGGAAGGCCGTCCCGCCCAGCAGCCACAGCCGCCCCTCCGTCCCGGCCGCGCAGGCCCACCACAGCCACGTGCCGGCCAGCAGGAGGAGGACGAACAGCCACGCGCGGCGCACGGCGGGATCGGGGACGCGGAGGGAGGGGGCGCAGGCCTGCTGGGTCATGGGCCCATGATGCCCGGGGCGTGTTGCCCGCAGGTGAACCGCCCGGCCCGACCGGCGCGGCTGTGCCAGCATGGAACCCATGCGCCTGCCCCGCCGCCGCGTCCGCGGCTCCTCGACCTCCGTCGTCGGCGCCGAGGCCCTGAACCTCGGCTACCGCATCATGGACCGGGTGCACGAGCACCGGGAGACGGCCGCCCGCCGGGCCGGCAACGAGCCCGTCATCGTGCCCTTCGTCGGCTACGGCACGACCTCCTGGGTGCGGGTGCTGTGCCGGGCGCTGTACAAGACCCAGCTGTTCACCGAGCTCACGGAGATGCTCACCGGCAACCCCCGCCGCACCAGCGCGGCCCGCGGCTGGCGCTCCTTCACCTCCGTGCCCATCTCCGAGGCGCCGATCACGGTGCGCATCGAGGGTCGGGAGTTCCCCGTGCGGGCCGACGAGGGCGGGGTGCTGGACGTGCGCCTGCCCATCGCCCTGACCCCGGGACAGCATCGGGTCACCCTGGCCATGTCCGGTGCCGAGCCCACCGAGACCACGGTGTACGTGGTCCCGGACGGGCAGCGGATCGGCGTCGTCTGCGATGTGGATGACACCGTGATGGTCACCGCCCTGCCGCGGCCGCTGCTGGCGGCGTGGAACTCCTTCGTGCTCAGCGAGCACGCGCGCATGCCCACCCCGGGGATGCCCGTGCTGCTGGAGCGGATCCACCGGGCCCACCCCGAGGCGCCGATCATGTACCTGTCCACCGGGGCGTGGAACGTGGCCCCGGCGCTGCGCCGGTTCCTCTCCCGCAACGCCTATCCGGAGGGCACCCTGCTGCTCACGGAATGGGGGCCCACGCGCAGCCGATGGTTCCGCTCCGGGGCCGGGCACAAGGTCGGCTTCCTGCGTCGGCTGGCCGAGGAGTTCCCGGACGTGCGCTGGATCCTCATCGGCGACGACGGGCAGCGGGACCCGGACGTGTACAACGGCTTCGCGCTGCGCTACCCGGACCGGGTGGCCGCCATCCTGATCCGCAACCTTACGGTGGGGGAGTCCGTGCTGGCCTCCGGGCGGGTGTGGAGCGATGACCGGGCCAAGCAGATCGCCGCCGGCTCCCTGTGGATGGAAGCCAACGACGGGGCGAGCCTGTCGGACAAGCTGGGTTCGGCCGGGCTGCTCTGACCCGGCCCGCGCCGAACGCTCCCACTACCCCCGCGAGGGGGTCCAGACGGGCAGATCCGGCTGTGAGATGTTCCATGCCGGGCCTCCCGACGGCGCGGCATCGGGGGCGCCGCTGTGGACAACCGAGACCGCCCCGCGGAAACCCGCGGCCGCGCCTGGGGATAACCCCGAGCAGGGGTGTTGAGCACACTATCTGGGGGTCCTTGCAGGGGTCGCCACTAGATGTAGTATTGGAGCCGTTCCGCCGCCCACGAGCGCGACCCGCCGCATCAGGCCCGCGCGCACCCGTTCCGAGCGGATCCATCCCAGCAGTCTTCGGAGGAGCACCATGTCTGTGACCGTGTACACCAAGCCCGCCTGCGTCCAGTGCAACGCGACCTACCGCGCCCTGGACAAGCGGGGCATCTCCTACGACGTCGTCGACGTCACCGAGGACGCCGCCGCCCTCGAGCGGATCAAGGAACTGGGCTACCTGCAGGCCCCCGTCGTGATCACCGAGGACGACCACTGGTCCGGCTTCCGCCCGGACAAGATCGCCGCCCTGGAGGCCACGCTCGTCTCCTGAAGCCCCCGCCTGCACGCGCGGGCACCGGTCGGCCGCCTTCCTCCACGAGCCGCCCGCGGACCGCGCACGCACCCCCAGGACGCGCCCGACCGACGTCGTCCACCGCACCACCCCTGTGAGGAATGAGGTCGAAGTGTCCACCGCCGCGGACTCATCGCACACCATCGATCCGAACACCCCGCCGCACCCCCGGGCTGCGGCGCAGCAGGACCCCCTCGTCGTCTACTTCTCCTCGATCTCCGGCAACACCGCCAAGTTCGTGGCGAAGCTGGGCTTCCCGACCGTGCGCATCCCGCTGCGCACGGGGGAGGACACCCCGATCATGGACCGGCCGTTCGTCCTGTGCGTGCCCACCTACGGGCGTCCCCGCTCCGGGGAGACCATCCCGCCGCAGGTCATGAAGTTCCTGCGCGAGCCCCGCAACCGCGAGCTGATGCTCGGCGTGATGGGCGCGGGCAACACCAACTTCGGGGAGGACTTCGGCATCGCCGCGGACAAGATCGCCGCCAAGTGCCAGGTCCCCGTACTCTACAAATTCGAACTCATGGGCACGTCCGAGGACGTGACCCGCGCACACGAAGGACTCACCGCGTTTTGGACACGAAACTGCCCGCCGCTGCCGGCATGACCGACGAGGCCCCCGCCGCCGACAAGACCATCCCCGAGAAGTACAAGGGCCTGGGCTACCACGAGCTCAACGCCATGCTGAACCTCTACGACGCGAACGGCATGATCCAGTTCGACGCCGACCGGCAGGCCGCCCGCCAGTACTTCCTCCAGCACGTGAACACCAACACCGTGTTCTTCCACGACCTGGAGGAGAAGCTGGAGTACCTGGTGGAGAACCAGTACTACGAGCCGGAGGTGCTGGAGCAGTACAGCTTCGAGTTCATCAAGGGCCTGTCCAAGCTGGCCTACTCCAAGAAGTTCCGCTTCCCGACCTTCCTCGGCGCGTTCAAGTTCTACACCTCCTACACGCTGAAGACCTTCGACGGGCAGCGGTACCTGGAGCGCTTCGAGGACCGGGTGGTCATGGTCGCCCTGACCCTGGCCCGCGGCGATGAGCAGCTGGCCACCGAGCTGGTGGAGGAGATCATCTCCGGGCGCTTCCAGCCGGCCACCCCCACGTTCCTCAACGCCGGGAAGAAGCAGCGCGGCGAGCTGGTCTCCTGCTTCCTGCTGCGCGTGGAGGACAACATGGAGTCCATCGGGCGCTCCATCAACTCCGCCCTGCAGCTGTCCAAGCGCGGCGGCGGGGTGGCCTTCGCCCTGACCAACCTGCGCGAGTCCGGCGCCCCGATCAAGAAGATCCAGAACCAGTCCTCCGGGGTCATCCCCGTGATGAAGCTGCTGGAGGACTCCTTCTCCTACGCCAACCAGCTCGGGGCCCGCCAGGGCGCCGGGGCCGTGTACCTGCACGCCCACCACCCGGACATCTACAAGTTCCTGGACACCAAGCGGGAGAACGCGGACGAGAAGATCCGCATCAAGACCCTCTCCCTGGGCGTGGTCATCCCGGACATCACCTTCCAGCTGGCCAAGCGCAACGAGGACATGTACCTGTTCTCCCCGTACGACGTCGAGCGCGTCTACGGGATGCCGTTCTCGGACATCTCCGTCACGGAGAAGTACTACGAGATGGTCGATGACTCCCGCATCCAGAAGAAGAAGATCAACGCCCGGGAGTTCTTCCAGACGCTGGCGGAGATCCAGTTCGAGTCCGGCTACCCGTACGTGATGTTCGAGGACACCGTGAACCGGGCCAACCCCATCCAGGGCAAGGTCATCATGTCCAACCTGTGCTCCGAGATCCTGCAGGTCTCCGAGCCCTCCGCCTACGACGCGGACCTCGGCTACGCCGAGGTGGGCAAGGACATCTCCTGCAACCTGGGCTCCCTGAACATCGCCCACACCATGGACTCCCCGGACTTCGGCAAGACCATCGAGACCGCGATCCGCGGGCTCACCGCCGTGTCGGACATGTCCGACATCGACTCCGTGCCCTCGATCGAGCGGGGCAACCGGATGAGCCACGCCATCGGGCTGGGGCAGATGAACCTGCACGGCTACCTGGCCCGCGAGGAGGTGTTCTACGGGTCCGAGGAGGGCATCGACTTCACGAACATCTACTTCTACACGGTGCTCTACCACGCGATCCGCGCCTCCAACCTGATCGCCAAGGAGCGGGGGGAGTCCTTCGTGGGCTTCGAGGACTCCGCGTACGCCTCCGGGGAGTTCTTCGACAAGTACATCCGGCGGGAGTGGGCCCCGGCCACGCAGAAGGTGCGCGAGATGTTCGACGGCGTGCACGTCCCCACCCAGCAGGACTGGGAGCAGCTGCGCGAGCAGGTGCAGACCCACGGGATGTACAACCAGAACCTGCAGGCCGTGCCGCCGACCGGGTCCATCTCCTACATCAACGGCTCCACCTCCTCGATCCACCCGATCGCCTCGAAGATCGAGATCCGCAAGGAGGGCAAGCTGGGCCGGGTGTACTACCCCGCGCCGTACCTGACCAACGACAACCTGGAGTACTACCAGGATGCCTACGAGATCGGGTACGAGAAGGTCATCGACACCTACGCCGCGGCCACCCAGCACGTGGACCAGGGCCTGTCCCTGACCCTGTTCTTCCGGGACACCGCGAACACCCGGGACATCAACAAGGCCCAGATCTACGCGTGGCGCAAGGGGATCAAGACGATCTACTACTCGCGGCTGCGCCAGCTGGCCCTGGAGGGCACCGAGGTCGAGGGCTGCGTGTCCTGCATGCTGTGAGCGGCCCCGCCCGCCGCCGTCGTCGAATCCGCCACCACGCACAAGGAGCACCGAGAACGCCATGATGAGCGAGAAGGTCGAACTGGTCCACCAGGTCGAGGCGATCAACTGGAACCGCCTCCAGGATGAGAAGGACCAGGAGGTCTGGGACCGGCTGGTCGGGAACTTCTGGCTGCCGGAGAAGGTCCCGCTGTCCAACGACGTCCAGTCCTGGAACACCCTGAACGAGGAGGAGAAGCAGCTGACCATGCGGGTCTTCACGGGCCTGACGCTGCTGGACACCATCCAGGGCACCGTCGGGGCCGTCTCCCTCCTGCCGGATGCGATCACCCCGCATGAGGAGGCAGTGTACACGAACATCGCGTTCATGGAGTCCGTGCACGCGAAGTCCTACTCCTCGATCTTCTCCACCCTGGCCTCCACCAAGGAGATCGACGAGGTGTTCCGCTGGTCCCGGGAGAACCCGCACCTGCAGAAGAAGGCCAACATCGTCATGGACTACTACCAGGGCGAGGACCCGCTGAAGAAGAAGGTGGCCTCCACTCTGCTGGAGTCCTTCCTGTTCTACTCCGGGTTCTACCTGCCGATGTACTGGTCCTCCCACGCGAAGCTGACCAACACCGCGGATCTGATCCGCCTGATCATCCGCGACGAGGCCGTGCACGGCTACTACATCGGGTACAAGTTCCAGCGGGGCCTGGAGAAGGAGTCCCCGGAGCGCCAGCAGGAGATCAAGGACTACACCTTCGAGCTGCTGTTCGAGCTGTACGAGAACGAGGTGGCCTACACCCACAGCCTCTACGACGGCGTCGGCCTGTCCGAGGACGTGAAGAAGTTCCTGCACTACAACGCCAACAAGGCCCTGATGAACCTGGGCTACGAGGCGATGTTCCCGGCGTCGGTCACCGACGTCTCCCCGGCGATCCTCTCCGCCCTGTCCCCGAACGCCGACGAGAACCACGACTTCTTCTCCGGCTCGGGTTCCTCCTACGTGATCGGCAAGGCCGTGAACACCGAGGACGAGGACTGGGACTTCTGATCCGCTGACTCCCGTCCCGCGAGGACGCAGAGGAGCCCGGCCCGCCCCCATCCGGGGTGCGGACCGGGCTCCTCTGCGTCTCCGGGCTTTCCGAGTGGCGCTGGGCTTTCCGAGTGGCGCTGGGGCCTGCGGTCCTGTATGACGGAGATCATGAGCATTCCCGATCCCACCGAGCAGTTCGAGCGCGTGGACCGCCACGTCAAGGACAACGAGAAGACCCACGTGGTCATGCTGGCCACCCGCTACACCAACCCCATCGCCGAGGTCTGGGACTCCCTCACCGAGCCGCAGCGCCTGGCCGACTGGTTCGGAACCGTCACCGGGGACCTGCGCACCGGCGGGAGCTTCGCCGTCGAGGACCGCGGCGTCACCGGCACCATCCAGTACTGCGACCGCCACCGGGCCATCCAGCTGGAGTGGACCGAGGCCGAGCGCACCGGGAAGGTCGCCGTCGCGGTGACCACTGGGGTCACCGGGACCTCAGTGACCGTGCGGCACACCGTGGCCGATGACCAGCGGTGGGGCGAGTACGGGCCGGCCGAGCTCGGCGTCGTGTGGGATGAGGCCCTGGCCGCCCTGGACGTGCACCTGTCCGGCAATATCGGGCACACCCGCGAAGTCCTCGAGCAGATCCACGCCGAGCAGGGCGAGGATGCCCTGCGCGGTCGGCTCGTGGAGGCTTGGCGTCAGGAGCACGTGGCCGCCGGCGCCGAGGAGGATGACGCGCGGCAGCGTTCCGAGGCCGCGGCGCGGCTGCTCGGCTGAGCCGCCCGCTCATCCCTCCGTCGAGGCCCGCCCCGCTGAGGTCAGATGACCTGCGGGCGGGTCCCGCGCGGCAGCAGCCGGGCCAGCACCGTGCCGACGATGACGCCGATCGCTAGGTCGTGGGTGGCCACCGTCAGTCCGACGGTGGCCACCAGCACGACGGTGACCGGCCAGGGGGAGCGTTTGAGGGTCCGCGGGGCCACCGAGTGCCAGTCGAAGGTGGTCACGGCGATGAACACCATCACCGCGGTCAGCGCCGCCATCGGCATCGCCGCCAGCAGGTCCGCGAGCACCAGGGCGAGCATCAGCACCGAGCCGGCCGCGGCCAGCGTGGACAGGCGGGTCCGGGCCCGGCCGTGCCGGACGTTGATCATGGTCTGCCCGATCATCGCGCACCCGCCCATCGCGCCGAAGCATCCCGCGGCGATGTTCGCCGTGCCCAGCGCCCAGGCCTCCCGGGTCTTATCCGAGCCCGTGCCGGTGATGTCATCGACCAGGCGGGCGGTGAGCAGTGACTCCACCAGCCCGACCACGGCCATCGCGGCCGCGATCGGCACGATCGCCGTCCACGCGCCCGCATCCGTGGGCAGGCTCGGCAGCCCGAGGCTGGGCAGGCCGTGGGGCAGCGCGCCGCGGTCCCCGACGGTCGGCACCGTCCACCCCAGCAGCCACGCCGCGGCCGTCACCACGACGACGGCGGCCAGCGGCCCCGGCACGGCCGTGCTCAGGCGGGGGAGCAGGAAGACCACGAGCAGCCCGAGGGCCACCAGCGGGTACACGGCCCAGGGGACGCCGATCAGCTCCGGCAGCTGCGAGGTGAAGATCAGGATGGCCAGGGCATCCACGAACCCGCGCATCACCGCCGGCGGGATCAGCCGCATCAGCTTCGCCGCCCCGCACACCGCGAGCACCACCTGCAGCGCCCCGGAGAGGATGACGGCCAGCAGGTAGGCCTGCACCCCGTGGGAGCGGACCAGGGGAGCGGCGACCAGCGCGACCGAGCCTGCCGCGGCCGAGACCATGCCGGGGCGCCCGCCGAGCACCGAGGTCACCACCGCGACGATGACGGCGCCGTACAGCCCCATCCGCGGGTCCAGCCCGGCCACCACCGCGAAGGCCGTGGACTCCGGGATCAGCGCCAGGGAGGTCATGAACCCGGCGGTCACCTCCCGCCCCAGCACCCGTGGGTGACGCAGCGCGTTGAGGACGGCGCCGCCTTCGGACGGGTCGGTCTGATCGCGCCCGGAAGACGGGGTGGTGGTGGGCACGGGCGGGGACCTCGGTTCGAGACGGGAATGAGGGGGGCGGCGCTGTTCGAGGATACCCCCGCGCCCGGGACGGGCACCTGCTCGGTTTCCCGAACCGGAATAGGGGCCACAGCGAGCGTCGGGGCTGGACTAGGCTGGCCGGGAATCGGGAGAAAAGGAGGCGCCGGTGCGCATCGAGCGGGTGGAGGCCGCGGCCCCGGGTGCCGCGGACTACGCGCGGACCCTGGAGCTGCTGCGCGCCGTCGGGCGCGGGGAGCACCCGGAGGTGCTGCGCCTGTCCCGTCCGGCGCCGGTGGTGGCCTTCGGGCGTCGGGATGAGCTGAACTCCGGCTTCGCCCGGGCGGCATCGTCCGCCGCGGCTCACGGCTTCGAACCGTGGGTGCGCAAGGTCGGCGGGCGGGCTGCGGCCTATCACCGGGACTGCCTGATCGTGGACCACCTGTGCCCTGACGCCGATGCCACCGGCGGCAACCAGCGCCGCTACCGCGAGTTCGGGGCGCTGTGGGCGCGGGCCCTGGCCGACCTGGGGGTCGACGCCGGGGTGGGGGAGCTGCCGGGCGAATACTGTCCCGGGGAGTTCAGCGTCCACGGCGCGGCCGGTGGCATCGGACCGACGAAGCTGGTGGGCACCGCGCAGCGGGTGGTGGCCGGCGCCTGGTGGTTCTCCGCCGCCGTCGTCGTGGACCGGCGGGAGCCGCTGGCCGCCGTGCTCACCGAGGTCTATGCGGCCCTGGGTCTCGAGCTGGATCCCGGCACCGTGGGAGCGGTCCGGCAGCTGATCTCCGAGGCGAGGATCGAAGACGTCGAGGATGCCGTGCTGGAGCAGTATGCCGCGTGGGAGCGGGCCGCCCGGGGCGGGCTCGGGTGAGCGGGCGCGGTCGGCCTCATCGCCCGGATGGCGTGTGAGCTCGAAGTGCACACGGCGGATGGCATCGGGTCGGAGGTCTAAGGTGGAGGCCGAAGATCGGGATCGCGATGAGCAGGGTGAGCGTGATGAAGCCGGCCACCGTGCCGGCCGCCGACACGACGATCGCGGTGGAGCCCTGCCACTTGGCCTTCCGCCTCTGACACACGCCGATGATGCCCAGGAGTAGGCGATCGGCAGCAGGATCACGCCGAACAGCCCCAGCAGGGGGACACGGAGGAAGATCAGCTCGGTGCCGAGGATCGAGCAGACCAGCGCGATGATGCCGACGACGTTGGATCCGGTCCTTCCCGGCGGGAACGGGGGGTCCCGTCGGGGACCTGCGGGTGGCCGCCCGGGAGGGGTAGGCCCGCGGGACCGGATTGCCAGCTCGGGTGGGGACCGTGGGGTGTCTCGGAGACGGGGCATCTCCCGCGGGGCGAGACGGGATGAGGGTGCACAGGACATTACCGGGTTCTCCCACGGTATGGGAGAGGCGACGTCGGCGTGGCATCGCGAGCCCGCGGAACACGGCGTGGAGGGGTCTTCGTCGCGTGGGAGCGGAAGAAGGACCATGTTGCGCGGCAGGGAAAATCCGGATGGACGCAAAGAGCCCCGGCATCGCTGGGATGTCGGGGCCCGAGGCGGATCGCGAGGGCGATCAGGAAACGAAGGTCACCTCATGGGTGTCCAAGCTGTCCGGATCGATGATCGACAGGTCGAAGCTGATGTCCGACGGATCGGCCACCTGGTAGACAACGTCGAAGGTCAGATCCTTGCCGGGCTGGATCTTCCCAGAAGGAATCTCGATGTTCTGCGCGGAATCGAAGACGGAGTCAGCCTGCTTTCCACCCGACTGGACCGTGGAGCTGATGCCCATGGCATCGATGGCCTTGTCGGTGCCGTTGTGCACGGTGATGGTGAACTTCCGAGCCTGTCCATCGCCCTGGACGGAAGCGCTTTCCGAGGGGGTGAACTCCTGCGGTTCGCCCACGGTGGCCTTGAGACCATCATCCCACTGGACGGTCTGGCCGAACTTGCCCGTCTCCTCGGCGGCGGAACCCGCCGCGGCGGAGGAGGACGCTGAAGTGGACGGCGAGGTATCACTATCCTGCACGGCGTCGTTGACGGCGTTGGCGATGACGAGGAAGAACACGAGCAAGCCGATCAGCGTCCCGACCACCGACACGATGATCGCGGTGATCCCTTGCCACTTGACCTTGCCCTTCAGGCACACGGCGACGATGCCCATGATGAAGCCCACCGGAAGCAGAATCCATCCCAGGGCCAAGATCCCGGGGATGCAGGCCAGGATGGTCCCGAGGATCGCGCAGATCATGGCGATGATGCCGACGACGTTGCGCGCCTTGCTCTGGGGCGCAACCTGGGGAGCGCCGTAGGGGGCCTGCGGGTAGCCGGCCTGCTGCTGGCCACTCTGGTGGGTGGGGGCGGGGTAGCCCTCGGGGGTGGGCTCCTGGCTCGGGTGGGAGCCGTGGGGGTTCTCGGACACGGGGGATCTCCTGTTGGTGCGAGATGGATGGGAACCCGAAGAACCTTACAGGTTTTTCCCAGGGTGTGGGGGAGGCGACGTCGGCGTGGCATGATGGCCGTCGGACGAGGGGAGACGCCGAGGACTGGGAGAGGGGGACCGGCGATGTGCGGACGCTACGTGATCGCCCGGGCGGCGGGGGACCTGCTGGCCGGGGTGGAGCTGGAGGAGAGCTGCGCGGACTACAACGTCGCTCCCACGCACACGGTGCCCATCATCGTGGACCACGCCCAGGAGGACGGCACCCGGCGACGCGCCATCCACCCGGCCCGCTGGGGCCTGCTGCCCCGGTGGGCGAAGGACGAGACCTTCTCCTCCCGCACCTTCAACGCCCGCAGCGAGACCGCCGCGACCAAGCCCGCCTTCCGCCACGCCGCCGCCGCCCAGCACTGCGCGATCCCCGCCAACGGCTACTACGAGTGGCTGCGCACCGAGGTCCCCGGCCGCAAGACCCCCGAGAAGACCCCGTACTACGTGCACCCTTCCGCCGAGGAGCAGAGCATCTACTTCGCCGGCCTCTACGACTGGTGGCGCATCCCCAGCGGCCCCGACGAAGGACAGTGGCTGCTCTCGGCGACCATCCTCACCATGGACTCGCCCTCTGCCGAGGAGGCCGATGCCCGGGACTCCGAGACCCTGCGCCAGCTCTCCCGGCTGCACGACCGCCTGCCGATCCCCCTGGAGACCACCGGGGACCCGCAGGACGGGCTGAGCACCTGGCTGCGCACCGCCGCCGAGGGCGCCGAGGCCGCCCAGCGGGCCATCGACGCGGTGCGGGAACGAGCCTACGATGTCGCCGCCGCATGGCGCCTGCGCGAGGTGGGACCGGCCGTGGGCAGCCCCCGGAACAACGGGCCCGAGCTGCTGGAACCGGCGGGGCAGCGGCGGCTGCTCTGAGCAGTCACGGCAGACACAGCAGACCCGTCAGACGCGCGCGGGCCGAGCGCACCTCGGTGCGATCGGGCCCGCGCGGCGGCGTCCCGTGGGAGCCTAGAGCTCATCCTCCTCGGGGAACCACCGGCGGAAGTCCAGGGTCAGGTACAGGGCCAGCGCCGCGGCGTTGTCCTCGCTGATCCGCAGGGCCACGTGCTCGAACCCCTCCTCCTTCAGCTCTGTGATGGCCACGCGCAGCAGCTGCTCGGCGAAGCCCTCCCGGCGCCGGGAGGACTCCGTGAACAGCTCGAAGATATACGGCGAATCCGGCAGGTCATCGCCCACCCGGGACTCCAGCACCAGGGCGGCGGCGATGATCCGGCCCGCATCATCCACCACCACGGGGGAGGCCTTCGGCAGCACCGCGCCGTACTCGCCGTCGAACATGTGGTGCAGGATCTCCAGAGCGTGGGCCTGGGAAGTCACCGAACCGTCATCGTAGGCCGTGAAGAACAGCCGGGCCAGGCCGTCGGCGTCCTGGCGGGCCACCGGACGGGTGCTGACCGTGACCGGGCGGGTGGACGTCCACGTGTCCCCGATCAGCGTGATCTTTCCGCTCATGGGTTGCTCCTTCCGGGAGAGGGTGCCTCGGGTCCCGCGCCGAGGATCGGGCGGGACCGGGGTGGGCGCCCGGGAACCTGCACGTCAGTGTACCCGGCGCCACATGGGGACCGGGCAGATGACCGTCTGCGTCCGCTCAGGGCCGCGTTCAGGGCCGCCCCGGACCTCACGCGGGCGACACCGGATTGCCCGGCAGGGCCCCGGCGCGGGCCAGCAGCTCGCCCAGCCCGTGCAGCACCTCCCGGGAGTCGTTGCCCAGGGCGTCGTGGTGCAGCGTCGGGGAGGTCCACAGGTCCAGCGACCCCACCGACGCCGCGGTCTGTCGGGCCGCGTCGAAGTCCACGTACACGTCGTGCTCATACGCGCTGGCCGCCACCGGCACCTCGTTGCCCCGCAGAACCCGCAGGTCGTAGAGCCGCCCCCAGTCCTGCTTGGCCGCCAGCAGCTCGGCGACTTCCCGCAGCGGGCGCAGCGCCGGGTCCAGGCGGAAGTGCCACGGCTGGATCATCTCCCCGGTGAACAGCAGCGGGCGGGCCGCCGGGGAGAACTCCGGCAGCTCCTTCCGCACCCGCTGCGCCGCCCACGCCGTCGCCGTGCCCGGGCCATCCGCGTAGATGGCCTCGTGCATCAGGGCGTACAGCGGGTGCCCCGCGAAGCCGACGACGCCGGCCGCCTCCGCCAGGAAGCCCTCCGCGAGGCCATCCGGGCCCTCGGCGAAGGCCGACTCCAGCAGGTAGTGCAGCCGGTGCACCCGCCCGGTGCCGCCCAGCAGCATCCCGACGCTCTGGAACCGCTCCGGGCTCAGCGGAGACCCATCCGGCAGCAGCGCCTCCCGCCCCGCCAGCAGATCCGCGATCCGCCCGGCCCGCTCGGCATCCTCCGGGTACCAGGAGAGGAACTCCCGGCTGCGCTCGGCCATCCGCCGATACGTCGCCCGGTAGACCTCCTCGGGGCCGCGGTGGATCGGGGCCAGGCCCGCGGTCATCCAGCAGTGCAGCAGGGACTCCGGGGCGAAGGACAGGTAGGTCAGGGTTAGGAAGCCGCCGAAGCTCTGCCCCAGGCTCGCCCACCGGGTCTCCGGTTCCCCGGCCAGCAGCGTCGCGCGCACCGCCTCGGCATCGGCCACGATGTCCGGGGCGCGGAAATGCTCCAGGTACGCCGCCTGCGCCGCGGCGTCGCCCTCCCGGGCCAGGGACCCCGCGCTGAGCGGGGTGGACAGGCCGGTGCCGCGCTGATCCAGCAGCACCACCCGGTAGTGCGGGGCGAGCAGCCCCAGCCACCCGGAATCCGACGCCGGGCGCGGGGAGGCCATGCCCGGCCCACCCTGCAGGTACACCAGGTACGGCCGACGCCGCACCGGCACCGGCGCCTCCGGATCAGCACTCGTGGCCACCCGGGCGAAGACCTCGATCTCCCGGTCCGCCACCGCCTCCGGCACCGCCGGATCCTCCGGGTGGGTCCAGACCCGGGCGTGCGCCAGCGGCACCCGGAACCGATGCTCGCTCAGGTGCAGGCTCCCGACCTCGTGCACGGGACCGGCCCGGTGCGGCACCGGGGCCGCACCGGGCGCGGGCAGGATCCGGCTCATCGCCGCACCCCCTCGGCACCGCCGGTCGGCGCCTGCCCCTCCAGCAGGTCCTCGACGGCCTCCAGCGGCCCGGCCTCGGCGAAGGGACCGACGTGCCCGATGCGCAGCACCGGGGCCCCGGCCTCATCCGAGGCCGCCAGATCCACCACGGCCGTGATCCCGTGGTCGTAGTTCTCCTCCGGATCCGCGAAGGCCAGGCGCACCCGCCAGATCCCCGGCTGCGCGTCATCGATCATCAGGTGCTGCGGGGAGCGCGCCTGCGCGTCCGTGAACAGGTCGTCGTAGGCCTCGAAGTACTCATCCATCGCATCGGCCCACCGGTCGGCATCCCACCCGCAGTCCCCGTCCAGGGAGCCCAGGGTGCGCTCGCGCTCGTCGGCGAACAGCTCCACCCGCCGGAACAGGGCGTTGCGCACCATGACGCGGAAGGCCCGCGGGTTGTCCGTGACCTTCGGGGCGGATTCCGCCACGAGCTCCTCCAGGGACTCCGGCTCGGGTGCCGCGTCCTCTCCGGCGCTCAGCCGCTCCCACTCGTCGATCAGGGAGTTGTCCGTCTGGCGGATCAGCTCGCCCAGCCACGCGATGAGATCCTCCAGCTGCTCGGTCAGGGCCGCCGGGGGCACCGTCTGGCGCAGGGCCCGGTAGGCGTCCGAGAGGTAGCGCAGCAGGATGCCCTCCGAGCGGGAGAGCTCGTAGAACTGCACGTACTGGCCGAAGGACATGGCCCGCTCGTACATGTCGCGTACCACGGACTTCGGGGACAGCTCGAACTCCGCGATCCACGGCGCCCCGGAGCGGTAGGTCTCGAAGGTCTGCTCCAGCAGCTCGGCCAGGGGCTGCGGGTAGGTGATCCGGTCCGCGGCGTTCATCCGCTCCGTGTACTCCATGCCCTCGGCCTTCATCGCGGCGATGGCCTCCCCGCGGGCCTTGCGCTCCTGGCCGATGAGCACCTGCCGCGGGTCATCCAGGGTCGCCTCGATCACGGAGACGGCGTCCAGCGCGTAGTCCGGCGACTCCCGATCCAGCAGCTCCAGGGCCGCCAGGGCGAAGGGGGACAGCGGCTGGTTCAGCGCGAAGTCCTCCTGCAGCTGCACGGTCAGCGCCACCGGGCGGCCCTCCTCATCCGGGCGATCCAGGCGGCGCAGGACGCCGGCAGCCAGCAGCTCCCGGTAGATGCCCAGGGCCCGGCGGATCATCTCCCGCTGCCGGGCCGGGGTCTCGTGGTTCTCCCGCAACAGCCGGCCGGCCGCGGCGAAGGGGTCCCCGGGCCGGTGCAGCAGGTTCAGCAGCATCGAGTGGGTCACCCCGAAGGAGCTGGTCAGCGGCTCAGGCTCGGCGGCCACCAGCTGCTCGAAGGTCTGGCGCGACCACGTCACGAAGCCCTGCGGGGGCTTCTTCCGCTTGCCCCGCAGGGACTGCTCGATCCGCTTCTCGTCCTCCCCGAAGCGGTTCCTGGCCTTCTCCAGCAGCTTCGCGTTCTCGATCTCGTGCTCCGGGGCCTGCACGACGACGGTCCCGGCCGTGTCATATCCGGCCCGCCCGGCCCGTCCGGCGATCTGGTGGAACTCCCGGGCCTTCAGCCGCCGGGTGCGGCGTCCGTCGAACTTGGACAGGGCCGTGAAAAGCACCGTGCGGATCGGCACGTTGATGCCGACGCCGAGGGTGTCCGTGCCGCAGATGACCTTCAGCAGCCCGCGCTGGGCCAGCTGCTCGACCAGCCGCCGGTACTTGGGCAGCATCCCGGCGTGGTGCACCCCGATGCCGTGGCGCACCAGCTTGTTCAGGGTCTTGCCGAAGCCCGCCGAGAACCGGAAGCCCGCGATCGCCTCGGAGACCGCCTGCTGCTCCTCCTTGGACAGCACCGCGATGCTCATCAGCGCCTGGGCCTGCTCCATGGCCTGGGCCTGGGAGAAGTGGACCACGTACACCGGGGCCCGGTCCGTGCGCACCAGCTCCTCGATGGCCTCGTGCACGGGCTGCTCCGAGTAGTAGTAGTGCAGCGGGATCGGCCGCTCCGAGGAGGTCACGTAGGCCGTCTCCCGGCCCGTCAGCTCGCTCAGCTCCCGCCGGAACCGGGTCACATCCCCCAGGGTCGCGGACATCAGCAGGAACTGCGCCTGCGGCAGCTCCAGCAGCGGCACCTGCCACGCCCAGCCCCGCTGGGGATCCGAGTAGAAGTGGAACTCGTCCATGACCACCTGGCACAGATCGGCCCCCGCGCCCTCGCGCAGCACCACGTTCGCCAGGATCTCCGCGGTGCAGCACACGATCGGCGCACCGGCGTTGATCGAGGAGTCCCCGGTGACCATCCCGACGTTCTGCGCGCCGAAGATCGCGCACAGGTCGAAGAACTTCTCCGAGACCAGCGCCTTGATCGGCGCCGTGTAGTAGGAGCGCTGCCCGCGGGCCAGGCCCGTGAAGTGCGCGGCCACCGCGACCGTGGACTTCCCGGAGCCGGTCGGGGTGGCCAGGATGACGTTGGCCCCGGAGGCCAGCTCCAGCACCGCCTCCTCCTGCGCCGGGTACAGCTGCATCCCCCGGGAGTCGATCCACCGGGAGAAGCCGTCGGCGATCTCCTCCGCGGTCAGCGGATTCGAGGCGAAATCTCCCCGGAAGTAGCGGCGGTCGTCATCGGCGAGGCGGGGGTCCAGGGCTTCGAGCAGTCTCATCGGGCCCGAGTCTACCGACCCGCCCGGGTCGGCCCCGCTTGCGCCCGCCCGACCCGACCCCGCCGCCTCGGCCGGGTTGGGTCCCGCCGCCACCATACTGGAGAGGGAACGCACCCATCCCCACGACGACGGGAGTCCCCATGAGCATGCCCTCCGACCTCGAGATCGCCCAGCAGGCCCAGCCCCGGCCCATCGAGGAGATCGCCGCGACCGCCGGCATCGAGCGCGACCGGCTGGAGCCCTACGGCCGCCACGTCGCCAAGCTCCTGCCCGCCGCCGACGCCGCCCCCGAACGGCGTCGCGGCCGCTACGTCCTGGTCACCGCCATCACTCCGACGCCGCTGGGGGAGGGCAAGACCGCCACCTCCGTCTCCCTGGCCCAGGGCATGGCGCGCACCGGCCGCTCCGCGATGCTCACCCTGCGCCAGCCCTCCCTGGGCCCGACCTTCGGGATCAAGGGCGGGGCCGCCGGCGGCGGGTACTCGCAGGTCATCCCCATGGACAAGCTCAACCTGCACCTGACCGGGGACTTCCACGCCGTCACCGCCGCGCACAACATGCTCGCGGCGCTGCTGGACAACCATCTGCACCACGGCAACGCCCTGGACATCGACGAGCGCAGCATCACGTGGCGGCGCGTCCTGGACATCAACGACCGCTCCCTGCGCCACGTCGTCATCGGCCTGGGGGAGCGCCAGGACGGGGTCACCCGCCAGAGCGGCTTCGACATCACCTCGGCCAGCGAGATCATGGTCATCCTCTCCCTGGCCACGGATCTGGCGGATCTGAAGGCCCGGCTGGCCCGCATCGTCGTGGCCTCCACCCGGGACGGCGCGCCCGTGACCGCCGAGGACCTGAAGGCCGACGGCGCGCTGGCGGCCCTGCTGGCCGACGCGATCCACCCGAACCTGATGCAGACCCTCGAAGGGGTCCCCGCCCTGATCCACACCGGGCCCTTCGGCAACATCGCCACCGGCAACTCCTCGATCCTCGCCGACTACGCCGCCCTGGAGCACGCCGACTACGTCATCACCGAGGCCGGATTCGGAGCGGACATGGGTGCCGAGCGCTTCGTCAACGTCAAGTGCCGGGTCTCCGGGCTGACCCCGGACGCCGCGGTCCTCGTGGTCACCGTCCGGGCGCTGAAGGCCCACTCCGGACGCCACCGGATCGTGCCCGGCAAGCCCCTGCCCGAGGAGCTGCTGGCCGAGAACCCCGAGGACGTGCGCGCCGGGGCCCCGAACCTGCTCAAGCACCTGGCGATCCTGCGCGGCTTCGGCATCAGCGCCGTCGTGGCGATCAACGCCTTCCCTACCGACCACCCCAGCGAGCACGCCGTCATCCGGGAGATCGCCGAGCGGGCCGGGGCGCGGGTGGCCGTGCACGAGGGCGTGGCCCGCGGTGGAGACGGCGCCACCGAGCTGGCCGACGCCGTGGCCGAGGCCTGCGAGCAGCCGCACGAGCTGGTGCCCACCTACGCCCCCGAGGATTCCCTGACGGACAAGCTCGACGCCGTGGCCCGGAAGGTCTACGGGGCCGACGGGCTGGAGATCGCCCCGGCGGCTGCCCGCCAGCTGGCCCGCTGCGAAGAGCAGGGCTACGGGGACCTGCCCGTGGTCATCGCCAAGACGCACCTGTCCCTGACCGCGGATCCCACCCGGAAGGGCGCCCCCACGGGATGGCGCCTGCCCGTGCGGGAGGTGCGCCTGGCCGCCGGGGCCGGCTACGTCTACGCAATCTGCGGGACCATGCGCACCATGCCGGGGCTGTCCGCCTCCCCGGCGGCCGAGCGCATCGGGCTCGACGCCGACGGCGCCGTGCACGGGCTGTTCTGAGCCGGTTCAGGCGCGACGACGCCCCGTCGACCGCTCGCACGAGGGCGGTCGACGGGGTGTCGCGGCGTCGTCGGGAGGGCGGGGGAGGGATCAGCGATCGGCCGAGACCACGCTCCCGGCTGCCGATCCGCGGCTCACCAGCCGCGCCGCTCCCACTCGTCCAGGTGCGGGCGCTCGGCTCCCAGAGTCGTGGACTCGCCGTGACCGGGCAGGATGAGGGTGTCGTCGTCGTAGACGTCGAAGATCTTGGTGCGCACATCGTGCAGCAGGGCGCGGAAGGCCTCGGGAGAGTCGGTCTTGCCCACCCCGCCGGGGAACAGGGAGTCGCCCGTGAAGATCACGGTGCGCCCGGCCGGGTCCTCGTAGGCCAGGGCGATCGAGCCGGGGGTGTGCCCGCGCAGCTCGATGACCTTGAGGGAGAAGCCCTCCAGATCCGCGGTGTCCCCGTCCTGGAAGGTGATGTCCATCGGCACGTCGATGTCCTGCTCGTCCCGCGCCCCGCAGGCGGTCAGGGCCTCCGAGCGGGAGCGGATCTCCGCCAGCGCCCGCACGTGATCCCAGTGCGAATGCGTGGTCACGATCAGCTGCACGTTGCCGCAGCAGGTGCAGGACCCGGAGACGTCCTCGCGCCCGGCGGCCACCAACCCGGAGATCCGCTCCGGCTCATCGGCCGCGTCGATCAGCAGCTGGGCCCCGGTGGAGCGGCAGGTCATCAGGTACACGTTGTTGTCCATCGAGGAGACGCTGATCCACCGGATCGTCACCTCGGACAGGTCGAGCTTCTCGGTCGCGAGTGCCATCATGCGCACGATTCTAGGGCCCCGCGGCCCCGCCCCCGCAACACGCGCGTGACGCACGCGCAACGCGACCGCCCCTCCGCACCCGTGGACCCGCGCCCGTGAGCCTCGGACACGCCGCGACCCCTGCCGGGCTCATGGGGCGCGGAAGGGGCGGGCCGGTGCGTTCGCCGGTGAGGGAAATCCGCCCGGCGGTCGTTCCGGACAGCTTCGCGAGCCGTAGAATAGATCTTCGAATGCCCGGCGACCGCGCCGCCCCCAACCCGGAAGGGAGCCCTCCCGCACCCATGAGCACCACCGCCGCCGCGCCCGCCGCGGGCGCCCAGGACCCCACCGAGATCATCGTCAAGGGGGCGCGGGAGAACAACCTGCGCACCGTGGACCTGCGGATCCCCCGCAACGCCATGGTGGTGTTCACCGGTCTGTCCGGCTCCGGCAAGTCCTCCCTGGCCTTCGACACCATCTTCGCCGAGGGCCAGCGCCGCTACGTCGAATCCCTGTCCGCCTACGCCCGGATGTTCCTCGGCCAGGTGGACAAGCCCGACGTCGACTTCATCGAGGGGCTGTCCCCGGCGGTGTCCATCGATCAGAAGTCCACCTCCAAGAACCCCCGCTCGACGGTCGGCACCATCACCGAGATCTACGATTACATGCGCCTGCTCTGGGCGCGCATCGGGCACCCCCACTGCCCGGTCTGCGGGGAGCCGATCGAGAAGCAGACCCCGCAGCAGATCGTGGACCAGCTGATGACCCGCCCGGAGCGGACCCGCCTGCAGGTCCTCGCCCCGGTGGTCCGCGCCCGCAAGGGCGAGTTCCAGGACCTGTTCTCCTCCCTGGCCCAGCAGGGCTACTCCCGGGCCGTGGTGGACGGGGAGCAGATCCGGCTCACCGAGCCGCCGAGCCTGAAGAAGCAGTACAAGCACACGATCTCGGTGGTCGTGGACCGCATCGCGATCAAGGACTCCGCCCACCAGCGGCTGACGGACTCCATCGAGACCGCCCTGGGTCTGGCCGACGGGCGGGTGACCATCGACTGGGTGGACGAGCCCGAGGATTCCGAGGCGCGCAGCCGCACCTACAGCGAGAACCTCGCCTGCCCCAACGGCCACGAGCTGGGCCAGACCGAGATCGAGCCGCGCTCCTTCTCCTTCAACAGCCCCTTCGGCGCCTGCCCCGAGTGCGACGGCATCGGCTCCCGGCTGGAAGTGGACGAGTCCCTGGTGGTCCCCGACCCGGAGAAGACCCTGGGGGAGGGGGCCATCGCCCCGTGGTCCCAGGGCAAGTCCACCACTGAGTACTGGCTGCGCCTGCTCGGGGGGCTGGGCCGGGAGGTCGGCTTCGACCTGAACACCCCGTGGGAGGAGCTGCCGAAGAAGGCCCGCCGGGCGATCCTGCACGGCAAGGACTTCAAGGTGGAGGTCGCCTACCGCAACCGCTTCGGGCGGGAGCGGCGCTACACCTCCGGCTTCGAGGGCGTCTACGCCTACATCCAGCGCAAGCACGAGGAGACCGAGTCCGACTGGGCCAAGGACCGCTACGAGCAGTACATGCGCCAGACCCCGTGCCCGGCCTGCGGCGGCGCGCGGCTGAACCCGACGATGCTCGCGGTGCACGTGGGCGGGAAGTCCATCGCCGAGGTCACCGCGATGCCGATGACCGGTGCCCAGGAGTTCATGGCCGGGCTGCGCCTGGATGAGCGCGAGCGGCACATCGCCGAGCAGGTGCTCAAGGAGATCAACGCCCGGCTGCAGTTCCTGCTCGACGTCGGCCTGGACTACCTGACCCTGGACCGGGCCGCAGCGACCCTGTCCGGCGGGGAGGCCCAGCGCATCCGCCTGGCCACCCAGATCGGCTCCGGACTGGTGGGGGTCCTCTACGTCCTGGACGAGCCGTCGATCGGCCTGCACCAGCGGGACAACCGGCGGCTGATCGAGACCCTGACCAAGCTGCGGGACATGGGCAACACCCTGATCGTCGTGGAGCACGACGAGGACACCATCCGGGAATCCGACTGGGTGGTCGACGTCGGCCCCGGCGCCGGCGAGCACGGCGGGCGCATCGTGCACTCCGGGCCGTACGGGCAGCTGCTGGAGAACCGGGAGTCCCTGACCGGGGCCTACCTGTCCGGGCGTCGGCAGATCGCGGTGCCCGCGCGGCGGCGCCCGGTGGACCGCAAGCGGATGGTGAAGGTGGTCGGGGCGAAGGAGAACAACCTGCGCGACGTCACGGTGTCCTTCCCCCTGGGCGTGCTCACCGCCGTCACCGGGGTCTCCGGCTCGGGCAAGTCCACCCTGGTCAACGACATCCTCTACACCGCGCTGGCCAACCGGCTCAACGGCGCCAAGCAGGTGCCCGGGCGGCACCGGCGGGTGGAGGGCCTGGAGCACCTGGACAAGATCGTGCACGTGGATCAGAGCCCCATCGGCCGGATGCCGCGCTCCAACCCCGCGACCTACACGGGGGTCTTCGACCACATCCGGCGGCTGTTCGCCGAGACCAACGAGGCCAAGGTGCGCGGCTACCAGCCGGGGCGCTTCTCCTTCAACGTCAAGGGCGGGCGCTGCGAGGCCTGCGCCGGTGACGGCACGCTGAAGATCGAGATGAACTTCCTGCCCGACGTCTACGTGCCGTGCGAGGTCTGCCACGGGGCCCGGTACAACCGGGAGACCCTGGAGATCCGCTACAAGGGCAAGAACATCGCCGAGGTGCTGGACATGCCCGTGGAGGAGGCCGCCGAGTTCTTCTCCGCCTTCACCCCGATCGCCCGGCACCTGAACACCCTCGTGGACGTCGGGCTGGGCTACATCCGGCTGGGTCAGCCCGCCCCCACCCTGTCCGGGGGTGAGGCCCAGCGGGTCAAGCTCGCCTCCGAGCTGCAGAAGCGCTCCAACGGCCGGACCATCTACGTGCTGGATGAGCCGACCACGGGCCTGCACTTCGAGGACATCGCCAAGCTGCTGCAGGTCCTGCAGTCCCTCGTGGACAAGGGCAACACCGTCCTGACGATCGAGCACAACCTGGACGTCATCAAGTCCGCGGACTGGATCGTGGACATGGGTCCGGAGGGCGGCTCCGGCGGCGGGCAGGTCATCGCCCAGGGCACCCCGGAGCAGGTCGCCCAGGAGCCGGGCAGCCACACCGGGCGCTTCCTGGCGGAGATCCTCGGGGCCGACGACGACGGGCACGGCGCGTGAGCGGCGAGCACGACGGCGTCCCGGCGGTGCTGTTCGACCTGGACGGGACCCTGCTGGATCCGGCCGGGGCCATCACCGAGACCATCGCCGAGGCCATCCAGGCCCAGGGCCATCCGCGCCCGGATGAGGCCACGCTGCGCCGGTTCGTCGGGCCGCCCGCCTCGGTGGGCCTGGAGCGGCACACGGACCTGGACGAGCGCCAGCGCCGCGCCGCCCTGGCCGCCTACCGCGAGGCGTATCCCGCCCGGGCTGCCCGGGACTCCCGGCTCTACCCCGGGGTGGCGCAGCTGCTGCGGGACCTGCGCGCCGCGGGGGCCGCGGTGGCTCTGGCCACCCAGAAGCCGCAGCCCAGCGCCGAGCGGATCGCCGCGCACTTCGGGCTGGACGCCCTTGCGGACGTCATCTCCGGGGCGAGGGATGAGCTGCGTCCGGAGACCGCCCACCTGCCCGTGGACAAGGCCGGGGTCATCGCCCGCTCCTTGGACCTGCTGGCCCGGCGCGGGCTGGCGGCCGATCCGCGGCGCACCGTGATGGTCGGGGACCGGGAGTACGACGTCGAGGGCGCCCGGGTCCACGGCCTGGACTGCGTCGGGGTGGCCTGGGGGTTCGCCGCCCCCGGGGAGCTCACCGCACACGGGGCCGCCGCCGTCGTGGAGGACGTCGATGCGCTGCGGGCCCAGCTGGCCCGGCGCTGCGACCTGCGGCTGGAGGGGGACGGGATGACCTCGCCGCCGTGACGCGCCGCGCCCGGGAGCGTCGCGGGGGTGGGAGCCGGTGTCGGGGAAATGTACAGTGTTCATGAAACGCGCACCACACCGGCGAGGTCGCCGGATCGGATGAGGGAAGGACCTTGACCAGACCCATGGAGAAGCTGTACCGGCTGACGCAGACGGCCGTGACCGGCCTGATCAAGACCGTCTTCCGGGCCAGGGTCACCGGTCTGGAGCGCTTCCCCGCCTCCGGTCCCGTGATCGTGGCCTCCAACCACCGGGCCTTCCTGGACTCCGTGATCATCTCCGCGCTCATGCCGCGGCGGGTGGCCTTTCTGGCGAAGGCCGAGTACGTGAACTCCCCGGGGCTCAAGGGTCGGCTGATGAAGCGGATCTTCGAGCTGATCGACATCATCCCCGTGAACCGGGCGGATCAGATCGAGCGGCTCAAGGCCCTGGAGATCGGCCTGGAGCGCCTGGAGCGCGGCGGGGTCTTCGGGATCTACCCGGAGGGCACCCGCTCCCTGGACGGCTACCTGTACCGCGGCAAGATCGGGGTGGCGTGGCTGGCGCACATGACCGGCGCCCCCGTCGTCCCCGTCGGGCTGATCGGCACCGAGCGGATCCAGCCGCCCGGAACGAAGCTGCTGCGTCCGGTGCGCTTCACGGTGCGCGTCGGCGAGCCGATGAGCTTCGAGAAGCTCGGCGAGAAGCAGTCCGGGGCCCAGCGGCGGGCCACCACGGACGCGATCATGGACGAGATCGCCCGCCTGTGCGGGCAGCCGCGCAAGAACGAATACAACACCTCGCCCTCCCTGGCCAAGGACGCCGGCGCCTGACGTCCCGCGGGGAGGACCCGGTGCCCGAGCACTCAGGAGGACACCCTTCCCATGGCCGATCCGGCGACCTACCGGCCCCGCACGGGGGACATCCCCACCGACCCCGGTGTGTACCGCTTCCGGGACGACGTCGGGCGGGTCATCTACGTGGGCAAGGCCAAGAACCTGCGCAACCGGCTGACCAGCTACTTCGCCAAGCCCGAGCAGCTGGCGCCGAAGACCTACGCGATGGTCAACACCGCGGCCGGAGTCGAATGGACCGTGGTGGCCTCCGAGCTGGAGTCCCTGCAGCTGGAGTACACCTGGATCAAGCAGTACACCCCGCGGTTCAACATCAAGTACCGGGACGACAAGTCCTACCCGTACCTCGCGGTGTCCATGGCCGAGAAGTACCCCCGCGCGCAGGTGATGCGCGGGGAGAAGAAGAAGGGCACCCGCTACTTCGGTCCGTTCTCCCAGGCGTGGGCCATCCGCGAGACCCTGGACGCCCTGCTGCGGGTCTTCCCCGTGCGCACCTGTTCCCGGGCGGTGTTCCGCCGCGCCGAGCAGCAGGATCGGCCCTGCCTGCTCGGGTACATCGACAAGTGCTCCGCCCCGTGCGTCGGGCGCATCTCCGCGGAGGACCACCGGGAGCTGGCCGACCGGCTGTGCCGGTTCATGGCGGGGGACTCCGAGCGGTTCATCCGGGAGCTGACCCGGCGGATGCAGCGGGCGGCGGAGGAGATGGACTTCGAGGTCGCCGCCCGGCTGCGCGATGACATCCAGGCCCTGCGCACCGCCTTCGAGCGCAACGCCGTCGTGCTCTCGGATTCGGTGGACGCGGACCTGTTCGCCTTCCACGAGGACGAGCTGGAGGCCGCCGCCCAGGTCTTCCACGTGCGCGGCGGACGCATCCGCGGCCAGCGCGGGTGGATCGTGGAGAAGGTCGAGGAGCTCACCCCGGGGGAGATGGTCGAGCAGCTGCTGCAGCAGGTCTACGGGGAGTCCGCGGTGACCTTGGCCTCCACCCCGCACGAGGAGGAGACCAGCGCCCACGAGATCCCGCGCACCGTGCTGGTGCCCGTGCTGCCCAGCAACCGCGAGCAGCTGGAGCAGTGGCTGACGGGGCTGCGCGGGTCGCGCGTGCGGATCTCCGTTCCGCAGCGCGGGGAGCGGGCGCAGCTGATGGGCACCGTCGCGGACAACGCCAAGCAGTCCCTGATGCTGCACAAGTCCCGCCGCGCCGGGGATCTGACCACCCGCAGCGCCTCCCTGCAGGAGCTGCAGGAGGCCCTGGGGCTGCCGGACCCGCTGATGCGCATCGAGTGCTACGACATCTCCCACGTGCAGGGCACCAACGTCGTGGCCTCGATGGTGGTCTTCGAGGACGGGCTGCCCCGCAAGTCCGAGTACCGCAAGTTCTCCATCCGCGGGGAGGCGGCCCGGGACGACACCGCCTCGATGCACGACGTCATCACCCGCCGCTTCAAGCGCCACCTGGCGGATCAGCAGGAGCGGGCCCGGGCGGGGGTGCGCACCGGGCAGATCGACGCCGAGCAGGCCGGGGCGCCGGAGCCGCAGCGCTTCGCCTACCCGCCCAATCTCGTCGTCGTGGACGGCGGGCCCCCGCAGGTCGCCGCGGCCCGCCAGGCCCTGGACGAGCTGGGGATCTCCGACGTCGCGGTGGTCGGGCTGGCCAAGCGCCTGGAGGAGATCTGGGTGCCGGACGACGACTTCCCGGTCATCCTGCCGCGTGCCTCGCAGGGATTGTTCCTGCTGCAGCGGCTGCGCGATGAGGCCCACCGCTTCGCGATCACCTTCCACCGCTCCAAGCGCGGCAAGGCCATGCTCTCCTCGGCCCTGGACGGGATCCCGGGGCTCGGGGCCGCCCGCCGGGATGCGCTGCTGGCGCAGTTCGGCACCCTGCAGGCCATCCGGGAGGCCGACCTCGAGCAGCTCACCCGGGTGCGCGGGATCGGGCCGAAGCTGGCCGAGGCCGTGCAGGAGCACCTGCGCGCCCAGGAGTCGGCACCGGCGCCGGACTCGCCGCCGGAACCGCAGGCGGAGCAGGATTCGCAGCCGCAGACGGCATCGGCACCGGCCGCCGACGGCGTCTGATCGGCGCCCCGGGTGGCCGGGGTCTCGGGGTGCCGGAGTATCCTGGAGGGGCAGCCGCGTCCCGCTTCCCCCGTCCGGGGACGCGCCCCTGACCACAGGCACGACCCAGCAGGAGACGAGCACCCGGTGACCTCGCAGCAGCCCCCCTCAGCATCCGCCCCGCATCCGCCCCGCGATCCGTCCGAGACCTCGACCCGCGATGCGGGGCAGGAACCCCTGGTGCCCCAGAAGCCCGCCGCCCAGTCGGAGATGCTCGTGATCACCGGGATCTCCGGGGCCGGGCGCTCGACCGCCGCGCACACCCTGGAGGACAACGGCTGGTACGTCGTGGACAACCTGCCGCCGCAGATGCTCACCCCCCTGGTGGATCTGGTGGCGCGCAGCCCCAAGGCCATGCCGCGCCTGGCCGTGATCATCGACATCCGGGGCACCGCCCTGTTCGAGAACTTCCGCGAGGCCCTGGACGTGCTCAACGCCGCCCCGGTCGAGTACACGGTGCTCTTCCTCGACGCCTCGGATCAGGCGATCATCGCCCGCTACGAGGCCCAGCGCCGCCCCCACCCGCTGCAGGGGGAGGGGCGCATCCTGGACGGGATCCACGCCGAGCGGGAGCTGCTGGCCGATCTCAAGCGCCGGGCCGACGTCGTGCTGGACACCTCGGAGTACAACGTGCACGAGCTGTCCAAGGTCATCTCCCGCACCTACTCGGCCACGGGCCCCTCGGTGGTGAACCTGACGGTCATGAGCTTCGGCTTCAAGTACGGGGTGCCGGCCGATGCGAACTTCATGGCCGATATGCGCTTCGTCCCCAACCCGCACTGGGTTCCCGCCCTGCGGCCCAAGACGGGCCAGGACCCGGAGGTGCGGGACTTCGTGCTCAAGGACAGCGGCGCCCAGACCTTCGTGGACCAGTACGCCGAGGCGCTGAAGCCGGTGATCGCCGGCTACCGCTCGGAGAACAAGCACTACGCGACCATCGCGATCGGCTGCACCGGCGGCAAGCACCGCTCGGTCGCGGTGACCGAGGAGCTGGCCCGGCGGCTCAAGGGCCTGCCCAACGTCACCGTGAACGTCCAGCACCGCGATCTGGGGCGGGAGTAGCGCCGTGGCCGCGATCGGATCCCGGGGCGAGGCCGTCCCGGAGGCCGGGGCCGGCGCCCCGCGCGTCGTCGCCCTCGGCGGGGGCCACGGGCTCTACGCCTCGCTCTCGGCGCTGCGCCTGCTCACCCCGCAGCTGACCGCGGTGGTCACGGTCGCCGATGACGGCGGCTCCTCCGGGCGGCTGCGGGAGCAGTTCGACGTGCTGCCGCCGGGGGACCTGCGCATGGCGCTGTCCGCCTTGTGCGACGACTCCGCGTGGGGGCACCTGTGGCGGGAGGCGATGCAGCATCGCTTCTCGACCCTGCCCGGTTCCTCGGGGGAGCTGGACGGGCACGCGATGGGCAACCTGCTGCTGCTGAGCCTGTGGCAGCTGCTGGATGATCCGGTGGCCGGACTGGACTGGGCCTCCCAGCTGCTGAAGGCCCGCGGGCGGGTCCTGCCGATGGCGGTGGATCCCCTCGTGGTCTCCGGGTGGGTGCGGGACCATCAGGGCGCCCCGAAGCGGATCACGGGCCAGGCGCGCCTGGCCACCGCCGAGCGCGTCGAGCGGATCAGCCTGGAGCCGGCCGAGGCCCGGGCCTGCCCCGAAGCGCTGGAGGCGATCCGCGCGGCGGACTGGCTCGTGCTGGGCCCCGGGTCCTGGTACACCTCGGTCATCCCGCACCTGCTGCTGCCGGAGCTGCGGGAGGCGATCTGCTCCTCCGCGGCGCGGGTGTGCGTGTGCATGAACCTCGCGATGGAGCGGCGCGAGACCGCCGGACTGGGTGCCGTCGGGCACCTGGAGGTCCTGGAGCGGTACGCTCCCGGCCTGCAGATCGACGCCGTCGTCGCGGACCCCTCGGCCCTGTCGGATCCGCAGGGGTTCGACGCGGCGGTGCGCGAACGCGGCGCGCGGCTGGTCAGCCAGTCGCTGCGTCGGCGCCGCGGGGAGGACGTGCACAGCCACCTGCGCCTGGCCGCGGCCTACCAGGAGGCCATGGGCCTGCCCGAGGAGCCCGTGCTCAGCCCGCCCGCGGCGCCTCACGACTGAGGCCCCGCGACTGACCCCACCCACTGACCATCCCGGCCGGTGCCTCCGCTGAGCGCCGTCTCACCGCGGGCACCCGGCCCAGACCCCCTTCGGAGAGGAATCCCCCACCATGGCCCTGACCGCACTGGCTAAGGACGAGCTGGCAGGCCTGGAGACGCCCCGGGCTTCCGCGCGCCAGGCGCAGACCGCCGCGCTGCTGCGCTTCGCCGGGGGTCTGCACCTGGTCGGCGGGCGCATCGTCATCGAGGCCGAGCTGGATCACCTGCCCACCGGGCGGCGGCTGCTCGCGGAGATCGGGGAGCTGTACGGGCAGACGGGACGGCTGTACTCGGTGGCCGGCGGCGCGCTGAAGAAGGGCGGGCACTACGTCCTGCGCATCGACCGGGGCGCGGAGGCCCTGGCGCGCCAGACGGGCCTGCTGGATGCCCGGGGTCGGCCGGTGCGCGGGCTGCCCTCGGCCGTGGTCAACGGCTCCGTCGATGATGCGGCCGCCGCCCTGCGCGGGGCCTTCCTGGCCCGCGGATCCCTGTCGGAGCCGGGCCGCTCCGCCGCCCTGGAGTTCACCTGCCCGGGCTCCGAGGCGGCCCTGGCGCTGGTCGGCTGCGCCCGGCGCCTGGACGTGCTGGCCAAGGCCCGGGAGTCCCGGGGGGCTGACCGGGTGCTCGTGCGCGACGGCGCCGGGATCTGCGCGCTGCTGCGCGCCCTGGGGGCCACCCGGGCGCTGCGCCGATGGGAGAAGGGCCGCGTCCACCGGGAGGTGCGCGGCACGGCCAACCGGCTGGCCAACTTCGACGACGCCAACCTCCGGCGCTCCGCGCAGGCGGCCGTGACCGCCGGGGCGCGGGTCGAGCGCGCCCTGGAGATCCTGGGCGATGACGTCCCGGAGCATCTGCGCGAGGCCGGGAGGCTGCGACTGGAGCACCGACACGCGAGCTTGGATGAGCTGGGGCGCCTGGCGGATCCGCCGCTGACCAAGGACGCGATCGCCGGGCGGATCCGGCGGCTGCTGGCCCTGGCCCGGCGCACGGCCGAGGCCGAGCAGGCGCGGGCGGGCGAGGAGGAGGACGCCGCGGGCCGGTGAGCCCGCGCGTCGATGACGCCGCGCCGCCCGCGCTGTTCGCCATCGGCGATGAGAAACCCACACGATCCCAGATCCGGCGGCTCAGCGGCCCGGGAGACGGCCATTTCGGTGGCGGGCGTCACGAGAAGGAGGGCTCGGAGGGTGTGAAATCCCACCGGAAACAAAATTCACCCCCGGAATCGCACCCAAACACACACGCGATCCACTAGGCTGGAACCAGCACCGGATGCGAGGGCGGTTCCACCCGCCGCCGGGTCCGGACCTGGGGAGGCCCCCGCGGGTCCCCTCGACCACGAATACTCAAACTGAGGAGTTTGATCACAGTGACTGTACGCATCGGCATCAACGGCTTCGGACGCATCGGGCGCAACTACTTCCGCGCCGTGCGGGAGCAGGGCGAGAACATCGAGATCGTTGCCGTCAACGACCTCACCTCCCCGGAGACCCTGGCTCACCTCCTCAAGTACGACTCCATCCTCGGGCCGCTGAAGGCCGAGGTGTCCGTCAAGGACGGCAACATCGTCGTCGACGGCAAGGAGATCAAGGTCCTGTCCGAGAAGGACCCGACCAACCTGCCGTGGAAGGACCTGGGCGTGGACATCGTCCTGGAGTCCACCGGTCTGTTCACCGACGGCAACAAGGCCAAGGCCCACATCGAGGCCGGCGCCAAGAAGGTCATCGTCTCCGCCCCGGGCACCAACCTGGACGGCACCTTCGTCATGGGCGTGAACGACGACACCTACGATGCCGAGAAGCACAACGTCGTCTCCAACGCCTCCTGCACCACCAACTGCCTGGCCCCGCTGGCCAAGGTGATGGACCAGAAGTTCGGCATCAAGTCCGGCCTGATGACCACCATCCACTCCTACACAGCGGACCAGCGCCTGCAGGACGCCCCCCACAAGGATCTGCGTCGCGCCCGGGCCGCGGCCGTGAACATGATCCCGACCTCCACCGGCGCCGCCCGCACCGTGGGCAAGGTCTACGAGCCGGTCGCCGGCAAGCTGGACGGCATGGCCTTCCGCGTGCCGACCATCACCGGCTCCATCGTGGACCTGTCCCTGACCCTGGAGAAGGACGCCACCGTCGAGGAGATCAACGCCGCCGTCAAGGAGGCCGCCGAGGGCGAGTACCAGGGCATCATCAAGTACACCGAGGACCCGATCGTCTCCACCGACATCGTCGGCGAGGAGATCTCCACGGTCTTCGACGCGCAGCTGACCTCCGTGCTGAACGGCCAGGTCAAGGTCTTCGCGTGGTACGACAACGAGTGGGGCTTCACCTCCCGCACGGTGAAGTTCACCAACAAGATCGCCGCCGCGCTGTAAGCGCGGACTGAGCGGGAACATCACCTTTCGACGCGAGGCAAGGGAGCAAGCGATGGCACAGGCACTGGATGAACTGATCGACGCGGGCGTGAAGGGACGCCGGATCCTGGTCCGGTCCGACCTCAACGTCCCGCTGGACGGACAGCAGGTCACGGACGACGGACGCATCAGGGCGTCCCTGCCCGTGCTCGAGAAGCTGACCGGCGCCGGTGCCCGGGTCATCGTGACCGCCCACCTCGGTCGGCCCAAGGGGGAGCACAACCCCAAGTACTCCCTCAAGCCCGCGGCCGACCGCCTCCGTGAGCTCGCGGATTTCCCCGTGCAGCTCGCGGAGGACGTCGTGGGGGATGACGCCCGTGCCAAGGCCGAGGCGCTGTCCGACGGCGAGGTCCTCGTCGTCGAGAACGTGCGCTTCGACCCCCGGGAGACCTCCAAGGACGACGCCGAGCGCGAGGCGTTCGCCGACGAGCTCGTGGCGCTGACGGGTCAGGACGGCGCCTACGTGGACGATGCCTTCGGCGCCGTGCACCGGAAGCACGCCTCCGTCTACGACGTCGCCCGTAAGTTGCCGGCCTACCTGGGCGACCTCGTCAAGACCGAGCTCGAGGTCCTCAAGCGGATCACCGAGGACCCACAGCGGCCCTTCGTGGTCGTGATGGGCGGGGCCAAGGTCTCCGACAAGCTCGCCGTGATCGAGAACCTCATCGGCAAGGCCGATGCCCTCCTGATCGGCGGCGGCATGAGCTACACCTTCGCCGCCGCGCAGGGTCACGCGGTCGGCAAGTCCATCCTCGAGAAGGACCAGATCGACACCGTCAAGCGGTACCTGGCCGAGGCGAAGGAGAAGGGCACCGAGATCGTGCTGCCCGTGGACGTCACCTGGGCCGCGGACTTCGCCGCCGACGCCGAGCACGAGATCCGCCCCGTGGAGGACCTCGAGGGCGGGAAGATAGGCCCCGAGGGCGAGGGCCTGGACATCGGAACCGAGACGGTCAAGCTGTTCTCCGAGCGGATCAAGGACGCCCGCACCATCTTCTGGAACGGCCCCATGGGCGTGTTCGAGATGCCCGCCTTCGCCAAGGGCACCGAGGCCATCGCCCGGGCCATCGCCGACTCCGACGCCTTCAGCGTGATCGGCGGCGGCGACTCCGCTTCCGCGGTGCGCAACCTCGGCTTCTCGGACGACGAGTTCGGGCACATCTCCACCGGGGGCGGGGCCTCCCTGGAGTTCATCGAGGGTAAGACCCTGCCGGGTCTCGAGGCCCTGGGCGCCTGAGCCCGGATCCCCACCGCACCGAGAGCAGACGACCCGAAAGGACCATCCGCATGACCACCCAGACCAACGGGAGCTTCGACCGGAAGCCGCTGATCGCCGGCAACTGGAAGATGAACATGGATCACTCCGAGGGCGTGGCGCTGCTGCAGAAGCTCGCCTGGACCCTGGATGACGCGAACTTCGACTACGACCGCGTCGAGGTGGCCGTCTTCCCGCCGTTCACCGACCTGCGCTCCGTGCAGAGCCTGGTGGCCGGGGACAAGCTGAGCATCGCCTACGGCGGGCAGGACCTCTCCGAGCAGGACTCCGGGGCCTATACCGGTGACATCTCCGGGCAGTTCCTCGCCAAGCTGGAGTGCTCCTACGTGCTGGTCGGGCACTCCGAGCGCCGCAGCATCCACCACGAGTCCGATGCGCTGTGCGCCCAGAAGGTCCAGGCGGCCTACCGCCATGGGCTCACCCCCGTGCTGTGCGTGGGCGAGGGCCTGGAGGAGCGCAAGGCCGGCAACCACGTCTCCTACACCCTCGAGCAGCTGCGCGGCTCCCTCGACGGGCTCACCAAGGAGCAGGCCGCAAGCCTCGTCGTCGCGTACGAGCCCGTCTGGGCCATCGGCACGGGCGAGACCGCCGGCCCCGAGGACGCCCAGGAGATGTCCGCGGCCATCCGCGGGCAGCTGGCCGAGCTGTTCGATGAGGAGACCGCCGGGAAGATCCGGATCCTCTACGGCGGCTCCGTCAAGGCCGCGACCGCGGCCGGCACGCTGGCGGAGAAGGACGTCGACGGCGTCCTGGTCGGCGGGGCCTCCCTGAAGGCGGAGGAGTTCGCCAACATCGCCCGCTTCGAGAAGCACGTGGTGGCCTGAGCCACCCGCTCTCATGAGCCCGAGGCCGCCCCGGTCGGATCGGATGATCCCCGCGGGCGGCCTCGGGCTTGCGTCCACCCGAGTCCCGCGCGCCCGATGGCGTACAGTGGGGCGAGGACACCCGCGAACATCATGCGCGGCGGTGAGCCGGAGCGCTCGAGGCGCCGGCACCGCCCGCCGAGGAAAGGCCTGGAACACCCGTGGAGACGCTGCGCTGGATCCTGCTGGGCGTGATCGTGCTGACCAGCATCATGACGATCTTCTTCGTCCTGCTCAACAAGGGCAAGGGCGGGGGGCTGTCGGACATGTTCGGCGGCGGGATGACCAGCTCCCTGAACTCCTCCGGCGTCGCCTCGCGCAACCTGGTGCGCCTGACCGTCACGACGATCCTCATCTGGGTCTTCGCGATCATCGGCTACGGCCTGGTGCTGCGCTTCGACGCGGTGTGAGCACCACGGGCGGTGTCGCCCGGACCCCGGTATGATGAGACAAGGCCCCGGTGAGCAGAAGCTCACCGGGGCCTTGTCTCATCATGCCGGGACCGTGACGGTCGCCGGGGCGCAGACCTGGAACGTCGTGGGTCAGGAGGCCGGTCGCGCCTCCCGGCTGACCAGGTAGAGGGTCTGGGCCCAGCCGCGGGCGGCCACCGCCGGCGCCTCCAGCAGCGCCTGCTCATCCGGGGCGCGCCCGTCCCGGGCCTCGACGCGGGCGGCCTGCTCGAGCCGGGAGAACGCCTCGGCCTTATCCGCCCCGGAGACCAGGAACCAGATGCGCGCGGCCAGGTCGATCATCGGTCGGGTCATGGTCACCCGGCGCGGCGGCGGCTTCGGGGAGTCCTCGATGGGCAGCACGTCCACGGCGTCGTCGAGGATCTCCCGGCGTCCCGGGAAGAGGGAGGCCATGTGCCCGTCCGGACCCATGCCCAGCAGTGACACCGCGAACACCGGGGCCTTCTCGCCGGTCGGGGCGTGCTCGGCCAGCTCCCGGGCGTAGGCCTCGGCGGCCTCCCCGGGGGTGGGGTAGGCGTCCGATGAACCCATCGGGTGGATGTTGCCCGCCGGCACCTCGGCCCGGTCGAAGAAGACCTCGCGGACCTGCTGCACGTTGCGGTCCTCGTGGCCCTCCGGCACGTAGCGCTCATCGGACCACCAGAAGTGCACCCGGGACCAGTCCACGATCCGGTGCAGCGCGGAGTCGGCCAGCCGCTCCCACACGGCGATGCCGAGGGAGCCGCCGGTCAGGCACACGTGCACGTCCTCGTCGGTCTCGGCCAGCTCATCCGAGAGGGTCAGCGCCAGGCGGGCCGCCGCCGCCTGAGCCAGGGCCTCCTTGTCGGGGTGCTCCACGACCACCGGGGCCGGGGCGGGCACCAGGGGCTCGGCGGGGGAGAGAGGGGACTGCTCAGGCATCGAAGACCTCCGTGTATCGAGAGTGATCCTCATCCGCCGCGGGCTCCTGGTGCGTGCGGCACCAGTCCAGCGGCGTCGAGGTGAGGGCGTCCATCAGGACCTCGCCGTAGGCCTCGTCGGGATAGAGTCGACGCAGCTCCTCGGCCAGGCACTGGGACAGGGTGCGCACCGGCAGCGCGATCTGCTGCTCGGGGGCACCGGGCGGGCTCAGCGTGGCCACGCTGCGGCCGGGACGGTACAGGACGACCTCGCCGTCCTCCCGCTCCAGCCGCACCCGGTACAGGCCCCGCGGCTGGTCTGCGCCGGAGAACTCCACGGGGGCGCCCAGCCGGTGGCCCAGCCACGCCCCGAGCAGGATCACCGAGGGGGACCGGTCCGATCCCTCCACGATGACCTTGCGCACCGGGGAGGGCTCCAGGTCATCGAGCACGGCGGTGAGCTGGATGCGCCACTGCGTCAGCCGCGTCCAGGCCAGGTCCGTGTCCCCGGGCGCGAAGACCTCGCGCAGCCGGTGCAGGGCGCGCATCGCATCCGGCTCCCGGGCGGAGTCGGTGATCCGGCGGGTCGCGATCCGGCCCACCGAGTGATCGACCGGGGACTCCGGCAGCGCGTGCGGCCACCACGCCACGATCGGCGCGTCGGGCAGCAGCAGCGCGGAGAGCAGGGACTCGGTCGGGTGGGAGGATTCCCCCCAGCCGCGCAGCACGATGACCTCGCTGGCTCCGGCGTCCCCGCCGATGCTCACCTCGGCGTCCAGCCGGTTCGGCTTCTCGACGCTGTGGGCGATGTGCACGATGATCCGGCACGGGTGCTCCCGGCTGGCGGAGATCGCGGCCTGAACCGCGTTCTTGGAGTGCCCCTTCTCCGCCATGATGACCAGCGTGAGCACTCGACCCTGGGTGCGCAGCCCGATCTCGCCGCGCAGGCGCGAGATCTCCTTGTCCACCTCGGAGGTGGTGGTGTCCTTCAGCTCGGTCCTCATTACGGCCTCCTCCAGGCCCGCCCGTCCCGGGCGAGCAGCTCATGAGCGGATTCCGGACCCCAGGATCCGGGCGCGTACGGCTCGGGCCGCACGTCGTGCTCGGCCCAGTGCCGTTCGAAGGGATCGAGGATCTTCCAGGACAGCTCGACCTCCTCGTGGCGGGGGAACAGCGGCGGCTCACCCAGCAGCACGTCCAGGATCAGCCGCTCGTAGGCCTCCGGACTGGACTCGGTGAAGGACTGGCCGTAGCCGAAGTCCATGGACACATCGCGCAGCTCCATCTGGGTCCCGGGGACCTTGGAGGCGAAGCGGATCGTCATGCCCTCATCCGGCTGGATGCGCAGCACGATCGCGTTCTGTCCGAACTCCTCGTGGTCGTTCTTCTGGAACAGCAGGTTCGGGGCGCGCTTGAACACGACGGCGATCTCCGTGACCCGCCGCCCCAGCCGCTTGCCGGCCCGCAGGTAGAACGGCACTCCGGCCCAGCGGCGGGTGTCGATGCCCAGCTTCAGCGCGGCGAAGGTCTCCGTGCGCGAATCCGGGGGAATGTCCTTCTCCTGCAGGAATCCGCTCACGGCGCGACCGCCCTGCAGCCCGGCCTCGTACTGCCCGAGGGCGGAGCCGGCGGAGATATCCTCGGGCAGGGTGACCGCCGCCAGGACCTTCGCCTTCTCGGCCCGCAGCTGCTGGGCGTCGAAGGTGATCGGCTCCTCCATCGCGGTCAGGGCCAGCAGCTGCAGCAGGTGGTTCTGGATGACGTCGCGGGCGGCGCCCACCCCGTCGTAGTACCCGGCGCGGGACCCGATGCCGATGTCCTCGGCCATGGTGATCTGCACGTGGTCCACGAAGTTCGCGTTCCACAGCGGCTCGAACATCTGGTTGGCGAAGCGCAGGGCCAGGATGTTCTGGACGGTCTCCTTGCCGAGGTAGTGGTCGATGCGGAACACGGAGTCGGCCGGGAACACCCGCTCGACGATCGCGTTCAGCTCCCGGGCGGAGTCCAGATCGTGCCCGAAAGGCTTCTCGATGACCACTCGCCGCCACCCGTGCTCCGTGTGCCGGCCCGCCAGGTCGTGGTCGGCCAGCTGCTGGCACACCGTCTCGAAGGCGTTCGGCGGGATCGAGAGGTAGAAGGCGTGGTTGCCCTGGGTCCCGCGCGTCTCGTCCAGCTCCGCGAGGGTCTCACCCAGGCGCCGGAAGGCCTCACCGTCGTCGAAGGCGCCCTGCACGAAGCGGATGCCGGTGGTCAGCTGATGCCAGACGTCCTCCCGAAACGGGGTCCGGGAGTGGGCCTCCACCGACTCCTGAACCACCTGCTGGAACCGCTCATCGGACCAGTCCCGGCGCCCGAAGCCCACCAGCGCGAAGCTCGGGGGCAGCAGGCCGCGGTTCATCAGGTCGTAGATCGCCGGCAGCAGCTTCTTCTGCGCCAGGTCGCCGGTGACGCCGAACAGCACCAGCGCCGACGGACCGGCGACCCGGGTCAGGCGCCGATCCTTCGGGTCGCGCAGGGGATTGGGATCCGGCGGCAGAGCCGGGGAAGGGGACACAGGGGGCTCCTCGTGTCGGGGATGGGTGCGGCGCGCTCCCGCCCCGTCCGCCGACGTCGAGAGGAGGCCGGCGGACGGGGCGGAGGCGGGGTTCAGTCGTGCAGATTGGCGGTGACGGTCTCGAGCAGCTCCTCCCAGGAGGCCACGAACTTGTCGACCCCCTCGCGCTCGAGCTTCTCGACGACCTCCTGGTAGGAGATGCCCAGCTGCTCCAGCTCGTTGAGGACCCGCTCGGAGTCGTCGTAGGTGCCGGTGATCGTGTCCCCGGTGACCTCCGCGTGGTCGGCGGCCGCCTCCAGGGTCTTCTCCGGCAGGGTGTTCACGGTGTCCGGGGCCACCAGGCCGTCCACGTACATCGTGTCCGGGTAGGCCGGGTCCTTGGTGCCGGTCGAGGCCCACAGCGGCCGCTGGACCACGGCCCCCGCCTCGGCCAGCAGCTTCCAGCGCTCGGAGGAGAAGGCCTCCTGGAAGACCTGGTAGGCCAGCCGGGCATTGGCGAGGCCGGCCCGACCCTTCAGGGCCAGGGCCTGCTCGGTGCCGATCTGCTCCAGGCGGGCGTCCACCTCGGAGTCCACGCGGGAGACGAAGAAGGAGGCCACGGAGTGGATCTTGGACAGGTCGCGGCCCTGCTCCAGGGCCCGCTCCAGCCCCGTGAGGTAGGCGTTGATCACCGCGCGGTAGCGCTCGAGGGAGAAGATCAGGGTCACGTTGACGCTGATCCCCTCGGCGAGGGTCGCGGCGATCGGCTCCAGGCCCTCCTCGGTGGCCGGGATCTTGATCATCACGTTCTCACGGTCCACGGTCCGGTGCAGGCGCCGGGCCATCTCGGCGGTCTCCTCGCCCTTCACGGCCAGGCGGGGATCCACCTCGATGGAGACCCGCCCGTCCTGCCCGCGGGTCTGGCGGTAGATCGGGGCGAGCACGTCGCAGGCCTCGCGCACGTCGTCAGTGGTCACCGCGAACACGGATTCCTCGACGTCGCGGCCCTCCTCGGCCAGGCGGCGCATCTGGGCGTCGTAGCGGTCCCCGCGCGAGAGCGCCTGGGCGAAGATCGTGGGGTTGGTGGTCACGCCGACGACGTTGCGGGTCTCGACCAGCTCCTGCAGGTTGCCGGTCTCCAGGCGCTCACGGGAGAGGTCGTCCAGCCAGAGGGAGACTCCCGCGTCGGAGAGCTTCTGGGTCGCTTCGGTCATGGGTTCTCGTGCTCCTTCGCTCGAGGGATGGATGTCGGTGGGGGTTCAGCGGGCGGCGAGGGATTCCCGGGCCGCCTCGACCACGGCGTCGGCCGTGATGCCGAACTCGCGGAAGAGGGTCTGATAGTCCGCGGAGGCACCGAAGTGCTCCAGGGAGACCGCGCGCCCGCGCGAGCCCAGCAGGTCGTGCCAGGACTGGGCCAGGCCCGCCTCCACGCTGACCCGGGCGGTGATCCCGCGGGGGAGCACCTGCTCGCGGTACTCGGCGTCCTGGGCGTCGAACCACTCCCGGCAGGGCATGGAGACCACGCGGGCGGCGATGCCGTCGTCAGCCAGCTGGGTGCGGGCCTGCAGGGCCAGCTCCACCTCGGAGCCGGTGGCGATGAGGATGACGTCGGGCTCGCCCTCGGCGTCGGCAAGCACGTAGCCGCCGCGCGCGACACCCTCCGCGGAAGCGAACTTCTCCCCGTCCGCCTCCGGGTGCAGGTCCTGGCGGGCCAGGGTGGTGAGGTTCTGCCGGGTCAGCACGAGGCCGGCGGGGCGGTCCCGGTGCTCCAGGATCGTGCGCCAGGCCACCGAGGTCTCGTTGGCATCCGCCGGGCGCACGACGTCCAGGCCCGGGATGGCCCGCAGGCTCGAGAGCTGCTCGACCGGCTGGTGAGTGGGCCCGTCCTCGCCCAGGCCGATGGAATCATGGGTCCACACGTAGATGGAGGGGACTCCCATCAGCGCGGACAGGCGGATCGCCGGGCGCTGGTAGTCGCTGAAGATCAGGAAGGTCCCGCTGAAGGCGCGCGTGGGGGAGGAGAGCACGATGCCGTTGACGATCGCGGCCGCCGCGTGCTCCCGGATCCCGAAGTGCAGCACCCGCCCGTAGGGGCTGGCGGTGAACTTGGCGGTGGAGCGGGAGGTGGGGTTGAAGGAGGAGGCGTCCTCGATGGTGGTGTTATTGGATCCGGCCAGGTCCGCCGAGCCGCCCCACAGCTCGGGCAGCAGCGGGGCGACCGCGTTGATCACCTGGCCGCTGGCCGCGCGGGTGGCCAGGGAGCCGCCGGCCTCGAAGGCCGGGAAGGCGTCCCTGTACCCCTCGGGCAGGCGGCCCTCCTGAAGCCGATCCAGCAGCTCGGCCCGCTGCGGATTCGCCTCCCGCCACTGCTGGTAGGACCGATCCCAGGCGGCGCGCCGTTCGTCGCTGCGGGCCTGCAGGGCCCGGGTGTGCTCGATGACCTCGGGGGCGACGTCGAAGGTCTTCTCCGGATCGAAGCCGAGGACCTCCTTGGTCGCGCGCACCTCGTCGGCGCCGAGCTTGGAGCCGTGGATCCCGCCGGTGTTCTGCTTGGTCGGGGCGGGCCAGCCGATGATGGTGCGCAGGCTGATAAAGGTCGGCTTGTCCGTGACCTTCCGACCCTCCTGGATCGCGTCGTAGAGGGCCTGGACGTCCTCGCGGTATTCCCCGCCGGCCCGCCAGTCCACGGTGCGCACGTCCCAGCCGTAGGCGCGGTAGCGCTCGGCGACGTCCTCGGTGAAGGCGACGTCGGTGTCGTCCTCGATGGAGATCTGGTTCTGGTCGTAGATGACCACGAGGTTGCCCAGCTGCTGGTGCCCGGCCAGGGAGGAGGCTTCGCTGGTCACCCCCTCCTCGAGGTCCCCGTCGGAGGCGATGGTGAACACGGTGTGGTCGAAGGGGCTGCGCCCCGGAGCGGTGTCGGGATCCAGCAGGCCGCGCAGGTAGCGCTGGGCGTAGGCGAAGCCGACGGCGGAGGCCAGGCCCTGCCCCAGCGGGCCGGTGGTGATCTCCACGCCGCGGGTGTGCTTGTATTCGGGGTGCCCCGGGGTCAGCGACCCCCAGGTGCGCAGGGCCTGCAGGTCCTCCAGCTCCAGGCCGTACCCGCCGAGGTACAGCTGGATGTACTGGGTCAGGGAGGTGTGACCGGGGGAGAGGATGAAGCGGTCCCGTCCGGTCCAGCGGTCATCGGAGGGATCCTGGCGCATGATCTTCTGGAAGAGCAGGTACGCCACCGGTGCGAGGCTCATCGCGGTGCCGGGATGGCCGTTGCCGACCTTCTCCACGGCGTCGGCGGCGAGGACCCGGGCGGTGTCCACCGCCCGTCGGTCCAGGTCGGTCCACTCGAGGTTCTCGCGGTCGTCGGACACGAGGCATGCCCCTTTCGTCTCGGAAGTCGTCTCGCGTGGCCCCGGTCCGACGGCATCGCCGCGGCGCCGGCCCGATTCCCGAGCCCGCCGCGCGGCCACCGTGTGCCGGAAGGGGCCGCGGTGCTCCACCCAACTCTAGGCCACCGCCGCGCCGCGCGTCTGTCGGTGACGCTGTGGGCGGACGCCGCGAGTCCCGGGGGGGGGGCGGCCCGCCGAGGGAGTGAAACATCACCGCACCGTCCTGGAAGGCCGCGCGGGCTGGGATATATGCTCGAAGGAAGCTGTGACCATCGCGCGCCCGTCGTGCGCGCCCGTCCCGAGACCGGGAGGACAGCGGCATCGATCGCGTAAGGAAGCACCTGTGAAGCGCCAGAGCACGGACCATGGATCCCTCCTGGAGGCCAAGCCCGCCGTCCCCGCCCCCGCCGGGAAGACCGGCCGGGTGGGCCTGCGCCGCAAGCTGCGCGCCTACCTCCTGCTGACCAAGCCGCAGGTCATCGAGCTGCTGCTGGTGACCACCGCGCCGACCATGATCTTCGCGGCCGGCGGGATGCCCTCGCTGTGGCTGATCCTGAACACGATGCTCGGCGGGGCGATGGCCGCGGGGGGCGCCGGCGCCTTCAACTGCTGGATCGACCGCGAGGCCGATCGGCTCATGAAGCGCACGGAGCGCCGCCCCCTGGTCACCGGGGAGGTCTCGGATCGCGAGGCGCTGATCTTCGCCTGGGCGCTGTCCGCGGTCTCCGTGGTGTACCTGAGCCTGGCCGTGAATCTCCTGGCCGGGGCGCTGGGCCTCGTCGCGATCCTGCTGTACGTGGTCTTCTACTCCCTGTTCCTCAAACGCCGGACCTCCCAGAACATCGTCTGGGGCGGGATCGCCGGGTGCATGCCCGTGTTCATCGCCTGGGCCGCCGTGCAGGGGACCCTCAGCTGGGCCGCCGTCGTGCTGTTCCTCGTGATCTTCCTGTGGACCCCGCCGCACTACTGGCCGCTGTCGATGAAGTACGCGGAGGACTACCAGCGCGCGGGGATCCCGATGCTCGGGGCGATCGCGTCGGCCAAGGCCGTGTCCGTGCAGGTGGTGCTCTACGCCTGGGCCACGGTGATCTGCTCGCTGCTGCTGATCCCGGTGGGCGGGGCCGGCTGGGTCTACGGCCTCACGGCGCTGGGCGCCGGGGCCTGGTTCATCTGGACCTGCCACCGGCTGCACGCGCTGGCCATGGCCGAGCTGGCCACCAGCCGCACCGCGATGGTCGTCTTCCACGCCTCCATCACCTACCTGACGGTGCTGTTCGTCGCGGTGGCCGTGGACCCCTTCGTCGGCGGCGCCGTCCTCTGAGGACGGCGCCCGCCGCGTTCCGGGGCGGCGTTGCGTCAGGCCTCGGTCCCCGCGATCTCCTGCGCCGCCCGCCGCTCCGGGGCCGTGACGGTGTGCACCAGGGCCGTCTCCCGACGGGTGGGCTGGGCCAGCACCGCCATCCGGTCGTAGGCGGCGGCCGCGGCCCACACGGTCAGCCCGGCGCCCAGCAGGTGCAGCTCCACCATCCAGATCGGCAGGCCGTTGAAGTACTGCAGGTAGCCGATGCCGCCCTGCAGCACCAGCACCCCCACCATCCGCAGCAGCGCCGCCCGCACCCCGGGGGCCCAGCCCCGGCGCACGCACAGGGTGATGCCCAGGGCCACGGTCAGCACGGTCAACCACACGGAGATCGAGTGCATCCGGGCGACCATCACGGCGTCGAAGGCGTGGCGGGCGCTGGTGGCGTCCCCGGAATGCGGGCCGGTGCCGGTGACCAGGGTGCCCAGGTACACGGCGATGCCCGTCAGCGCCAGCAGGATCGCCCCCAGGCGTCCCATCGTCGGATCCGACTCCTCGAGGCGCTCCAGCCGCTCGGCCTCGCGCACCCGCGGCAATGAGTAGCGTCGGGTGCGGCTCCACAGGGCCGCGGCCAGCGCGATCATCACGGCCGAGAGCACGAAGTGCACCCCGACCATCCAGGGATTCAGCCGCAGCCATACGGAGAAGCCGCCGACCACGGCCTGCACCGGGATCCCCGCGAACAGCAGGATCGCCAGCCAGAAGAGGTCGCGGTACTCGGTGCGCAGGCGCATCACGGCCAGGACGGTCAGCACCGCGACGATCCCGAGGAGCCCGGTGAGGGTGCGGTTGCCGAACTCGATGAAGCCGTGGATCCCCATCTCCGGGACGTTGTTCCAGGAGTCGTCCGTGCAGCGCGGCCAGGTGGGGCAGCCCAGCCCGGACTGGGTCAGGCGCACCAGCCCCCCGGTGATCACCAGCAGCAGGTTCGCCAGCACCGACGCCAGGGCCGTGCCGCGCACCCACCCGGTGACGGTCAGCGGGGTCAGCACGCGCCAGAGGCGGGCCGGCGCGGAGTCGGAAGGGGTGCGGGTCTGGGGCTGTGTGCTGCTCGTGCTCAAGCGGACACCTCGCGTCCTGGTCGTGGGCTGAATCGTCAAAAGGGGCCGGGGCGCATTCCCGGTTTCCGCGTGCGTGCGGGGCGCTGGGCCCCCGTCGATTATCCGCCGTCGGTGGTGCGCGGAGCCAACCGTGACGCCGTGATGCCCGCGTCAGATGCCTGCGACGCCGACGCTGGCGGGCAGGCGCAGGGAATGCTCAGGACCACCGGAACAGCCGGCGCGCCAGCAGCCCGGCGGCCGCGGCCCAGACCAGCAGCACCAGGTGCGGACCCCACAGCGGCCCCTGGCCCAGCATCTCCGCGCGCAGCGCCGAGCCCAGGGCCCCGGAGGGCAGCAGCTCGATCAGGGCGGCGGCCGCGCCGGGGAAGTGCCGGGCCGGCAGCAGCGTGCCGCCGACGGTGGCCAGCAGGACCCACAGCGTGTTGACCACGGCCAGGGTCGCCTCGGCCCGGATCGTACCGGCCACCAGCAGCCCCAGGGCGGTGAAGGCCGCGGCCCCGAGCACCAGGGTGGGCACGGAGGCCAGCACCGCCGTCGGGCGCGGCTCCCAGCCCAGGAACAGCCCGACCGCGCCCATCACGGCGTACTGCACGACCATGACCCCCAGCACCGCCAGGGCCTTGCCGGCGATCAGCCCGCCGCGACCCAGGGGAGTGGTGGACAGGAAGCGCAGGACCCCGTAGCGGCGGTCGAAGCCGGTGGCGATGCCCTGACCGGACAGGGCCGTGGAGATCGTGCACAGGGCGAGGATCCCGGGCATCGCCAGGTCCACCCGGGACGCGCCGAACTCCCGGGCCCATCCGTCGAGGAAACCCGTGCTGGTCAGGCCGATCAGCGCCATCAGCGGGAACAGGATGAGCAGCAGCAGCTGTTCGCCGTTCTTCAGCATCGCCAGGATCTCGTATCCGCCCTGGCGCAGGATCCGCCGGGCGGCCGGTGCCGGCCGGCCCGTGCGGCGGGTGAAGTCCGTGGGAGTCGCGCTCACGACCGCTCTCCTTCCGAGATGTCCAGGAACAGGTCCTCCAGGGAGCGCGGGGTCAGCTCAAGGTGCGTCGGCAGCACGTCCTGCCGCTCCCACCCGGCGGTCAGCGCCGCCAGGTGCGCCGGGCCCAGGGGGCCGGTGAGGGTGTACGCGCCGGGGGAGTCCTCCGACAGCGTGAGCCCCGCGCGCAGCTGCTGGGGGAGGAGGTCCTCGATCCCGAGCCCGCAGCGCGGCAGGGTGAACACGAGGGTCTGGGCGTCGCGGGAGCCGGCCAGCAGCTGATCCACCGTGCCCTCCAGGACCACCTTCCCGGCGTCCATGATGTAGACCTGGTCCGCCAGCCGCTCGGCGTCGTCCATGAGGTGGGTGGTCAGCACGACGGCGGTCCCGGCGGCCCTCACCTCGCGGATCAGGTCGAAGACCACCTTGCGCGAGTGCGGGTCCAGCCCGGCCGAGGGCTCGTCCAGGAAGAGCACCTCCGGGCCGCCGGCCAGGGCGGCGGCCAGGCTGACCCGCTGGCGCTGCCCGCCGGACAGGCGCCGGATGGTGGTCCCGTCGAACTCATCGATGCCCAGTCGCCGGATCAGGGCATCCATGTCCACCGGGTCCTCATACATCGAGGCCACGTGGTGCAGCAGGGGCACGGGCCGGATCGCCTGGGGCAGTCCGCCGTCCTGGAGCATGATGCCCACGCGGGCGCGCAGCTGCGGCCCGGCCCGCCATGGATCCTCGCCCAGCAGGCGCACGGTACCGGAGCTCGGGCGCACCAGGCCCTGGGCGCAGGACAGCGTGGTGGTCTTGCCGGCGCCGTTGGTGCCCAGCAGGGCGGTCACGGCCCCGGCGCGCGCGCTCAGGCTCACCCCGTCGACGGCGCACACCGTGCGCCCGCCCCGGGTCCGGCGGGAACCGGCGGCGGGGAACTCCTTGCGCAGCCGCTGCACCAGCACGGCGGGCTGCTCGTCGGCGAGGGGCCCCGGCGCGGTCTCCGCGGGGGCCACGGCGGTCGGGGTGGATCCGTGGTTCGGCACCGTCCCAGTGTACGGTCCGCGGCGGGAGGGCAGGGGCATCTCGGGGCTCGCGCCTCCACCGAGTGGTCCCTGCGGGCGGGTGGCACGAGGAAAGGTCTGCCTCACTGGATCGCCCGGAACAAATAAGCACATACTTTGGTTGTGTATTCCGTGAAGCAGAAGCAGTCCGCGCCCCGCGCCGCCGGTGCCGGGGAGCCCGAGGAGAGGACGCGCGACCGCGTCCTCCAGGGCGTGCTGGCTCACGGTCCGGTATCTGCGGCCGACCTCGCCAGCGCCCTCGGGCTCACCCCGGCGGCCATCCGGCGCCACCTCGAGGCCCTGGAGAAGGACCAGCTCGTGGAAGTCACCCTGGTGCGCAAGCCCGGGGCGGGGGCCGGCAGGCCCGCCCGGCGCTACGTCGTCGCCCCCCAGGGTCACGCCCAGCTGGGCAACGACTACCTGGACATCGCCCTGGACTCCCTGCGCACCCTGCGGGCGGCACTCGGGGAGGGGGCCCTGGAGCGCTTCGCCCAGTCGCGCTTCGAGGAGATGGAGCGGCGCTACCGCCCCGTCGTTGAGGCGGCGGGCCCGGACATCGGCGCCCGCGCCCGGGCTCTGGGGGACGCGATGACCCGCGACGGCTTCGTCGCCAGCACCTCCACGATGGCCATGAGCGAAGCCGCCAAGGCGGTGGAGCTTCCGGAGCACCTGCTCTCCAGCGTCCAGCTGTGCCAGGGCCACTGCCCGGTGCGGGACCTGGCCGAGGAGTTCCCGGAGTTCTGCGACGAGGAGACCCGCATGATCGCCTCGCTGCTGGGGGTGGACGTGCGCAGGCTGTCCACCATGGCCGGCGGGGCCCACGTCTGCACCACGCACATCCCGCTCGCGCGGGGAGCACAAGCCAGCGTTTCAGGAAGAAACGTCCGACCCACCAAGGAAGGCTCACATGACTGAACAGGTTGAGCGCCAGGCCGACGGAGGAGTCATCTCCGAGATCCTGGAGAAGAACCCGGAGCTCGAGGGCATCGGGAACTACCAGTACGGCTGGTACGACTCCGACGCCGCCGGGCAGGCCGCCCGGCGCGGGCTGAGCGAGGAGGTCGTCCGGGACATCTCCGCGAAGAAGAACGAGCCCGAGTGGATGCTGCAGCTGCGGCTGAAGGGCCTGAAGTTCTTCGACCGCAAGCCCCTGCCCACGTGGGGTGCGGACCTGTCCGGGATCGACTTCGACAACATCAAGTACTTCGTGCGCTCCACGGAGAAGCAGGCCGAGTCCTGGGAGGAGCTGCCCGAGGACATCCGGGAGACCTACGAGAAGCTGGGCATCCCCGAGGCCGAACGCAACCGCCTGGTGGCCGGCGTGGCCGCGCAGTACGAGTCCGAGGTCGTGTACCACCAGATCCGCGAGGACCTGGAGAAGCAGGGCGTGATCTTCATGGACACGGACACCGCCCTGAAGGAGCACCCCGAGTTCTTCGAGGAGTACTTCGGCACCGCGATCCCCGTCGGGGACAACAAGTTCGCGGCGCTGAACACGGCCGTGTGGTCCGGCGGCTCCTTCGTGTACGTGCCCAAGGGCGTGCACGTGGAGATCCCGCTGCAGGCCTACTTCCGCATCAACACCGAGAACATGGGCCAGTTCGAGCGGACCCTGATCATCGCCGACGAGGACTCCTACGTCCACTACATCGAGGGCTGCACCGCCCCGATCTACAAGTCGGACTCGCTGCACTCCGCGGTCGTGGAGATCATCTGCAAGAAGAACGCCCGCGTGCGCTACACGACCATCCAGAACTGGTCCAACAACGTCTACAACCTGGTGACCAAGCGGGCCATCGCCCACGAGGGCGCCACCATGGAGTGGATCGACGGGAACATCGGCTCCAAGGTCACCCAGAAGTACCCGGCCGTCTACATGGTCGGCGAGCACGCCAAGGGCGAGACCCTGTCCATCGCCTTCGCCGGCGAGGGCCAGCACCAGGACACCGGCTCCAAGATGGTGCACATCGCCCCGAACACCTCCAGCTCGATCGTCTCCAAGTCCGTGGCCCGCTCCGGCGGACGCGCCGCGTACCGGGGGCTCGTGCAGATCCGGGAGGGGGCGCACAACTCCAAGAACAACGTGGTGTGCGACGCCCTGCTGGTGGACACCATCTCCCGCTCGGACACCTACCCGTACATCGACATCCGCGAGGACGACGTGACCCTGGGCCACGAGGCCACCGTGTCTCGCGTGTCCGAGGAGCAGCTGTTCTACCTCCAGCAGCGCGGCCTGCCCGAGGACGAGGCCATGGCGATGATCGTGCGCGGGTTCGTCGAGCCGATCGCGCGCGAGCTGCCCATGGAGTACGCGCTCGAGCTGAATCGTCTGATCGAACTCCAGATGGAAGGATCCGTAGGCTAACCCGATGACTGAGCAGATCAACAAGGAGCACCCCGCCGCCGAACCGGAGAAGGTCGACGGCGTGCACACCGGCGAGTCCCGGGTGGCCATCCCCGGGATGAGCGAGGAGGGCGAGAAGCTCTCCCCGGAGCTGACCGCCGACGACACGATCCGGGTGCGCAAGTCCGCCAACGCCGGGCAGCCCGGGTCCCAGGTCATGCACTCCCGGGCCGAGCGGCCCTGGAGCCACGACGTCGCCGACTTCGCCGAGCCCACCGGGCGCGAGGAGGAATGGCGCTTCACCCCGGTGAAGAAGCTCGCCCCCGTCTTCGCCGACGCCCCCACCGAGGACGGCGCCCTGCAGATCGAGGTCGACGCCCCGCAGGCCTGGCAGGCTCCGGCCCTGGGCCGCACCGAGGCCCCGCGCGGGACCGTGCTGCGCCCGGCCGACCGGGCCGCCGTCGTCGGCTCCGCCAACGCCGAGTCCGCGACCCACCTGGTCATCCCGCAGGATGAGGAGCGCAGCCAACCCGTGACCGTGCGCCTGCGCGGACAGGCCGAGGGCCGCCGAGCCAACTCCCACCTGGTCATCGAGGCGCGGCCGAACTCCCACGCGACCGTGGTCCTGGAGCACACCGGCACCGCCCACCACAACGGCAACGTCGAGGTGATCGTCGGCGACGGGGCGAGCCTGTCCGTGATCTCCCTGCAGCTGTGGGAGGACTCCGCGATCCACGTGGGCCAGCACGACGCGCAGGTCGGGCGCGATGCCCACTACCGCCACGTCAACGTGACTCTCGGCGGCGGCATCGTGCGGCTGAACGCGAACGTCCGCTACGCCGGGGAGGGCGCCGACGCCCAGCTGTTCGGGCTGTACTTCGCCGACGCCGGCCAGCACCTGGAGCACCGCTCCTTCGTGGACCACAACGCCCCGAACAACACCTCCAACGTGCTCTACAAGGGCGCGCTGCAGGGGCAGGACGCGCACACCGTGTGGGTCGGGGACGTGCTGATCCAGAAGGAGGCCGAGGGCACCGACAGCTACGAGAAGAACCAGAACCTCGTGCTCACCGACGGCGCCCGCGCCGACTCCGTGCCGAACCTGGAGATCGAGACCGGCGTCATCGAGGGCGCCGGGCACGCCTCGACCACCGGTCAGCTGGACGGCGACCACCTGTGGTACCTCATGGCCCGCGGCATCCCCGAGAAGCAGGCCCGCCGCCTGGTGGTGCGCGGCTTCCTCAACGAGATCATCCAGCAGATCCGGGTGGATGAGCTGGAGGAGGGGCTCATGGACGCCCTCGAGGACGAGCTGGCCATCAGCGACAACTGACCCCTCGGGCCCGTGCGGCCCGCACCGACTTCCCTTCCCAAGGAGGAATCCCTTGTCCACTCTGGAAATCAAGGACCTGCACGTCTCGGTCATCCTCGATGACGAGAACACCAAGCCCATCCTCAAGGGCGTGAACCTGACCATCAACTCCGGCGAGATCCACGCGATCATGGGCCCCAACGGCTCCGGCAAGTCCACGCTGGCCTCGACCATCGCCGGGCACCCCAAGTACCGCGTGGACTCCGGCGAGATCCTGCTCGACGGCGAGGACGTCACCGAGATGTCCGTGGACGAGCGCGCCCGCGCCGGGCTGTTCCTGGCCATGCAGTACCCGGTGGAGATCCCCGGGGTGACCATGTCCAACTTCCTGCGCTCGGCCAAGACCGCCGTGGACGGCGAGGCCCCGGCCCTGCGCACCTGGACCAAGGACGTCAAGGCGGCCATGGGCCAGCTGAAGATCGACCCGGACTTCGTGACCCGCAACGTCAACGAGGGCTTCTCGGGTGGCGAGAAGAAGCGCCACGAGATCCTGCAGCTGGAGCTGCTCAAGCCCAAGTTCGCGATCCTGGACGAGACCGACTCCGGGCTGGACATCGACGCCCTGCAGGTGGTCTCCGAGGGCGTGAACCGCGCCCACGACGCCAACGACATGGGCGTCATGCTGATCACCCACTACACGCGCATCCTGCGCTACATCAAGCCCGACTTCGTCCACGTTTTCGTGGACGGCAAGATGGCCGACCAGGGCGGGCCCGAGCTGGCCGAGCGCCTGGAGGAGGAGGGCTACGTCAACTACCTCCAGAACCGGGAGGCCGCCCAGGCATGACCGAGACCGCACCCGCCGGGCGGCCCTCCGACCAGGAGATCGAGGACGCCCTGGCCAACGTCATCGACCCGGAGCTCGGGGTCAACATCGTGGACCTGGGCCTGCTGTACGGGACCCGCTGGAACGAGGAGGACGGCGCGCTGGTCATGGACATGACCCTGACCACCGCCGCCTGCCCCCTGCAGGACGTCATCGAGGAGCAGGTCGCCCAGAACCTCGAGCCGCTGATCGACCAGTGGCACGTGAACTGGGTGTGGATGCCGCCGTGGGGTCCCGAGCGGATCACCGAGGAGGGCCGGGACCAGATGCGCGCCCTCGGCTTCAACATCTGATCCCGCGGCACCGACCCGACGCGGTGACCGCACGCCGCTAGGATGAGGGGTCGGCGGGCGCCTGTGGGCCCGCCGGCCCCTCGTCTCGCCCCATCCCACTCCCGCAACCGAAAGGCTGGCCGTAAGCCCTTGCTGACCGTCTCCCACCTCGAACTGCGCGCCGGCGCCCGACTGCTCATGGAGGATGTGAGCTTCCGCATCAACCGCGGGGACAAGATCGGGCTGGTCGGACGCAACGGCGCCGGCAAGACCACGATGACCAAGGTCCTGGCCGGGCAGACCCTGCCCGCCGACGGCGAGGTCACCCGCTCCGGGTCCATCGGCTACCTGCCGCAGGACCCGAAGGTCGAGGACATGACCCAGTCCGCCCGGGACCGGATCTTCTCCGCCCGCAACCTCGCCGGGGTCGTCTCCCGGATGCGGCGCACCCAGGAGGAGATGGCCAGCGAGGACGAGTCCGTGCGGGCCAAGGCCCTGCGCCGCTACGACCGGCTGGAGGCCGAGTTCATCGCCGGCGGCGGGTACGCGGCCGAATCCGAGGCCGCGACCATCACCCACAACCTGGACCTGCCCGATCGCGTCCTGGACCAGCCCCTGTCCACCCTCTCCGGCGGGCAGCGGCGTCGTGTGGAGCTGGCCCGCATCCTCTTCCAGGGTGCTGACACCATGCTGCTGGACGAGCCGACCAACCACCTCGACGCCGATTCGATCGAGTGGCTGCGGGAGTTCCTGCGCACCTACTCGGGCGGCCTGCTGGTGATCAGCCACGACGTCGCCCTGATGGAGCTGGTGGTCAACAAGGTGCTGTACCTGGACGCCATGCGCTGCGTGGTCGACGAATACAACATGGACTGGAAGCACTACCTCGCCCAGCGCGAGCAGGACGAGGCCCGGCGCAAGCGGGAGCGGGCCAACGCGCAGAAGAAGGCCGGGGCCCTGATGGCCCAGGCGGAGAAGATGCGCGCCAAGGCGACCAAGGCCGTGGCCGCCCAGCAGATGATCAAGCGGGCCGAGCGGCTGATGCGCGAGGTCGAGCCGGAGCAGGCCCAGGACCGGGTGGCCGCGATCCGCTTCCCGGCGCCGGCCCCCTGCGGGAAGACCCCGCTGCGGGCCCAGGGGCTGTCGAAGTCCTACGGGTCCCTGGAGATCTTCACCAACGTGGACCTGGCCATCGACCGCGGCTCGCGCGTGGTGGTGCTGGGCCTGAACGGGGCCGGCAAGACGACCCTGCTGCGCATGCTCGCCGGGGTGTCCGCCCCGGACTCCGGCCAGGTGCAGCCCGGGCACGGGCTGAAGCTGGGCTACTTCGCCCAGGAGCACGACACCCTGGACGGCAGCCGCACCGTGCTGGAGAACATGCGCACCGCCGCACCGGATCTGCAGGACACCCAGGTGCGCACCATCCTCGGATCCTTCCTGTTCTCCGGGGACGACGTCGCCAAACCCGCCGGGGTGCTCTCCGGCGGGGAGAAGACCCGCCTGGCCCTGGCGACCCTGGTGGCCTCCTCGGCCAACGTGCTGCTGCTGGATGAGCCGACCAACAACCTGGATCCGGCCAGCCGCGAGGAGATCCTCAACGCGCTGAAGACCTACGAGGGCGCGATCGTCATGGTCTCCCACGACGAGGGCGCGGTGGAGGCGCTGAACCCGGAGCGGGTGCTCATGCTGCCCGACGCGGTGGAGGACCACTGGTCCCAGGAGTACCAGGACCTCATCAGTCTCGCCTGAGCCGGCGGGCCGGGGCGGTCCCGGGTCGGAGTCGGGGCCGTCGGCTCTGTCGGCTCAGTCGCGATCCACCGGGTCCGCGTCGCGGGAGCGGGCCATCGCGTCCAGCAGGGCGTCCTCCTCCTCGGCGTCCGTCGGACGGCTGCGGGCCTTGGCGAGCTTGGGGCGCACGATCGACTTCATGTGCGGGGGCATGTCGTCGATCATCTCCATCTGACGGCGCACCACCGCCTCGTCCTCGGTGCCGATGTAGGTGCCGTCCTCGGCGTAGTAGCTGCGGAACCGGCGCTGCAGCTCCTCGGCCAGCTGGGCATCCAGGCGATCGTTGCGCACCTTCTGCCGGGCGCACCAGCCGTAGGCCACGTACACCAGCACCGCGAAGGAGTACCACTGCAGGGAGTAGGACAGGTTGGGTCCGGCGCTCTGCTCCGGGGCGGACAGCTGCTGCGGCCGCTGGGCCGGGGCGGGATCCTCCGAGGCCATGATCCCGTAGGCGGCCTCGGCCAGATCCAGTCCCGTCTTCCGGGCGTAGTCCGGCAGGTCCACGGACTGGATCTGCCCGGCCGGGGCGGAGCGGTCCGTGGAGGGCTCACCCGCGTGCAGCCGGGCCGTGACCTGCACCGTCCCCGACGGCGGGACGGGCACTGCCTGGGCCGGAGCCGCGTTGGAGTCCCCGGCGGGCACCCAGCCGCGGTCGATCACCACGATTTCACCCTGCGAGGTGCGTAGCGGCACCAGCACCTCGAAGCCGACGGCGCCCTCGTGCGGGCGGTTGCGCACCAGCACCTGGTGCTCGGGCAGGTACCGCCCCTGCACGCGGGCCGGGGTCCACTGCCGGTCGGGATCGAAGCGCTCGAACTGCTCCAGCGCGGCCTGGCCCTCCAGGGGGCGGGCGTCGTAGTTCTCGCTGATCAGGTTGTTGCGGTGATCCAGGGCCTCCTTGCGGTCCATCTGCCAGCCGGCCAGGTACACGCACAGCAGGGAGAACAGCACGCAGACCAGGAAGCCCGCGATCCACCGGCCGCTGACGAGAAATCGGTACACGGAAGTCAGGGGCTCCTCTCGGATCGGGAAAGGGTAAGGGAGGGGAAAGGGCGGGCGTCAGTCGTCGGGGGCGTCCATCGGGCGGATGTCCCGCAGGAATCCGCGGGCCCGCAGGAATCGCGCCAGGTGCTCCCGGTGTTCCTCGCAGGCCAGCCACGTCTTGCGCCGCTCGGGGGCGTGGATCTTCGGGTTGTTCCATTCCAGGCGCCAGCGGGCCGGGGCGGTGCACCCGCGGCGGGAGCACACGGGCCGCTCCGGTGCGGGCGGTTCCCGGCCGACGCCGAGCAGGTCGGTCAGGTCCATGACCGCCCCTTGCGCGGATCCGGCCCGTCCCCGCCGGTTCCGCGCGTCGGCGAGGCGCCCGGGCCCTCGCGGAACTCGCCCTCGATGACGTCCTCCCGCGGCGTGCTCGCGTGATCCCCGGAGAGATCGGGCGAGGGCAGGGGGCGCGGCGCGGGATCGGTGTAGGCGGAGACGTCGCGCACCTCCGCGCGATCGCTGCCGTTGGCCAGGACCACCGCCACCCACGGCAGCACCATGGCCGCGCCCACGCAGGTCCAGCGGATCCAGCCGTCGGTGACTAGCGCCAGGACGATGCACACCAGGCGCAGGGCCATCTTCAGCGCGTAGCGGCGCATCCGCGTCTCGACGCCCTGGCTGTGCGGGGCCTGCGCCCCGGTGATGGAGTACGCCTCGGGCTCCTCCCGGCGGGATGCGCGGGAGCGCGACGTCGTGGCCTCGGACATGGGACACCGCCCTCCTCACCGGATGATCGCGGCGCCCGCCCGGTGCTCATGGAGAGGGGGACCCGCTGGGTTGATGACCGTGCCCATTGTGTCACCTCCGGCTCCGATCGGCAGGGGCCGGTGTCCCGGATCCCACCGGGCGGGCCGGAGGGGACCTCGGCTAGGATGGGGGCGATTCCATCCACCGCATCCCGGGAAGGACCCCGATGAGCATCGAGCACCCCGACGAACCCGCCACGACCCCCCGCACCGTGCTGGTGACCGGCGGCAACCGGGGGATCGGACGCAGCATCGCCGAGGCCTTCCGCGAGCAGGGGCACCGGGTCTGCGTGACCTACCGCTCGGGCGAGGCGCCTGAGGGCTTCTTCGCGGTGCAGGCCGACGTGACCGACGCAGCCTCCGTGGACCGGGCCTTCTCCGAGATCGAGGCCGAGTTCGGCCCGGTGGAGGTCCTGGTCGCCAACGCCGGGATCACCCGCGACACCCTCCTGCTGCGGATGAAGGAGGAGGACTTCTCCGCGGTCATCGACACCAACCTCACCGGCGCGTTCCGGGTGGTGCAGCGGGCGGCCAAGGGGTTCCTGCGGAAGAAGTTCGGTCGCGTCATCCTGATCTCCTCCGTCGTCGGGCTCTACGGCTCCCCGGGCCAGCTGAACTACGCGGCCTCCAAGGCCGGGCTGGTGGGCATCGCCCGCTCCCTGACCCGCGAGCTGGGGTCGCGCAACGTCACGGCCAACGTCGTGGCCCCCGGGTACATCCAGACCGAGATGACCGACGCCCTGCCGGAGGAGACGCAGCAGAAGTACCTCGAGGCGATCCCCGCCAAGCGCTACGGGCAGGCCGAGGAGGTCGCGCGCGTGGTCCGCTGGCTGGCCGGGGAGGACGCCGGGTACATCTCCGGAGCCGTGATCCCCGTCGACGGCGGGCTCGGCATGGGCCACTGAGACACATCGCGGGAATCCCCTCCGGGGGACCCGCGCACCGATCATCCGCCGCGAGCCGGGCCCGCCTGAACGAGGCGGGCCCGGGTGCGGCATCGAGGAAAGGACACGAAGCAATGGGACAGTTGGACGGGAAGTCCGCGATCATCACCGGCTCCTCGCGGGGGGTTGGGGCGGACACGGCCAAGCTGCTGGCCGCCGAGGGCGCCGGCGTCGTGGTGAACTACCGGCAGAAGGCCCCGCGGGCCAAGAAGGTGGTCCAGGCGATCGAGGAGGCCGGGGGCCGCGCCGTCGCCGTGGGAGCGGACGTCACGAAGCACGAGGACGTGCAGACCCTGGTGGACACGGCGGTGCAGACCTACGGGGGCCTGGACGTGCTGGTGCTCAACGCCTCCGGCGGCATGGAGACCGATCTGGGGGAGGACTACGCGCTGCGGCTGAACCGCGACGCGCAGCTGGATGTGCTGCGCACCGCCGCCGCCGTGATGCGCCCCGGGGGTCGGGTCGTGTACGTGACCAGCCACCAGGCGCACTTCATCCGCGAGGTCGAGACGATGCCCGAGTACGAGGCCGTCGCCCGCTCCAAGCGCGCCGGAGAGGACGCCCTCACCGAGGAGATCCCGCAGCTGTCCGAGAGGGGCATCGACTTCGTCGTCGTCTCGGGGGACATGATCGAGGGCACCGTCACCGCGACCCTGCTCAACCGGGCTCGCCCCGGGGCGCTGGAGGCCCGTCGGGCGGAGGCCGGGAAGCTGTACTCGGTCGAGGAGTTCGCCTCCGAGGTCGCCGCGATGGTCACGGCCGGTGTTCCCACCGGCCACGTGGAGCTGGTCGGCGGGGCCAAGGGCTTCGTAGACTGATCGACGCCGCCTCGGTGCCGCCGGTCCCGGATCGGCGGCACCCGTGCTGTCGCGCTCAGCCCAGCAGCGCCAGCAGCGCATCCAGCCGCGGCACGGGGATCCGTGCCGCGGCTGCCGCGTCCAGGGTCGGCTTGGCGCAGTAGGCGACGCCCAGTCCGGCGGCCTCGACCATGAGCAGGTCGTTGGCGCCGTCGCCCATCGCCGTCGTCGCCTCTTCGGCGACGCCGAGCTCCCCGGCCCAGGCGGTCAGGGCGCGGCGCTTGGCCGCGGCATCCACCACGGGCCCGAGCACCCGACCGGTCAGGCGGGGTCCGGACCCGTCGTCGGCGATCTCCAGGCCGTTGGCCAGGGTCCGATCCAGCCCGAGGCTTGCACCCAGGGGATCCAGGATCGCACAGAAGCCGCCGGAGACGGCGCCGATCCGATCCCCCCGGGCGTGCAGCCGCGCCACCAGCTCGCGCGCCCCCGAATTCAGGACGAGGTCCTCGCGCACCTCCTCCAGCACGCTGGCCGACAGGCCCGCCAGGGCGGCGACTCGTTCGCGCAGGGAGGCCGCGAAATCCAGCTCCCCCCGCATGGCCCGCTCGGTGATCGCCGCGATCCGCTCGCGGGCCCCGGCGCGGGCGCCCAGCTCGTCGATGACCTCCTGGCCGATCAGTGTGGAGTCCACGTCCGTGACCACCAGTCGGGGGGTGCCCTCCGGCAGCGCGGGCACGGCCATGACCTGCCAGCGCGCCTGCGGATCCAGGGCGTCCAGGACGCTCTGCACCCGTTCGACGCCGGGGTCCGGGACCTCCAGGTTCACGTCAGCTTCCGACCCTGCGGCGGCTCCGTGAGCGGAAGACTCCGCATCGGCTGCGAGCGTCGGGGGCCAGCGCAGCACGCGGAACCCGGGGCCGGGGGCCTGGCGGGGTCCCCGGCGAGCGGAGGTGCCGCCGTCGCGCGGGGGAAGGGGCGGCACGTGGATCTCCTCGACCCCCGCCGGAAGGCCGATTCCTGCGGCGGCTGCGCGTTGCACCAGCGCCGTGGGCCGGGTACGGGATCCGAGCAGCCCGGGCACGGCCTCCGTCCTCTCCCCGGGTGCTGGCACGGGCAGCTGCCCCAGCGGCGGCGCGGCCGAGGCGGGGGCGGAGGAGGACCGGTTCTCCTCGGACGGGGGACGGGAGGAGAAGGCGATGAGACGGCGGGGGTCGGACATGTCCCCATCGTAGGTGCCGTGCCGAGAGGGACCGTCGGTGGGGGATCGGAGAGCGGTCGCGGGTGCGGCTGGCGTCCGGGCGGCGGTACGGTGATCGAAAGCCGCCGGCGTCCTCGGATGCCCGCGGGTGGTTCGTCGGAAGAGGACGTCATGGCCGAGTATCCCGCGTACGTGTGCACCCCCGAGGTGCGCTGGTCGGATCAGGATCTGCTGGGGCACGTGAACAACGCCCGGGTGATCACCCTGATCGAGGAGGCCCGCATCCGGTGGCTCCGAGAGGCCTGGGACCGGACCGATGTGCGGGATCGCCCGACGCTCGTGGCGCGGATGGAGCTGAACTACCGCCGCCCCGTCGTCTACGGGCCGCAGCTGAGCGTGGAGCTCGGCGTCGGGCGCGTGGGCCGCAGCTCGTACACGATCACCTGCCGCGGCATCCAGGACGGTCGGGTGGCCTTCGACGGCCTGACGGTGATGGTCATGGTCGATGCCGAGACCGGTGAGCCCACGGCCCTGAGCGAGCGGGAGCGGGATCTGCTCGGTCGCTACGGCAGCTTCGACCCGGAGGACCCGACGCGGCTGGACTGAGTCGCCGGTGCGGAGGCGTCGCCCCCCCGGAGCTGTGGACAACCTTCCGGCCGGGGCGTGGGATGGGCTAGTCTCGGGGGACCTGAGTGATTCACATCGCATGATCCTCGTCTGACCCTCGAGCACCCGGAGGCTCCCGTGGCCCGTTCGCACCGTCCCGCATCATTCCTGGCGCCGCTGGTCCTGGCCGGCGCCCTCCTGCTGTCCGGCTGCGGGGGTGAGAGCAGCGGTGAGGTGGTCGGCACCGCGGATCCGCAGGCATCGGCCAGCGCCTCGGTTTCCGCCAGCGCCTCTGCGTCGGCGTCCTCGACCGGGTACGAGAAGGCGACGCCGGAGCACCCGGCCCGCAATGTGCCGGTGCCGAGTCTGCCGGACGTGGGCAAGGAGGAGACCGACGCCGGGGCGAGAGCTTTCCTCCAGTACTGGGCGGACTCCCTGAACTACCTCCTGCAGACCGGGGACCCGCAGTACGTCCGCGAAGCGATGTCGGCGGACAACGACCAGTTCACCAAGGTCATGGAGAACTACGAGCGGTACTACCGCGAGGGCAAGTGGAGCGTGGGCACGGAGCAGCAGATCTACCTGGAGCCGCAGCCCCTGGAGAAGGTCGACCCCCAATACCAGGAACTCTACGTGCGTCTCAACCGACTCAGTGGTGGGGTGTACTCCCCATCAGGACACGAGCATGACACTCCCGGGAGAGACTTCAACAATCAACCCATGACTGCCGTCCTCTCGTGGGAGAAGGACCAATGGAAGTTCCGCGGATTCAACCACATCCAGGATGTTGATTATGGCGATCCGGAGTAAGTGGAAAAGGCTGTGCTTGATCGCAATGGCGCTCCTTTTATATTCATCGTTCGCGTTGCCCCCGAGCTTCGCAGAGAAGTCCGCTGATGATGGGTGGATCGATGGAAACGGCTCCCTCATCATCAAGAGGCAGAAGACCCAACCCGGAGGACGGCCGACCGAACCAGGGAGCCAGCCTCCATCCGGCGGTGACCAAGGAGGAGGTTCTGTCGATGAGATCCCGGAGGACCCTTATGAATACTTCGCACACTACGGATGCCCGAGGCCCGGGGAGGACGTGCCCGGAGACGCATGCAACCCTGCGCTAGACCCGATGGAGGTCGTGGCGTTTTGCATCGAGTCTTTCGTCGCCTCAAATCAGGCGGCGAATGGGAGTCCACGGGAACGCAATACTGCGCGTCTCCCGGCTCCCAGTCCCCCGAAGACGCCGCCGAAAGAGTCACCACACCGCCGACCCCGACCGTCACCGCCGAAGATCTGAAGAAGATGCCCATCCACCCGGGGACCGTGAGCATCCAGCCCGGCCCCAACACGCTGAAGAACTACCACACCAACATCTACGTCGACAGCCGGCCCCAGGAACTGGAGGTCACCCTGTTGGGGCAGCCGGTGCGGGTGCGGGCCACCCCGGTCTCCTACACTTTCGACTACGGCGACGGCCCCACCACCGGCCCCACCACCGACCCCGGGCGCGCCTTGCCGGAGAACAGCTGGGACACCCCCACCTCGACCTCCCACCAGTACCGGGAGACCGGGGACTACGCCATCGTCATCTCCACCGAGTTCCGCGGGGAGTACCGGGTGGGGGACGGCGAGTGGCAGCCGGTCGAGGGTACCGCGACCCTCCCGTCGCAACCGCAGACGGTGAGCGTGTGGCGCACCAAATCCGGGTGGGTTCAGGACGGCTGCTCCGCGAACCCCCGTGCCTGGGGATGCTGAGACCCTGGCGGGATCGGAGAAGAGTCCCTCTGCGGGCGGCCGACCCGAACCGCGGACCGGGTTGGGTCGGTGCGCGCGCCGTGGCTTAGGGTCGAGGCATGAGCACTGTACTGGATCTGGTCGACGTCTCGGTCGTGCGCGGCGGCCGCGCCCTCCTGGACGGAGTGACCTGGCGGGTGGAGGCCGGGCAGCGCTGGGCCGTGATGGGCCCCAACGGGGCCGGGAAGTCCACGCTGATGAACGTCGCCTCGGCACGGCTGCATCCCACGCGCGGCTCGGTGGACATCCTCGATGAGATCCTCGGGGCCGTGGATGTCTTCGAGCTGCGCCCGCGCATCGGGCTGACTTCCGCCGCCGTGGCCGCCCAGATCCCGGCGGGGGAGACGGTGCGCGACGTCGTCGTCACCGCCGCCTACGGGGTGACCGGGCGCTGGCGGGAATCCTACGACGCCGACGACCACGACCGCGCCGAGCAGCTGCTGGTGGACTGGGGCATCTCCCGCCTGGCCGAGCGGACCTTCGGCACGCTGTCCGACGGGGAGCGCAAGCGCACCCTGATCGCCCGCGCCCTGATGACGGATCCCGAGCTGCTGATCCTCGATGAGCCCGCCGCGGGCATGGACATCGGCGGGCGCGAGGACCTCGTGCAGCGTCTGTCCGCGCTCAATGCCGACCCGGACGCGCCCGCGAGCGTCCTGGTGACCCACCACCTCGAGGAGCTGCCGCAGGGAATCACCCACCTGCTGCTGCTCAGCCACGGGCGGGTCATCGCCCAGGGCCCGTTGGAGGAGGTCCTCACGGACCGCAGCTTCTCCCGCGCCTACCAGACCCCGCTGCGGCTGCGCACCGTCGACGGGCGGCACACGGCCTTCGCCGCGCGCCCGTGAGCACCCCGCAGAACGGCCCCGCCCAGCTGGCTGCCCGGCGGGCGCTGGTCGATGCGATCCCCTCGGTGCGTCGGATCGACGCCGAGCAGGTGGAGGCCGCCGACGGGCGAGCCGCGGACCCGGTGCTGCGAGACCTGCGCTTCTACCGGGGGCTGACGGACGTGCGCCTGCGCACCTCCCGGGAAGCCGAGTGGGGCGTCTACCTCGCGGAATCCTCCAAGGTGGTCCGCCGCGCCCTGGCGGCCGGGCACGAGCCGCTCTCCTTCCTCATGTCGGACAAATGGGCCGAGGACCTGGCGGACGTGCTGCGCAGTCATCCGCAGACCCCCGCGTACGTCGCGGAGGACGCCGTGCTGGAGGGTCTGACCGGCTTCCACCTGCACCGCGGCGCCCTCGCGGTGATGCGCCGCCCCGCCCCCGTCCCGGTCGAGCGGGTGCTCGACGGCGCCCGGCGGGTCGCGATCCTGGAGGACGTGGTGGATCACACCAACGTCGGGGGGATCTTCCGCAGCGCCGCCGCCCTGGACGTGGACGCCGTGCTGATCACCCCGCGCTGCGCCGACCCCCTGTACCGACGCTCCATCCGCGTCTCGATGGGCACCGTCTTCCAGGTCCCCTGGGCCCGGCTGGACTCCTGGCCCGCGGACCTGTCCCTGCTGCGCGAGCGCGGATTCACCACGGCCGCCCTGGCCCTCAGCGACGACGCGGTGACCCTGGACCGGCTCGGGCACACCGCCCCGCAGCGACTCGCCCTGGTGCTGGGCACCGAGGGTCACGGCCTGCGCTCGGAGACCCTGGCGGCGGTGGATGCGCGCGTGATCATCCCCATGAGCCACGCCGTGGACTCCCTCAACGTGGCCGCGGCCTCGGCCGTCGCCTTCTGGGAGACCCGCCCGCGGGAGTCCGCCGAGGAAGACGGCGCGCGCCCCTGACCGCGGGGGCCGTCGCGTGGTAGCCTGGGGAGTCGCCGTCGACTCCGACGGCGCCCGCCCGGATGACCGGGCGGGACACCGCGTCCCCAGGCCTGGCAAAATCCAGTCCGCGAGAGGTAGACACCATGCAGACCGATATCCACCCGGATTACCACGAGGTCATCTTCCGCGACCTCGCCTCCGGCAAGTCCTTCCTGACGCGTTCGACCGTCACCAGCTCCAAGACCGACACCTGGGAAGACGGCAACGAGTACCCTCTCGTCGAGGTCGAGATCTCCTCCGAGTCCCACCCCTTCTACACCGGCAAGCAGCGGATCATGGACTCCGCCGGGCGCGTCGAGCGCTTCAACGCCCGGTTCAAGAACTTCGGCAAGTCCGCCAAGTAGGCGGCGACTGCCACCACCGGCTCGGGCCGGGGCGTGCTCACCGGATCGGTGAGCGCGCCCCGGCCCGAGGCGTCTGCGGTCGACCGGGTGGGCCCGTGCCGGTGATCTCGGGGTGAACCCCGAGCCGCTACAGTGGGATCGACCCGATCCCCGCCAAGCCCGAGCCACCGGAGCACCCATGTCCACCACCCCGGAATCCGCCCTTCCCGAGACCCCATCGCGCCGCAGGCCCTGGTCGCGCCGGCGCAAGGTGCTGACCCTGCTCGGTGTTCTGCTGGTGCTGCTGCTGATCCCGGTGCTGATCGTCGGCGGCTTCCTGTACAAGCTCGGCCACGACTTCGACGCCGACTCGCCCAAGCTCTCCCAGGCGCTGCCCTCGGATGACGCCGGCCGGCCCAAGGAGGATGGCTCCTACAACGTCCTGCTCCTGGGCAGCGACTCCCGCAAAGGAGAGGCGGACGAGAAGGTCGTGAGCGGTCAGCGCTCGGACGCGATCATGCTCGTGCACATCCCCTCCGACGGCGGCGCCGCCTACGTGGTGTCCATCATGCGCGACACCTGGGTGGACATCCCCGGTCACGGCAAAGCCAAGATCAACGCCGGGCTGAACTACGGCGGGATACCCCTGGAGGTGCGGACGATCGAGCAGCTCCTGGGCACGCGCATCGACCACGTCGCAGAGATCGACTTCCAGGGCTTCCGCGACCTGACGAACGCCGTCGGCGGGGTGCCGGTGGATGTGCCCATGGACTTCACCGCCGACGGCCACGAGTTCCGCAAGGGCGAGCAGACCCTCGACGGGGACGAGGCGCTGGCTTTCGTGCGCGACCGGTACAGCTTCCAGGACGGGGACTACCAGCGGGTGCGCGACCAGCGGATCTACCTGCGCGGACTCCTGAAGAAGATCCTCAGCCCCGAGACCCTCTCCAGCCCCACCAAGCTCAGCGACGCCGTGGAGAAGTTCTCCCCGTACGTCTCCGTGGACGAGGACCTCACGGCCCGCGAGATCGTCGCGATGGGCATGAAGGCCGGACCCAGCGGGCTGCGGAACATGACCATGTTCACCCTGCCCAACTCAGGCACCGGGTGGTCCGAGGACGGGCAGTCCATCGTCATCCCGGATGAGGACGCGATCCACCGGCTCTCCCAGGCCCTGGAGAACGGGACCATGGCCGACTACGTCAAGACCATCCCGACGGACTGAGTCCGCACCGGGGCGGGGCCGGGGGGGGCGGGGGATCAGCGGCGTCGGCGCGGGCGCAGGGACCAGGCCAGGTACCCGCCGATCATCCCGGCGGAGCCGGCCCCCGCCCCGACCAGCGCCGGATACCAGGACTTGAACCGGCCCGGGTCCGAGGCGACGATGTGCGCAGACCCGTTGATCACCGCCGCCAGCACGGCTCCGGCCACGACCCGGGTGCCCAGCTTCTCGACCTTGCCCATGAGCTCCTCCAGCTCATCGGCGCGCAGGTGCACGTCGAAGCCGCCGCTCTCCAGCACCCCCAGGACCCGGCGCACGGACTCCGGGGCGTCCATGCCCAACGAGAAGGCCTCCTTGGCGGCCTCCCGGGCCCGGCGCAGGAGCATCTCCGGGCTGAGCCGGGAGCGGACGTACTGCTGCGCATAGGGCGTCAGGACGGCCACGATGTCGAAGCCCGGTCCAGGGTGGTGCCCAGCGCCTCGGCGGTGGCGATCATCTTCACCAGCATCGCCGCCTCCGGGGGCAGGACCAGGTGGTGTCGATGCAGCATCCGCAGCACATCCGTGAGCAGCTGGGCCAGGTTCAGCTCCTGCAGGCTGCGCCCGGTGTACCCGGAGATGATCCGCTGCATGTCCGGTTCCAGGTCCGCGGCCCGGACCTCCTGCTCGGGGCGGGCCGTCAGGCGCACCGTCGCCCGCGCGGCCTGGCGCGCATTGCCCGTGGTGATCCCGACCAGCAGCGGGACCAGGCGATCCCGGAACCGCTCCGAGAGCTCCCCGACCATCCCGAAGTCGATGACGGTGATCGACCCGTCCGGCTGCACGAACAGATTGCCGGGGTGCGGGTCGGCGTGGAACAGGCCCAGCTGGAAGACCATGCGGCACAGGGCCTGCGTGGCCGTGACCGCGAGCAGGTGCCGGTCCACCCCGGCGGCATCCAGCGCGGGGATGTCGCTGATCTTCAGTCCCCGCACCCGATCCTGGGTGAGCAGCGCGCAGCTGCTTGCCTCCCAGTGGATGCGGGGGATGCGGATCCAGGGGTCCTCGGCGAAGAACTCCGCGAAGCGATCGCAGTGCTCGCCTTCGATCGTGTAGTCCAGCTCCTCCTCGATGCGCTGAGCGAACTGCCGGGTCAGCTCCACGACGTCGTAGCCGCGGGCGATCCCGACATAGCGGGAGAGCATCTTGGACAGCTCGGCGAGGATGTCCAGGTCCTGGTGCACGCCCGCGAGCACCCCTGGGCGCCGGATCTTCACGACGACGTCGCGCCCGTCCAGCACGGCGGCGTGGACCTGGCCGATGGAGCCGGTGGCCAGCGGCTGCGGATCGATGCTCTCGAAGGAGGCCAGCAGCTGCTCCTCCGGTTGCCCGTCGAACTGCCCGATCAGACGCTGGAAGGAGACCGGCGGGGAGGAGTCCTGCAGCCGGGCCAGCTCCCGCGTGTAATCCTCCGGCAGCAGATCCTGCCGGGTGGAGGCGAGCTGGCCGAGCTTGACGAAGGTGGGGCCCAGCTCCTCCAGCGCCAGGCGCAGATGCTCGGCCTGGGTGTGCCGATGCTGCGGATCCAGCTGCCGCACCTTCCGCAGGGGAGCGGCCCACGGGGCGGAGAGCACCCCGCCCAGCAGAGACCCCAGGCCGTGCTTGATCAGGACTTCGCCGATCTGCAGGAAGCGGTCGGTGCGGGTGCGGGCGCGCTCCAGCATCAGGCGCCCTCGGTCTCCCGGGTCGCACGACGGGAGGCGCGCTGCGGGGCCCAGTCATAGCCCTCGCCGGGGGAGTCCGCCGCCGGAGCATCCGCCGAGGCGTCCGGAGCGGGATCCTGGGTCTGCGGGGCCGACGCCGTCGGGGCGGGAGCCGTCTCCTCGATCGGGGCTGGGTCCTGGTCCAGGGCCGGATGCCGGATGGGCACCGGCTGCTCGGCGACGTCCAGGCGGGCCAGGTACAGCCCGCAGAAGGCCAGGGAGCCGCCCAGCAGCAGTCCCAGGATGCCCAGGACCGGGCGGACGAACAGCAGGACCACCCCGGCCAGCAGCACCAGCGCCCCCAGCACCCCGATGAGCCAGCCGATCCGCTGATTCGGGCCCCGCTGGGCGCGCGGCGCGCGGGAGGCCCGCGGGGCGGAGGCGCTGCCCGCGCGCCGTCGGGCGGGGCGACGCTGCGCCTCCCGCCGCGGGGCGCGCTGGGAGGACGGGGCCGGGTCCTCGGGCGCGGGAGCGGCGGGGCGACGGGATTCCGGGTGCTTCTCGGCGTGGCTGGGCCGGTAGGCGTCCTCCAGATCGTAGTGCTCCTGCTCCGGGACCAGCGGGGGCAGGCCGTGGGGCAGCTGCTCGAACCAGGCAGGTGTCAGGTCCTCGGCGCGAGCGGTCTGCACCGACAGCGACAGCTCGAAGGCGTTGCCGCGGATCGTGCCCCAGGCCGCGGTGAGCTTGTCCCGCTCGAAGGCGTAGCGCACCACCGGGGCCAGCTGCTCGGACATCTGCGTGGACAGGCGCCCGACCACCCGCCGGTCGTGCAGCACGTCCACGGAGTCCGTCTCGGTGCCGTCGGGTTGCCGGTGCCGATCCGCCTCCAGGGTCAGGATCACCCGGCCTTCCCCGGAGACCGGGAGGATCGAGTGCAGGTACTCGGCGTGGTCCTTCTCGTCCAGCACCTTCAGGGTGGGGCCCTGGGGCAGCAGGGCCGCCCGGGACGGGCAGGCGTTGAGGGGGAACAGCTGATCCGGCCGGGCGATGGACAGCACCGCCCGGGATTCCAGGCGCACCTGGCCCGCCTTCCCGCGCATCGTGGCCCACACCCGCACCGGGACCACGGGGTCGTGCCCGGAGACCACGACGCGGGCGATCGCGGGCAGGTAGCGGCGGGAGTCCTCGGCGGACATCCGCGCGATCTTCAGCCCGTCCACCCACACCGCGATGGAGCCGGGGGCGTGCGGATTGTCCGGTTCCGGGACCAGGTGGGCCAGCCCGTCGTGGTGCTGCTCCCGGTCGAAGCGCAGATTGTCCATGAGCCGGAGGATCTCGGTGTCGTAGTAGTCGTCCGTGATCACTTCCAGGGATCCGCGATCATTGAGTGCGTACTGCGTCACGCCAGTTCTCCTTCATGCCCGTTGGATGCCGCACGTGGAGGGGACCAGCGCGCGGCGGCCCCTCCAGAATCTCACACCCCGGCGCAGGCTGCGCGCACCCGGCGCACCCGCAGCGCGTCCTCCCGGTGCTCGATGACCAGCCGACGCAGCGCCCGGGGGGCCTGCTCATGTTCCTCGAGCCAGGCCCCGGCTCGCTGCGGGGAGTCCTCGACGGCGTCGAGGTCCGGGAACAGCCCTCCCACGATCCGGGAGGCCATGCCGATGGAGTGCTCGGCCCACACCGACTCCAGCGCGGCGAAGTAGCGATCGGCGTAGGCCGCGCGCAGCCGCGCCGGACCGTCGGCGATGCCTGCGGCCGCGGCGGAGAGCTCGTCATTGGACAGACGCCCGGAGAAGATCCGCGCCCACGCCCACTGCTTGGCCGCGGCATCCGGCACCGCTGCCCTGGCCCGGTTCCAGCCCACCTCGGCGTGCCGGTTGCGCCGGGCATCCAGGGCGACGTCCAGGTCCTCCGCTGTGAGACGACCGGACACGGCCAGGGCGAGCCGGGCGCTCCAGGCCAACTCGTCGGTCAGCTCCAGCCCGCCCCAGCGGGCCGCACCAGGATCCTCAGACCAGGCGGCGTGCACCTGCTCGGCCACCGGCAGCGCCTCCTCGGTGGTGCGGGCCAGGATCAGGACGTGGCGCAGCAGGATGCGCTGCGCGTCGGATTCGGGGGCCGCTGCCTCCAGGGCGATGAGGAAAGCCTCGGCGGCCCGGGAACGCAGCTGCGGGCGCTGGGCGGGGGCGCAGAGCTCCTCGATGGCCTCGTGCACGTGCCGGGCCGTCGTCTCCAACAGGGTCGCGCTGTTCTCCGCGCGCACCCCGGCCAGAGCGTAGCCGAGGTAGGAGGACGGGGTCAGCTGCGCGTCGCGGACCATGGTCCACAGGGCGGAGCCGAGCACGGCCCGATCCAGCGGGGCCTCCAGGGTGTGTCCGGCTCGCAGCGAGGTGTCCAGCTGGTCCGGGGCCACCCGGGTGACGGCGTAGGTCAGGTCCTCCCGGTTCAGCAGCAGCAGACCCCGCGGATCCGCGGCGGCGAGGGCGCCCGGAAGCTCCAGGTCCAGGCCCTCGGGGCCCGCGGGCACCTCCAGGGCCCGGTCCTCGCGCAGGCGCAGGGTGCCGTCGATCTCGTCGAAGACGCCCGCGTGCAGCGTGTGGGCCCGGCCGAGCTCGGGGGAGACGCCCTCGGGCAGCTCCTGGATGAGGCGGGAGCCGTCCTGGCGCAGCACCGAGACCCCGGAGGTCTGCAGCCACTGCCGCGCCCAGGCCGCGAGGTCCCGCCCGCAGGACTCCTCCAGGGCCGCCAGGAAATCCTCCAGGCGCGCGGTCCCCCAGGCGTGGCGGCGGAAGTAGACCCGGGCGGCACCGATGAACCGCTCGAAGCCCACGTGGGCCACCAGCTGCTTGAGCACCGAGGCGCCCTTGGCGTAGGTGATGCCGTCGAAGTTCTGCTTGGCCGCCTCCACATCGGGGATGTCCGCGACGATCGGGTGGGTCGTGGAGTAGGCGTCCTGGCGATAGGCCCAGGCCTTGCGTCCGTGGGCGAAGCTGACCCAGGCCTGGTCGAAGCCGCCGGCGCGCTCAGCCCCCAGGGCGCCCATGAACTCCGCGAAGGACTCCTTCAGCCACAGGCCGGACCACCAGCTCATGGTGACCAGGTCCCCGAACCACATGTGCGACATCTCGTGCATGATGACGTTGGCCCGCGCCTCGCGCTGGGCCTCGGTGGCCCCGCCCGGGTGCAGGTAGTTCTCGGTGAAGGTCACCAGCCCCGGATTCTCCATCGCGCCCAGGTTGTACTCCGGGACGAAGGCCTGGTCGTACTGCGGGAAGGGGTAGGCCAGGTCGAACAGGTCCTGGAAGAAGTCCAGACCGGCCCCGACCAGCTCGAACAGCTCCCGAGCCGGCAGATGCGCGGCCAGCGCCTGCCGGCAGTACAGGGTCATCGGCTTCGGCTCGACGCCGTCCACCGCGGTCTCCGCGCTGGGCTGGTACATCGAGCTGACCGCGTGGTACTGCCCGGCCAGCAGCGTCGTGATGTAGGTGGAGATCCGCTGCGTCGGGGCGAAGATCCGCTTGCTCACGCTCTCATCCACCGGATCCTGCTCCTCCCGCTCCACCGGGGTGTTGGAGGCGACGACCCAGTCCCTGGGGGCGGTCACGGCGAAGCGGAAGGAGGCCTTCAGGTCCGGCTGCTCGAAGGTCGGGAAGACCCGGCGGCAGTCGGCCGGCTCGTACTGGGTGTACAGATAGGTGCGCCCGTCCTCCGGGTCCAGGAAGCGGTGCAGGCCCTCCCCGGAGCGGGAGTACAGGGAGAAGCCGTGCACGACGAGCTCGTTGCTGCGCTCCAGACCCGTCAGGGTGATCCGCGAGCCGACCACCGCGGTCCGGGGGTCCAGGCGGCGGCCGTTGAGGGTGATCGCCTCGACCGAATGGTGCAGATACTCGATGAACGTGGTCTGAGCCGCCGGATCCTCGGCGAGCACCTCGAAGCGGACCGCCGCGCGCACCGGGTAGGCCAGGCGCTCGGGGTCCACGGCGTGGGTCAGGTCCACATGGACGTCATAGCTGTCGACGCGCAGCAGCGCCGAGCGGTCGCGGGCTTCCTCAGCCGTCAGGTTGTCGTTTCGCACCCCTTCATCAAAACACACGTGAGATGCACCATGTCGGCATGGCCGCACCCGGGTCCCGTGGGGGGGGGAGGGACCCGGGTGCGGCGCATCGGCGAGCGCGACTCGGCGGGGGGGGTGGCTCAGCGGCGTCGGGCGGTCTTCCCGGCGCCGGCCTGACGGGCCCGCAGCGTCTTCTCCTCCACCGGAGCCTCGGAGCTGGCCCGCAGATCGCGGTAGTAGGCGCGGGCCTCCTCCTGGCGCTCGGCCTCGATCCCGGAGGAGATCTCCGCGCGCAGGTGCTCCTGCTCGTAGCCGAAGGCGGCCACCAGATCCAGGGTGTAGGGCTCGATCCGGTCGATCAGGCGCAGGATGTAGGACTCCACGGTGCGGGCCCGCTGGGTGGAGAGCAGGCCGTGGGAGAGGTACCAGCCCAGGTTCTTCTCGATCAGGGTCATCCCGAACAGGTCCCGCAGCCAGGTCAGCACCTCGGCGTTGACGCCCTCGGCCTCCTGCACCGCCCGGTGCAGCGCCTCCCACTGCAGCAGCTCGGCGTGCGAGCGGGCGGCCTCGATCAGACGCACCTGCTGGGAGTTGAACACCTCGGCGGCGTCGGCCTTGGACATCTTCCGGGCCGGGCGCAGCTCATCGGCGATCCGGCCGATCAGGTTGTCCACCCGGGCCCGCATCAGCTGCGCCTGGGCCACCGGATCCTTCAGCGCGTTCGCGGACTTCCGGGCGTCGGCGGTGTCCTGGACCGCCTGGGCCACCCGGCGCAGACCGGAGCGGTTCAGGGCGAGGTCCTCGGCGCGGGAGGAGACGTACTTGGTGATCGAGCCGAAGTCGGCGCCGGCGAACTCCTTGGAGTAGTCCCCGAGCAGCCGCTTGCCGACCAGCTGCAGCAGGATGTGGTTGTCCCCCTCGAAGGTCGCGTACACGTCCAGATCCTGGTACAGCCCGGTGAAGCGGTTCTTGGTGATGAATCCGGATCCGCCGCAGGCCTCGCGGCAGGTCTGCAGGGTGTTCAGCGCGTGCCAGGTGGAGATCGGCTTCAGCCCCGCCGCGAGGGTCTCCAGCTCGGCCCGGGACTCCGGGGTGTCGTTGTCCCCGCTGAACACGTCGTGGAAGGCCTCCAGCAGGTCGTGATGGGCGAAGGAGGCGGCGTAGGTCTGGGCCAGCAGCGGCAGCAGCCGACGCCGATGCAGCTGGTGGCTCATCAGGGTCGCCTCCTCCCCGGCGCCGTCGTCGAACTGGCGGCGCTGGTAGGCGTAGGTCAGCGCGATGGACAGTCCCACCTGGGCCGCCTTGGTCGAGGCCCCGTCCAGGGAGACCCGGCCCTGCACGAGGGTGCCCAGCATCGTGAAGAACCGGCGGCCGGGGGATTCGATGGGGGAGGTGTAGGTGCCGTCCTCGGCGACGTCGCCGTAGCGGTTGAGCAGGTTCTCCCGGGGGATGCGCACGTGGTCGAAGGCCAGCTGGCCGTTGTCGATGCCGTTCAGGCCGCCCTTCATGCCGTCGTCGGCGGACTGCACCCCGGGCAGCAGGTTCAGCTGCGCATCGCGGATCGGCACGAAGAAGCAGTGCACCCCGTGGTTCACGCCCCGGGTGATCAACTGCGCGAAGACCGTGGCGGCCTGACCGTGCACCGCGGCGTTGCCCAGGTACTCCTTCCAGGCGGCCTTGAACGGGGTGTTGATCACGAACTCCTGCGTGTCCGGATCGTAGGTGGCGGTCGTGCCGATCGCGGCCACATCCGAGCCGTGCCCGATCTCGGTCATCGCGAAGGCCCCGGGAATCTCCAGGGACATGATCCCCGGCAGCCACTTGCGGTGGTGCTCCTCGGTGCCCAGCTGGTGCACGGCGGCGCCGAACAGGCCCCACTGCACGCCGGCCTTGATCTGCAGGGACGGGTCGGCCGCGACCAGCTCCTCGAAGCCGGCGATGTTGCCGCCGGGGTTCTCTCCGCCGCCGACGTAGGCGGGGTAGGCCCGGTGCACGGACTGGTTCTGCACGAGGATGCCCAGCTGCTCGAAGACGCGCTGGCGCTGATCGTGGTAGGTCAGCTCGGGCTGCTTCCACAGCGCCGGGTCCTTGATCAGCTTCCGGGTGTCCTCCCGCTCCGCCCGCCAGCGGCCCATCAGCTGCGCGTAGAGGGCGTCGGTGTCCAGGGTGCGGGCGTGGTCCGGGCGGGGAGAACGACGGCGCTCGGGGACCTCGCGGTTGGTGGCGGCATCGTCGGCGGGGGTCGGCTCGGGTGCGGTGCGGGGGTGCTCGGTGAGGGTCATGTCTGCGGTACTCCTTCGTGTCAGACGGGGTCGGATTCCGCTGGATGCGGAGGGGAGTTGGGGGGGGATCAGCCGGTGGGTGCGGGCATCGGGGACAGCACCCAGGCGCTCAGCTGCCGGACCAGCAGGTCGCGGTCGGGGGCGGTGCCTGCGGCCACCTCTCCGGCCCACTGCTCGGCCGCGGCGTGCACCAGGCCGACGACGGAGCGGGCCCAGTAGTGCAGCAGGTGAGCGGCCTGGTCGGGGTCGGGCAGCCGGGCGGCGAGGGCCTGATCGGGGACCGGGCCCAGCGCCTCCAGCAGCAGCCGCGAGACGTGGTCGGCGAACAGCCCCAGGCTCGCGGTCGGTCGCTGGGCCTCGGAGGGTCGGGACCAGCCCAGGCCCGCCTGGGAGGTGACGAAGGCGTGCAGTGCGGGGGAGCGCTGCACGAGGACCAGGTAGACCTCGATCATCCGGGCGACGACGGCGCGCGGCGGGGCGCTGTCCTGCGGATCGCGCCGGACCGCTTCGGCGATGCGGGCCTCCAGGTGCGCCAGCAGGGATTCGCCGAGGGCCTGGCCCAGCCCGTTCTTGTCCCGGAAGTACCGGTAGAAGACGGACTTGGAGGTCCCGGCGTACTGCGCGATCTCCTCCATGGAGGCCTCGGCGCCGATCTCGTGGATGGCTCGTCGGGCCTTGCCCAGCAGCTCCTCGCGGCGGGCGACCCGGTGCGCCTCCCAGCGGGTGCTGCGGCCGTCGCGGGTGCGGTAGGGGCCGTGACCTGCGGGGCGGTGGGCTGCGGTGTTCACGATACGCAGAGTATCAGGTACTCTGTCCTGTGTCAGTCCAGTCACATCTGCCGGCGCGCGGGACCCACCCGCACGCCCCGACGATCCGGAGGATCCCTTGTCAGCAGCAGAAGCTTTCGTCCTCGGCGGCAACCGCATCCCCTTCGCCCGCTCCCACGGCGCCTACGCCGACGTGCCCAACCAGGAGATGCTCACCGCCGCCATCGACGGGCTGGTCGCCCGCTGCGGGCTGGCCGGGGAGCGGGTCGGGGAGGTGGCCGCCGGCGCCGTCCTGAAGCACGCCCGCGACTTCAACCTCACCCGCGAGGCCGTGCTCGGCTCCGCGCTGGATCCCGCGACCCCCGCCTTCGACGTCCAGATGGCCTGCGCCACCGGGGTGGAGACCGTGTGGAACCTGACCAACAAGATCCGGCTGGGCCAGCTGGACTCCGGCATCGCCGGCGGCGTGGACACCGCCTCGGACGCCCCGATCGCCGTATCCGAGAAGCTGCGCCGCGCCCTGCTGGCCCTGGGACGGGCCAAGACCGTCAAGCAGCGCCTGGCCGCCGTCGCCGCCCTGCGCCCCGCCGACATCAAGCCCGAGGCTCCCGGGACCGGCGAGCCGCGCACCGGCCTGTCCATGGGGGAGCACCAGGCCATCACCACCGCCGGCTGGGGCATCACCCGCGAGGCCCAGGACGAGCTGGCCATGAACAGCCACCGCAACCTCGCCGCCGCCTACGACCGCGGCTTCTTCGACGATCTGCTCACCGGCTTCCACGGTCTGGCCCGGGACAACAACCTGCGCCCGGACTCCTCGATGGAGGCCCTGGCCAAGCTCAAGCCCGTCTTCGGCCGCTCCCTGCCGGAGGAGGCCACCATGACCGCCGGCAACTCCACCCCGCTGACCGACGGCGCCTCCGCGGTGCTGCTGGGCAGCCGGGAGTGGGCCGAGGCCCACGGGCTGGCCCCGCTGGCGAAGGTCGTGGACACGCAGGCCGCCGCCGTGGACTTCGTCTCCGGCGCGGAGGGCCTGCTGATGGCCCCCGTCTACGGCGTGCCCCAGCTGCTGGAGCGGCAGGGCCTGAGCCTGCAGGACTTCGACTTCTACGAGATCCACGAGGCCTTCGCCGGGACCGTGCTCTCCGCCCTGGCCGCCTGGGAGGACGACGAGTTCTGCCGCACCCGCCTGGGCCGGGACGGAGCCCTCGGCGCGATCGACCGCGCCAAGCTCAACGTCAACGGCTCCTCCCTGGCCGCCGGGCACCCCTTCGCGGCCACCGGCGGACGCATCATCGCCTCCCTGGCCAAGCAGCTGCACGAGAGCGCCGAGCAGACCGGCAAGCCCCAGCGCGGCCTGGTCTCCGTGTGCGCCGCCGGCGGCCTCGGCGTGGCCATGATCCTCGAATCCGCCTGATCCGCACCCCGGGGGCCGGCCCGGCGCCCCTCCCGGCGCCGGGCCCGGTTCCCATCATCCCCGGCCCCGCCCATCGTCCGCGGCCCCCGTCAGGGCCGCACCACCCACGCCCCAGGAGGCGACGAGAGACCATGAAGGACTCCTACACCCAGCTGGTCAACTCCCCGATCGGCAAGAAGCTGGCCGAAGCCCTCGGCCTGCCCCGACCCACCACCCTGCGCCGCGACGAACCCGTCGCGCCGCTGCTGGCCGACCCCCGCGTTCTGGTCGTCGGCGGCCCCGCGGCGGATCCGCTGGCCCGACGGCTGCTGGCCTGGGACCTCGAGGTGCACCGGCACCCCAGCCCCGGCACCACCTACGGCGCGATCATCGCCGACTTCACGGCCGCGACCGACCCCGGCCAGCTGCAGGAGATCGCCCTGGGCGTCGGTGCGGCGCTGCGCAGCCTGGGCTCCTCCGGGCGCATCGTGGTGCTGGGACGCACCGGCAGCACCGAGGACGACCCCGAGCTGGTCGCCGCCCAGGCCGGCGTCGTCGGCTTCATGCGCTCCCTCGCCCACGAGTCCCGCCGCGGCGCCACCTGCAATGCGCTGCTGCTGGACGGGGACTTCGGCCTCGACGCCCCGGCGCTGGAGGGCCCGCTGCGCTTCCTGCTCTCGGCCCGCTCCGCCTACGTCTCCGGTCAGCCGCTGGTGGTCGCCGCCGCCGATGGCCCGGGCGCCCCGGACCCCGAGCGCCCGCTGGAAGGCAAGGTCGCCGTCGTCACCGGCGCCGCCCGCGGCATCGGCGCGGCCATCGTGCGCCGCCTGCACGCCGACGGCGCCCGCCTGCTGCTCGTGGACGTGCCAGCGGCCGGGGAGGCCCTGACGAAGGTGGCCAACGAGGTCTCCGGCCAGGCCCTGCAGCTGGACATCACCGCCGAGGACGCCGGCCGACGCATCGCCGAGACCGCTCAGCGCGCCTTCGGGACCCTCGACGTCGTGATCCACAACGCCGGCATCACCCGCGACAAGATGCTGGCCAACATGGACGCCGCCCGCTGGGGCTCCGTGCTGGCCGTGAACCTCTCCTCCCAGCTGCGGATGAACCGCCAGCTGCTGGAATCCGGGGCGCTCGGGCAGCACCCGCGCATCGTGTGCCTGGCCTCCACCAGCGGCATCGCGGGGAACAAGGGCCAGACCAACTACGCCGCCTCCAAAGCCGGGATCATCGGCATGGTCGCGGCCGAAGCCGAAGACCTCGCCGAGACCGGAGGGACCATCAACGCGGTGGCCCCCGGATTCATCGAGACGGAGATGACCCGGGCCATGCCGACCGTGACCCGCGAGGTCGCCCGCCGCCTGAACTCCCTGTCCCAGGGCGGGCGCCCGGAGGACGTGGCCCAGGCCGTGGCCTTCCTCGCCTCCGACGCCGCGGCGGGGGTCAACGGACAGACCCTGCGCGTGTGCGGGCAGTCCATGGTGGGGGCATGATCCGCGCGATGCCCAGGATCTCCCTGCCCACGCCCTTCTCCTCCTCCCGATCCACCGGCTCGGCCGGGCCCGCCGGACCCCTGGGAACCCTGGGCTCGGTCGTGCGCCACGAGGCCTCGGGCGCCCTGCGCTCGCGCCTGCCCGGGCGGGGCCGCACCCGCCCGGACGCCCTGCCCGACCCCCAGGCGATCACCCCCGTGCGCCAGCGGGTGCAGGCCGACGCCGAGCGGGCGGCGGCCTTCGCCCGCTGCGTGGGGGCCGCACAGGCCGAGCACGTGCACGCGGGATTCCTGCACACGCTGACCTTCCCCGTCTCCATGCGGGTGCTCACCGCCAAGGCCTTCCCGCTGCCGGTGCTCGGCCTGATCCACCTGGAGAACACCGCGACGGTGCACCACCCGGTGGGCGCCGACGAGCAGCTCACGGTCCGCTCCCGGATCCGGGAGTTCGGGCGTCACCGGCGCGGCATCACCGTCACCGTGCTCGCCGAGATCTGGGACGAGTCCGGACGGCTGGTCTTCTCGGACGAATCCCTGTACCTGTCCAAGACGGCCGCAGGCGACGACGGCGCCCCGACGGCGAAGACCGACCGGCCGGATCCGCGGGAGGGGGCCCGGCTGATCGGGCGCTGGCGCCTGCCGGGCGACATCGGGCGCCGCTACGCCGCGGTGAGCGGCGACGCCAACCCGATCCACCTCAGCGCGGTGAGCGCCAAGGCCTTCGGGATGAAGTCCTCCCTGGCCCACGGGATGTACTGCGCCTCGCGGGCCCTGGGGCTGCTGGTCTCCGATCCCGGCGCGGCCGGGACCTGGCGGGTGGCCTTCGGATCCCCGGTCTTCCTGCCGGCCGCCGTGGACCTGTGGAAGGTATGCGATCCCGAGCCCGACGGGCAGACGGCCGTGCGCGGCATCGGGCGCGGGGCCCGGCAGCACTTCGAGGTCTCCTTCGGCCGTCCGTCCTGAGGCGGCCCCCGCCCCCGCCCCGCGGCTCCGCGGGGGGGGGGCGGGGCTGGCGATGCGGAAGTTGCACAGCGTCGAGCCAGCAGGTAAGTTTCTACTCGTTGTCCGGCGCCCCCAGGGGACGTCAGACGGCACTCGCGCGGGTGGCGGAATAGGCAGACGCGCTAGCTTGAGGTGCTAGTCCTCGTATTAGAGGGTGGGGGTTCAAGTCCCCCCTCGCGCACGCGAGTCATCACAAGGCCCCGGAACGGATCCAGGTTCCGGGGCCTTCGCCGTACTCGGCGGGGTGCGGTCGCGTCTGTGCGGGTTCGTGTGGGGTGCCGCGGCAACATCCACGTCATAAACCCACAGAAACCCACAGAAACCCTCACTCAGGTGGCATCATGGTGCGTGGTATCGGCCCGTCGACGAAGAAAGCGGCCGAACGTCGCAGGAAAGGGAACACCATGACCGTCACCCAGGATCGTCCGTCCACCAAGCTCGGCATCGTCGGAGCGGGCGGCGTCGGCTCCGCCATGGCCTACGCCTCCGTGATCCAGAACGTCGCCCGCGAGGTCGTCCTCTACGACATCGCCGCCCAGAAGGCCGAGGCCGAGGCCCTGGACATCGCCCACGGCTCGCTGTTCGCCTCCAACGTCCGGATCACCGGCGGGGGAGACCCGGAGCTGCTTAAGGGCTGCGACATGATCATCATCACCGCCGGCGCCCCCCAGAAGCCCGGGCAGACCCGCCTGGAGCTGGCCGGGACCAACGTCAAGATCCTCGAGTCCATGATGCCGACGCTGCTGGAGCAGGCCCCGGACGCCGTCTACATGCTCGTGACCAACCCCTGCGACGTCCTCACCGTCGTCGCCCAGCGGATCTCCGGGCTGGGCGCCCACCAGGTCTTCTCCTCCGGCACCGTGCTGGACTCCTCCCGGCTGCGCTGGCTGATCGGCAACGCCGCCGGGGTCTCCAGCGACTCGGTGCACGCCATGATCGTCGGCGAGCACGGGGACTCGGAGTTCCCGCTGTGGTCCTCCGCCACGATCGGGCAGGTCCCCGTGGACCAGTGGACCGGGGATGACGGCTCCGCCCTGTTCACCGACGAGGTCAAGGACACCCTGGGCCACGACGTCATGCGCGCGGCCTACAAGGTCATCGAGGGCAAGGGCGCGACCAACTACGCGATCGGCCTGTCCGGGGCCCGCATCGCCAAGGCCGTGCTGCAGGGTCAGGACGCCGTGCTGCCGGTGTCCACCGTGCTGGAGGGCTACCAGGGCATCGACGGGGTGGCCCTGTCCGTGCCCTGCGTCGTCGGCTTCGGCGGCGTCCGGCGCGTGCTGGAGGTGCCGATGGACGAGGCCGAGACCAAGAAGCTGCAGGCCTCCGCGCAGACCCTGCGCGAGTCCCTGTCCAGCCTCGGGTACTGACAGCCGAAACCCCCAGCGAGAGGCCGATCCGGCTGCTCGCCGACGCCGCGTCGCCGCCGTCCGCTTCCGGGTCACCGGGGACGGCGGCGACGCCGCGTCCGCCCACAGCGTGCCCGTGTTCCCCTGACCGCCGAAAGGGGCTAGTTTGGAGACCATGACGACAGATCCCCGCACCGCGCTGACCCAGCTGACCGAAGCCCTGGAAGAGCACCTGAACGCGGTCGCCTCCCGCCGCGGGGACCAGGACCCGGCCGTGGATGCCGCCTATCTCGGCATCGCCGACGCCTTCGAGGTCTACGAGGACGCCCTCTACGTCACCTACGACGAGGTGACGCCCCTGGAGGTCTTCGTCGAGGACGATGATGAGGACGAAGAAGACGACGACGAGGACTTCGACGAGGAGGACCTCGAGGACGACGATGACGAGGACCCGGAGGGCGAGCTCGACTGAGCCCCTCGGGTGATCTGCGCCCCACCCGCCCCGGCGGATGGCGGCCATGCTGCGGCCCCGCCGCGCAGACGGTGTCTGCGCGGCGGGGCCGTTTCGGTAGAGTCAGCATCCGTGGCATGGTTACAAGCACTCATCCTCGGCCTGGTGCAGGGCCTGACGGAATTCCTCCCGATCTCCTCCTCGGGGCACATCAGCATCGTCGGGCAGCTGCTGCCCCATGACTCGGACCCCGGGGCCGCGTTCACCGCGATCACCCAGCTGGGCACCGAGACGGCCGTGCTGATCTTCTTCTGGCGCGACATCGTCCGGATCATCACCCGGTGGTTCGGATCCCTGCGCGGCACCGTCCCCCGCTCCGACCCCGACGCTCGGATGGGCTGGTACGTGATCCTGGGCTCCCTGCCCATCGGCATCCTCGGGCTGCTGCTGCAGGACTACATCGACACCGAGTTCCGCAGCCTGTGGATCACGGCGACCATGCTCGTCGTCTTCGGCGTGTTCCTGGGGCTGGCGGACCGGGTCGGCCGGGAGCAGCTGCGCCTGAGCGACCTGAACCTGCGCGATGGCGTGCTCTACGGCTTCGCGCAGGCCCTGGCCCTGATCCCGGGGGTCTCCCGCTCCGGCGGGACCATCACCGCCGGCCTGCTCATGGGGTACACCCGCCAGGCCGCGGCCCGCTACTCCTTCCTCCTCGCGATCCCCGCGGTGTTCCTGTCCGGCCTGTACAAATTCGCCAAGTCCATCGGCGACGGCTTCGACGCCTACTACACGGCGGGCCCGACCCTGCTGGCCACCGTGGTCGCCTTCGGCGTCGGCTACGTCATGATCGGCTGGTTCCTGAAGTACGTCAGCTCCCACAGCTACACGCTGTTCGTGTGGTACCGGATCGGCCTCGGCGCGCTGGTCTTCGTGCTGCTGGGCACCGGCGTGCTCGTGCCCTGATCCCCGCCGCATCCCCCGCATCCGCACCGGGATCCGACGCCGCGGCGTCGGATCCCACCCGACGAAAGGCGCCCGCCATGAAGTCCTGGACCGCGACCCCCTGGACCCCGCTGCCCGGTCACGCGCCGGCCCCCACCCTGTACGACACCCGCCTCGCCCGGACCGAGGCCCTCCCGGAGGCCCCGACCGCGGGCCTGTACGTGTGCGGCATCACCCCCTACGATGCGACCCACATGGGACACGCCGCGACCTACGTGGCCTTCGACCTCCTGCACCGCGCCCTGCGCGACGCCGGGCAGGAAGTCACCTACGTGCAGAACGTCACCGACGTGGACGACCCGCTGCTGGAGCGGGCCGAAGCCACCGGGGTGGACTGGCGGGAGCTGGCCGCCGAGCAGACCGAGCTGTTCCGCACGGACATGCGCGCCCTGAACGTGCTGCCGCCGGCCCACTACATCGGCGCGACCGAAGCCGTGGAGTGGATCGTGCCGTGGGTCGAGACGATGCTGCAGCGGGGCACCGCCTACCGCGTGCCCGGCGGCCCCGACGAGCACGGGGTCCCCCAGCCGGACGGGGACGTGTACTTCGACGTGCGCGCCGCCGCGGACACCGAGCACGATCCCGCCCGGTGGTTCCTCGGGCGGGTCAGCGGATACACCGAGGAGCAGATGCGCCCGCTGTTCGCCGAGCGCGGCGGGGATCCGCAGCGCCCGGGCAAGCGCGACCCCTTCGACCCCCTGCTGTGGCGGGTCCACCGCGACGGCGAGCCGTCCTGGGACGGCGCCGCCCTGGGGCGGGGCCGCCCCGGCTGGCACATCGAGTGCACCGTGATCGCCGACCGCTTCCTGGGCATGCCCTACACCGTGCAGGGCGGCGGCTCCGACCTGCGCTTCCCCCACCACGAGATGGGCGCCGGGCACGCCTTCGCCGTGACCGGGCAGGAGATGGCCCTGCGCTACGCCCACACCGGGATGGTGGGGCTGGACGGGGAGAAGATGTCCAAGTCCCGGGGCAACCTGGTGCTGGTCTCCACCCTGCGCCAGCGCGGGGAGGACCCGCGGGCCATCCGCCTGGCCATCCTCGCCCACCACTACCGGGAGGACTGGTTCTGGACCGACGAGCTGCTGGAGCGCTCCCGCGAGCGCCTGCGCACCTGGCGCCAGGCTCTGCAGGCGGCCCGCGAGGCCGAACTGACCGGCCCTCGGGAGGGCGAGGCCGAAGCCGACGAGTCGCCGGCGCGTCGGCTGCTGCGCCAGGTGCGGGAGCGGCTCGGCGATGACCTCGACGCTCCCGGGGCGCTGCGCGCGGTGGACGCCTGGGCGGATCAGGCCCTGCGCGGCGAGGGCGCGGGCCAGGCCGGTCTGGTCCGGGACCTGATCGCCGCCCGCCTCGGCGTCGCCCTCTGAGCGCCGTGGCACCGCAGCGGGGAGCCGAACGCGGGGTGCGGACTCCCGTGGTGCGGGTCTCCGGCTCGTGGTTCCTGCTGACCGGGCTGATCGTCGTCGGCTACGGCGGCTACCTGCACCAGCGCCTGCCGTGGCTCGGCGCCCGGGCCTATCTGGCGGCCCTGGCCTTCGCCGTGCTGCTGGGCCTGTCCGTGCTGGTCCACGAGCTCGCCCACGCCGGGGCCGCCCGGGCCTTCGGCTGGCAGGTGCGGGAGATCCGGCTGACCCTGATGGGCGGGCACACGGCCTTCGACGCCGCGCGGGAGGCCCCCGGGCGCTCCGCCCTGGTCAGCCTCGCCGGGCCCGCCGCGAACCTCGTGCTGGCCCTGCTGGGGGCGATCCTGCTGGGGAGTCTGGACCCCGGCGGCCTGCCGCGGCTGGTCGTGGAGCTGGTCACGACCGCCAACCTGCTGGTCGGGGCCTTCAATCTCCTGCCCGGTCTGCCGCTGGACGGCGGGCACGCCGTCGCCGCCCTGATCTGGCGGATCAGCGGATCCCGCCGGGCCGGGGTGCGCACCGCGGCGGTCCTCGGCGGGCTCGTGGCCGCGGCCCTGGTGCTGCGCCTGCTCCTGCCCGGACGGGCGGCGGGGGTGACGGAGCTGGTCATCACGTTCCTGCTCGCGGTCTTCCTCCTCGACGGGGCCCGCCGGGCCGTGCTGGCCCAGCGCACCCGCGACCGGCTCGCCCCGCTGCGCGCGGGGGACCTGGCCCGTCCGCTGCGCGTGCTGGATCCCCGGGACCCCGTCTCCCGGGCCCTGCGGCTGCAGGAGGGCGTGCCGCCGGACGGCGCGCCCGCCCCGGTCCTGGTGGTCGCCGCGGGTCCCGAGGCCCTGGGCGTGGCCGACGCCCAGGCCCTGGGTCGCGTGGCCGAGGCGGGTGCGGTCTCGACGCCGGTCGAGGCGGTGCTGCGCCGCGCGCCGTTCGGCCCTGCCGTCGCCGCCGACCTGGCGGGGGAGGAGCTGGTGCGCACCGCCCAGGCGCTGCCCGGCGGGTGGTGGCCGGTCACGGGGCTGCCCGCTCCCGCGATCCTGGCCGAGGAGGACGTGCGCCGGGCCGTGACCGGGGCCCTGGCCGCCGGCTCCCGCTCCCGCGGCGCATGAGATACTGGCAGCTGCCCGGAGCTCGTGCTCCGGGGAGAGCTGACCCCGACCAGGAGCAGGTGCCCCGCCCATGACCCCCAGCCCCGAGAATCCCACGCACCCGGCCGACGCTGCGGACGAGGCGCGGAAGGGCCCGGCTGCCCCCGCCGAGCCGGTGGGGGCGGCGCGCCGCCGCGGCCCGCTGCGCCCGGGGGAGCGGGTGCAGCTCACCGACGAGCGGGGCAGGATGAGCACCATCACCCTGGTCGAGGATGGGCAGTTCCACACCCACCGCGGCGTGCTGCACCACGAGCAGCTGATCGGGCGGCCCGAGGGCATCGTCGTGGAGAACTCCGCGGGCTTCCGGTACCAGGCGCTGCGTCCGCTGCTGAAGGACTTCGTGCTGTCCATGCCGCGCGGGGCCGCGGTGGTCTACCCCAAGGACGCCGGGCAGATCATCACCATGGCGGACATCTTCCCCGGGGCCCGGGTCATCGAGGCCGGGGTCGGCTCCGGGGCCCTGAGCATCTCGCTGCTGCGCGCGGTCGGGGAGGCCGGGCACCTGCGCTCCTTCGAGCGGCGCGAGGAGTTCGCCGAGATCGCCCGAGGCAACGTTGAGACGATGTTCGGCGGGCCCCACCCGGCCTGGGAGCTGACTCTCGGGGACCTCGCCGAGGCCCTCGGGGAGCACGAGCAGCCCGGGACCGTGGATCGGGCCGTGTTGGACATGCTGGCCCCCTGGGAGTGCCTGGACGCCGTCGCCACGGCCCTGGCCCCGGGCGGGGTGCTGATCTGCTACGTCGCGACCGTCACCCAGCTCTCGCGCACCGCGGAGGCGATGCGCGCCGATGGCCGCTTCACCGAGCCGGAGTCCTTCGAGACCATGGTCCGGGGCTGGCATGTGGAGGGGCTGGCGGTGCGCCCGGACCACCGGATGGTCGCGCACACCGGCTTCCTCATCAGCGCCCGGCGCCTGGCCGACGGCGAGCAGCGCCTGGCTCCGAAGCGGCGGGCCTCCAAGACCGACTACACCGCGGAGGACCTGGAGGCCTGGACCCCGCAGGCCCTGGGGGAGCGGGCGGTCTCGGACCGGAAGCTGCGTCGGGCCGCCCGCGATGCCCGCTCCCTGGCCCGCCACGCCGCCGGAGAGGCGGACGAGGACTAGCCGCATCCCGGCGCAACGGATTCGGCCCGGTGCGCCCGGTGGTGAGATGCTGAGAGGCATGTCCACCGCCGAGAATCCCCCCGCCGACCGAGAGCGCGAGCGGCTGCGTCGCGAGGCCGCAGGACTGCGCCAGCAGCGGCTGAGCCTGGACCGCGCCCTGCGCGAGGCCATGGCCCGCAACGAGCGGCTCACCGGAACCCTGCGCACCGCCCAGGACGACATCCGCCGGCTGCGCCAGGCCCTGGCCCAGGAGCTCGAGGCCCCGATGAACGAGGCGCTGGTGCTGCGGGTGAACCCGCCGGTGCGCGCGGGGGCGCTGACCCAGGAGGCCGAGACCCCGGCGATCCTGACCCAGGCCAGCCTGGACGTGCTGCTGGGCGGGCGCCGGATGCGGGTGCCGGTCAGCCTCCTGCTGGACCCGGAGCAGCTGCGCCCCGGGATGGTCGTGCTGCTCACCGAGTCCGCGGGGGCCTGCGCGAACCTCGGCTACCGGCTCTCCGGGGAGATCGCCACAGTCCGGGAGATCCTGGACGAGGACCGGCTCGTGGTGGGCACCGGACAGTCCACCCAGGCCGTGGCCCGTCGATCCGGGCTGCTGGCCGAGGTCCCGCTGGGCATCGGCGACGCGGTGGCCTGGGATCCGGCGGCGGGCCTGGCCCTGTGCACCGTGCCCAAGACCGAGGCCGAGGAGCTGGTCCTGGAGGAGACCCCGGAGACGACCTTCGCGGACATCGGGGGGCTCTCCGCGCAGATCGAGCAGATCCGCGACGCCGTCGAGTTGCCGTTCCTGCATCCCGAGCTGTACCGCGAGCACCATCTGAAGGCCCCCAAGGGGATCCTGCTCTACGGCCCGCCCGGCAACGGCAAGACCCTGATCGCCAAGGCCGTGGCCCGCTCCCTGGCCCAGCGGATGGAGGCCGCCGCCGGCGGGGCCGATGTGCGGGGGTATTTCCTCAACGTCAAGGGCCCGGAGCTGCTGGACAAGTTCGTGGGAGAGACCGAGCGCCAGATCCGGGCGATCTTCTCCCGCGCCCGGGACAAGGCCGACGCCGGCAGCCCCGTGGTGATCTTCTTCGACGAGATGGAGTCCCTGTTCCGCACCCGAGGGGCCGGGCGCTCCTCGGACGTGGAGACCACCATCGTCCCGCAGCTGCTCGCCGAGATCGACGGCGTCGAGGCGCTGGACAACGTCATCGTCATCGGGGCCACCAACCGGGAGGACATGATCGATCCGGCCGTGCTGCGCCCCGGCCGCCTGGACGTGAAGGTGCGGGTGGACCGCCCGGACCGGGAGGGCTCAGCCCAGATCCTCGGACTCTACGTGACCACCGAGCTGCCCCTGGACGCGCAGGAGGTGCGCGCCCACGGCGGGGACCGGGCGGCCGCCGTCGCGGCGATGATCGAGACCACCGCCGAGGAGATCTTCGCCCGGGACGAGCGGCACCGGTACCTGGACGCGATCCTCGCCGACGGCCGCCGGATCCCGGCGCACTGGGGGGATTTCGTCTCCGGGGCGCTGCTGCGCAACGTCGTGGATCGGGCCAAGAAGCACGCGATCAAGGAGTACCTGGAGACCGGGGAGAAGGGGCTGGCCACCCGGCACCTGGTGCGCAGCGCGGCCGAGGAGTTCGCCCAGCAGCGCGACGCCGCCTCCCGGGCGGATGTGGAGGACTGGCTCAAGAGCCTCGGGCACTCCGTGGCCCTGCAGGGGCTGGAGCGGCCCGCGGCGGCGTCGGGGGAGGGGCGCTCGTGATCTTCACCCGGCCCATGGGCTCCGAGACCGAGTTCGGGGTCAGCTGCCCGACGCGCCCCGGCGCCCACGAGACCATCCTGTCCGCGCTGGTCGTCGACTCCTACCCGGATGCGGCCCGGGACGCGGGCTGGGACTACGCCGGGGAGACGCCGCTGCGCGATGCCCGCGGCGGGCGGATGGAGGAGGAGCAGGCCCACCCGAGCCAGCTGACCCACCGCAGCCGGGTGCTCACCAGCCAGGACGTGGCCCGGGAGCTGATCGCCGATTCCCCGCAGGCCGCGGATCCGCGGTTCTGGGAGCGGGCCGCGATGAACCGCGTGCTGCCGGACGGCGCGCGCTTCTACGTGGATCACGCCCACCCGGAGTACTCCGCCCCGGAGACCACCCACCCGTGGGAGGCGCTGGTGCGCGACGCCGCCGGAGACCTCATCGCCGGCCGGGCGGCCCAGGCGGTGCCCGCCCGCTACGGCGCCTCCTGGCCGGATCCGGTGGTGCTGCACAAGAACAACACGGACAACAAAGCCGTGTCCTACGGCTACCACGAGAACTACCTCGTGCCCCGCCGCATCGACTTCTCCCGCATCGCCGCGGTCATGATCCCCTTCCTGGCCACCCGCCCCGTCCTGGCCGGGGCCGGGCGGGCCGGACTCGGGGCGCAGGGCGTGCGCCCCGGCTTCCAGATCAGCCAGCGCGCGGACTTCTTCGAGCGCACCATCGGCCTGGAGACCACCATCCGGCGTCCCCTGGTCAACACCCGGGACGAGCCCCACGCCGATGCCGCCCGGTGGCGGCGCCTGCACGTGATCCCCGGGGACGCCACCCTCTCCCACACCTCCACGCTGCTGAAGTTCGCCTCCACCGCGGCCGTGCTCACCCTCATCGAGCACGACGCCGCCCCGGCCCTGGAGCTGGCCGCCCCCGTGCATGCCATGCAGCTCATCTCCCGGGACCCCTCGCTGACCACCCGCGTGGAGCTGACCGACGGGCGGCGCCTGACGGGTCTGGAGATCCAGCGGATCTACGCGGAGGCCGCCCGCGAGCGCGCGGAGGCCCTGGGCGCTCTGCAGCCGCGGGACGAGGAGATCTTCCGGATCTGGTTCGAGGTGCTGGATGGGCTCGCGCGGGATCCGCTGAGCCAGGCGGATCGCCTGGACTGGGTCGCCAAGTACGCCCTGATCCGCGGTTACGCCCAGCGCGGCATCGACGTCGGGCACCCGAAGGTGCAGGCCCTGGACCTGCAGTACGCGGATCTGCGCCCGGAGCGCAGCCTGTACGCCAAGCTGGTCGCCCTGGGTCGGATGCGCACCCTGGTGCCGCAGGAGCGGATCGAGGAGGCGGTGCGCACGCCCCCGGAGGACACCCGCGCGTGGCTGCGGGGTCGGCTGATCGTCCTCTGGCCGGATCAGGTGCACTCGGCCGGCTGGGAGGTGCTGGCGCTGCGCGACCCGGACACCGATCGGGTGCACCGCTGGGTCGTTGATGACCCGCTGCGCGGGACCCGGGCCGAGACCGAGCACGTGCTGGAGACCTCACCGAGCGCCGTGGCGGCCCTGCGTAGACTCGGGATGCAGACCCTGGGCTGAGCAGGCCCGCGACCCCGGAGGAGAGGACAGATCGAGATGGCGCAGTTCCGCGACGCCGCGCAGCAGCGGCAGACCGAGACCGGTACCGAGACGGACCAGGAGCTGCTGGGCGCCGCGCGCCCGGTGGATCAGCAGCTGGTGAGCGAATCCGATGACATCCTCGACGAGATCGACAGCGTCCTGGAGGAGAACGCCGAGGACTACGTGCGCGGCTTCGTGCAGAAGGGCGGCCAGTAGGCCCCATGCGCAGCAGGATCTTCGGCGTCGAGACCGAGTTCGGCCTCCGCTTCGCCCCGGACGGGCTGGGGCAGCTGGCTCCCGAGGAGGCCGCCCGCGTGCTGTTCCGGCCCGTGGTGGAGTGGGGGCGGTCCTCCAACGTGTTCCTCGGCAACGGCGCGCGGCTGTACCTCGACGTCGGTTCCCACCCGGAGTACGCGACGGCCGAGTGCGCGAGCCTGACCGATCTGGTCCGTCAGGACAAGGCCGGCGAGCGGATCTTCGAGGATCTCGCCGAGCAGGCCGAGGACGCGCTGACGCTGAGGGACCGTCCGGGCCGGCTGCACCTGTTCAAGAACAACGTGGACTCGGCCGGGAACTCCTACGGCTCGCACGAGAACTACCTGATCTCCCGGCGCGTGGAGTTCCCACGGCTGGTGCGCCACCTGGTGCCGTTCCTGGTGACCCGGCAGCTGGTGGTCGGCGCGGGCCGACTGCATCCCCCGGGCTCCGCGGCCGCCGTGCAGGCCGGCCGGGAGGGCGGGTCCTACTCCTTCTCCCAGCGCGCGGACCACGTCTGGGAGGCCGCCTCCTCGGCGACCACCCGCTCCCGGCCCCTGATCAACACCCGGGACGAGCCGCACGCGGATCCCTCGGCCTACCGGCGCCTGCACGTGATCGTGGGGGACTCCAACATGTCCGAGACCACCCTGCTGGCGCGGGCGGGCATGACGGATCTGATGCTGCGGATGATCGAGCACCGGGTGGGCCTGCCGGATCTGCAGCTGCGCCACCCCGGGCAGGCCCTGCGCGCGGTCTCCCACGACCCCACGGGTGCCGCCGAGGTGGAGCTGGCCGACGGTCGCCGGCTCAGCGGGCTGCAGCTGCAGCGGATCTGCCTGGAGGCCGCCGCGGACTTCCTCGATGCCCAGGGCTCGGACCGCCCGGAGACCGACGTCGTGATGGACCTGTGGGAGCGCACGCTGGAGGCGATCGAGACCCAGGACATCTCCGGGATCGACACGGAGATCGACTGGGCCATCAAGCGCCGGCTGATGGAGCGGGTCTCACGGGGCCACGGCCTGGATCCCGCCGACCCGCGCCTGGCGCAGGTGGACCTGGCCTACCACGACATCAACCGCTCCCGGGGGCTGTTCCACCTCCTGCAGCGGCGGGGCCTGACCCGGCGGTGGGTCACGGAGGAGCAGATCGCCCAGTCCATCGCCGAGGGTCCGCGGACCCGGGCCCGGGTGCGCGGCGGATTCATCCGCGCCGCCCGCGAGGCCGGCCAGGACTTCACGGTCGACTGGGTGCACCTGAAGATCAACCAGCGTCCCGACCTCTCCCACGTGTGCCAGGATCCCTTCGCGGCCAGCGACCCGGCCGTCGAGGAGACCGTGCGCACCCTGGTGGGTCGCCGGGCGCCGGCAGACCCGCCCGAGGATCAGGCCGGCGTCCCGCTGGTCTAGTCCGGCGCAGAGTGCGCCCCGGCGCATGTACTAGAGTCGGGCACGCATCCACCGGTGAGGCACCGCGAAGACCACCGATCCCGTCAGCGAGGAAAGAATCCCAGTGCGCAAACCCCTCAAGCTCTCCGCCGCCGCGGCCATCCTGGCCCTGGCCCTGACCGGCTGCGGCCAGCACGCGATGGACTCCATCGACTACACGGACAAGGGAGCGGACAAGGCCCCCGAGGTCAGCTTCCAGACCCCGTTCAAGGTCGACGACGCGACCACCAAGGTCCTCAAGGAAGGCGACGGCGCCGACGTCGATCCGGGGGACACCGTCATCGTCAACGCCGCGCTGTACAACGGCGAGGACGGCAAGGAGGTGCAGGACACCTACCAGAGCCAGCAGCCGATGACCGTCGTGCTCAACGACGACGTGAAGGACAAGCTGCCCGAGCTCTACGACGCGCTGGTCAACGCCAAGGTCGGCACGACCTTCGCCTTCGCCCAGGCCCCGGATGAGGCGAAGACCGGCTCGAAGGACGCCTCCGTGCTGGAGGTCTACACCGTGTCCGAGAAGATCCTGGACCACGCCGAGGGCGATGAGGTCAAGGACCTGCCCTCCGGCCTGCCCAGCGTGAAGATCGAGGACGACGGCCCGAAGATCACGATCCCGAAGGACACCGAGCAGCCCACCGAGCTGACCGCCCAGAACCTCATCAACGGCTCCGGCACGGAGGTCAAGGCCACGGACACCGTGTTCGTGAAGTACGCCGGGGTGAAGTGGTCCGACGGCAAGCAGTTCGACTCCAACTGGACGAAGGACCCGACCAGCTTCGCCCTGGACCAGGTCATCGCCGGATGGAAGGACGGGCTGAAGGGCAAGCACGTCGGGGATCGGGTGGAGCTGGTGGTCCCGGCGGACCAGGCCTACGGCACCGACGAGGAGGTCAAGGGCACGAAGAACCCGGGCGGGGCCCTGGTCTTCGTGGTGGACATCCTCGGCACCCAGCCCACCCCGAAGCAGACCACACCCTCCCCGAGCCCCTCCGGACAGGCCTCCTCGGCCCCCGCCTCGGCGGCTCCTTCGGCCTCGGCCGAGAGCAAGTGAGCATCCCACCCCGACGACGATAAGGAGCATCCCATGTCCTTCGGCCAGCGCACCCTGGATCGAACCAAGCCCGAGATCGACTTCCCCGAGGGCCCGGCGCCCACCGAGCTGGTGGTCACCGACCTCATCGAAGGCGCCGGGCGGGCCGCGCAGCGCGGCGACACCGTCAGCTGCCACTACGTCGGCGTCACCTTCTCCGGCGGGGAGGAGTTCGACGCCTCCTGGAACCGCGGGGAGCCGCTGCGATTCACCGTGGGCGTCGGGCAGGTCATCGAAGGGTGGGACCAGGGCCTGCTCGGGATGCGGGTGGGCGGACGCCGCCGCCTGGAGATCCCGGCGCAGCAGGCCTACGGCGAGCGCGGGGCCGGCGGGGTGATCGGACCGAACGAGGCGCTGATCTTCGTCGTCGATCTGGTCGACGCCCGCTGAGCGGCACCGCCGTCGTGGGGCACAGATCCGCCGCGCGCCAGAGGCGGCGCCGATGAGCAGCACCGTGCCGGCCGGGGTCTCCGAGCGTCTGCTGGCCCTGTACGCCTTCCTGATCACCCGGGAGCTTCCCGCGGACCGAGCCAGGATCCGCGAGGCCATCCAGGACTACCGGCAGGCCCCGAGCGAGGAGGCCTTCGAGCGCAGCTTCGAGCGGGACAAGGCGGCCCTGCGCGCCGTCGGTCTCCCCCTGCGCACTGTGCACCGAGCCGATGGCCCGGCCTACGTCCTGGATCAGGACGGGCTGTGGCTGCCCCGGCTGAGTCTCAGCGCACGCCAGCGGCTCTTCCTGGGCCTCGCCTCCCGACTGTGGGAGGAACCGGAGCTGGTGCGCGAGGGCGACCAGGCCCTGCGCCGGCTCCGGGTGCTGACCCCCGAGGCCGCTTCGGACCGAGAGGCCGAGGCCGAGCTCCCCGGGCCCGCGGAGTCCGGGCCGGTGACCGACATCCCCGATGAAGACCCGGTGACCACGGCGCGCCTGGATCGCCTCGAGGTGCGGCTGAGCTCCGCCCCGGGGCTGGACCAGGTGCTGGATGCCCTGGCGCTGGGCGAGGACCTGCGCTTCACCTACCGCGGCGCCCTGGAACTGACCGGGCGGGAGCGACGGATGCGCCCGTGGGGCCTGGGCCAGCGCTTCGGGCACTGGTACGTCCACGGCTGGGATCCGCAGCGGCGGGCGCCCCGGCTGTTCCGGCTCTCGCGCATGGCCCAGCTGCGGCGGGCCCCCGCCCAGGGGCGGTCCGTCCCGACGGACCTGGACCTGTCGGCCGTGCTGGACGGCATCACCGAGGTCTCCGGGCCTCGTGCCGTGCTGCGCGCACCGGCCGCCCTCGCTCCGCTGGTGCGGGACTGGATCGAGGAGGGCCTGGCGCTGCGGGCGGATCCGGAGACCCCGATCACACCGGAGGACGGGGTTCCTGTGCGGATCCTCGACGTGCTGGAGCTGGCTCGCTGCCTGGCCGAAGCCGACGGCGCCGTCACCGTGGAGTCCCCGGAGCTGGGAACACGAGGCCTGGAGGCGGTGCGAACCCGGGCCCGACATCTGGTGGACGCGGCGCAGGACCGACGCGAGCTGATCCGCCGGGCCCGGGCGGAGGGCCGGGTACGCACCCGCCCGGTCCGCCGCAGCCCGGAGCGGGAGAGCCGCTACGCCCGGTTCGCCCGCCTGGCTGATCTGATCGTGCGCCTGTCCGAGGTCCCGGGGGCGGAGGTCTCGCAGCTGGCCGAGGAGTTCGGGGTGGATCGCCGCAGGATCGTGAAGGACCTGGAGATCCTGGCCGACGCGGGCGACGCCGTGGGGGACGGTGCCGACCTGCGGGTCGAAGCGCACGAGGACGACGTGCGCCTGAGCCTGAGCACCCGCCTGGCCGGCCCGGTGCGCCTGGGGCCCCAGCAGACCCTGCGACTGCTGTTGGGCACCCGCCTGCTGGCCGAGCTGCTGCCCGACCACGACGCCGAGCTCGGCGAGCTCGCCCTGATGCTCGCCCGCACGCTGCCGCGCCCGGACGAGGCGGCCGCCCCCGTACCGGCCCTGTCCGTGCGTCTGGAGGAGGACCTCAGTCGGCTCGCCGGACGCCTGCGGGAGGCCGCCCGCACGGGGGGACGGGTCCGGCTGAATTACCGCTCGCGGGGCGATGACCGACCGCGGGAGCGGCTGCTCCAGCCCCTGGCGGTCGAATCCCGGCGAGGCATCTGGTACCTGCGGGCCCGAGACCTCGCCCGGGATCAGGAGCGCACCTACCGGCTGGACGCGGTGCACGGCGTGCACGACGCCGGCCCCGGCCGGCCCGGGGAGCCGGATCTCCCGGCCACGGAGCCGGAGGAAGCGCGGGCCCGGGTGCGGACGGGCGCAGCGGCGCAGGCGAGCATGCTGCTGTGGGTGCACCCCGACGTCGAGGCCGACGCGGCCCGGGAGCTGGGCGCGATCCGTGAGGCCGAGGTCCTCGCCCCGGCGGACCTGGCCCGGGCCGGGCTCTGGCGCATCCCCGTGCGCGATCCCAACCAGCTGCGCCGGGTCCTGCGCCGCCACGGCGGGCAGATGGCGGCCTGGGAGCAGATCCCCGACGTCACACCCGCCACCTGAGCCGCCCCGGAAGCGGGTATCCGGTGCTCGCCGCTGCGGTCCCGGCGCCCCTCGTCTGCGTATACTGGGGCCCATGCCGTGGTGGTTCTGGGTCCTGCTCTGGGCCGTGCTCGCGCTGACGGGCCTCGCCGTGCTCGCGATCCTGACGCTGCGCACCGGACGCCGAGCCCTGGCCGCGCTGGAAGCCGTCTCCGAGCTCGGCGAGGACATGACCCGCCGCTGGGAGCAGGGCTCCGCGGCGGTCGCACGTCACATCCGCCGGACCCCGGTGCCCGGTATCCTGGTTCCGTTGGATCAGGCGCGGCGGGAGTACCTGACCGGGCGGGAGGCACGTCGGGACCGCTTGGCCGCCCGCCGCATCGCCCGTCGTGACCGCCGAGGCCAGCCGCAGCGCGTGGATGACCTGCGCCGCGGCGCACAGAAAGGAAACAACCATGGGTAACCTCTTCCACAGCCCCACGCACCTGCTCATCCTCATCGTGGTCCTGCTGCTGCTGTTCGGGGCGCCCAAGCTGCCCGGCATGGCCCGCAGCCTGGGCCAGTCCATGCGCATCTTCAAGTCGGAGGTCTCCGAGATGCGCAACGACAAGAAACCCGCTTCCGGCCAGTCCACCACCGTGGTCAACGGCGAGGTCGTCAAGGACGGGTCCGCCTCCTCCGGCGAAGGCTCCACCGCGGCCGACCAGTCCCGCGCCGAGCAGACCAGCACCGGCTCGGATTCCACCCGCAGCTGACCGGGAGCCATGGCACGTACCCAGAGGGCGGACCGCCCGCGCCGTCGCAAGCGCACGCCCGGCGCCCAGATGGAGCTGCGCGAGCACCTGAGGGAGTTCCGCAACCGTCTGATCAAATCCGCCGTCGCGACCCTGGCCGGCATGGTCGGAGGGTTCTTCCTCTACGACCCGGCGATGCAGGCCATCCAGGCGCCCCTGCACCAGATCGCGCAGGATCCCTCCCGCAACATCTCCATCAACTACTCCGCGGTCGGGTCCCCCTTCGACCTCATGGTGCAGGTCTCCCTGACCATCGGCGTCATCCTGGCCTCCCCGGTGTGGCTCTACCAGCTGTGGGCGTACATCCTGCCGGCTCTGCACCGGAAGGAGAAGGCCTACGCCCTGGTGTTCTTCTGCAGCTCCGTCCTGCTGTTCCTGGGCGGAGTGGTCATCGCGTGGCTGTGCATGCCGGCGGCGGTCATCGCCCTGACCATCTTCACGCCGGAGGGCGGGGACAACTTCATCGACGCCAAGACCTACATCGCCTTCGTGCTGCGCCTGCTGCTGGCCTTCGGCGTGGCCTTCGTGCTGCCGGTCGTGCTGGTGGGGCTGAACATGATGGGGCTGATCCGGGGCCGCACCATCCTGAAGTCCTGGCGCTGGGTCGTGGTGCTGGTGGCCCTGCTCGCCGCGATCGCGGCTCCCGGCTCGGACGTGCTGACCATGTTCTACCTCATGGCCCCGCTGCTGATCCTGTTCTTCCTGGCCATCGGCCTGTGCCTGTGGGGGGACCGACGACGGGACCGCAGGGCCGCCGCCGCGCTGGACGATGCCGGCGTCGGATCGGATGCGGCCACCCCGGAGGATCAGCTGCGCACCCTGGGCCGCTGAACCTGTCTCGGGGCTGTCCGCCGCCCGCCGAATCCCGGATGAGCCGCACAGCTGCGCCGATAGGATGGGGACATGCCCAGCTACGCCGACCAGTACCTCGCCGCCCGGGACCGCTCCTCCTTCGCCAAGACCCCGCTGGGGCGCTTCGCCGCCGGACTGGACTTCGAGCTGGATGACTTCCAGCTGCAGGCCTGCCGCGCCGTCGAGGACGGTGAAGGGGTGCTCGTGGCGGCGCCGACCGGGGCCGGGAAGACCGTCGTCGGCGAGTTCGCGGTGCATCTGGCCCGCGCCGAGGGCGCCAAGGCGTTCTACACGACCCCCATCAAGGCGCTGAGCAACCAGAAGTACCAGGACCTGGTGCGGGTGCACGGCGCGGACCGCGTCGGCCTGCTCACCGGGGACGTGTCGGTCAACACCGAGGCGCCGATCCTCGTGATGACCACCGAGGTGCTGCGCAACATGCTCTACGCCGGCTCCCCGACGCTGCGGGGCCTGCGCTACGTGGTCATGGACGAGGTGCACTACCTCGCCGACCGCTTCCGCGGGGCCGTGTGGGAGGAGGTCATCATCCACCTGCCGGCCTCGGTCAGCGTCATCTCCCTGTCCGCGACCATCTCCAACGCCGAGGAGTTCGGGCAGTGGCTGGACGCCGTGCGCGGCTCCACACGCGTGGTGGTCTCCGAGCACCGGCCCGTGCCGCTGTGGCAGCACGTCATGGTCGGCTCGCGGTTGTTCGACCTGTTCTCCGGGGACACCACGATCGCCCAGGCCGCGGACATCGTGCGCGATCGCGGGGCCGACCAGGTGAGGGTCAACCCGGACCTGCTGCAGGCCACCTCCCACCGCACAGGTCCCCGGCGCGGGCGCCGCGGCGGGCAGCGACCCCGCACCCCGCGGACCCGCCGGGCCCCGCGCCCGGTGGTGCTGCAGGAGATGGATCGGGAGGGTCTGCTGCCCTCGATCGTGTTCATCTTCTCCCGAGCCGCCTGCGACGACGCCGTGCGCCAGTGCATCGACGCCGATCTGCGCCTGACCGACGACCGCCAGGCCCGGCTCATCCGGGCCTACCTCGCGGAGGCCACGGTCGGGGTGCCGCTGAAGGATCTGCGCGTGCTGGGATACGACACCTGGCGGGAGGGCCTGACCCGCGGCATCGCCGCCCACCACGCGGGGATGCTCCCGCTGTTCAAGGAGATCGTGGAGCAGCTGTTCTCCCAGGGGCTGGTCAAGGCCGTGTTCGCGACCGAGACCCTGGCCCTGGGCATCAACATGCCGGCCCGCTCCGTCGTGCTGGAGAAGCTCACCAAGTTCAACGGCGAACGCCACGTGGACATCTCACCGGGGGAGTACACCCAGCTGACCGGGCGGGCCGGGCGGCGCGGCATCGACGTCGAGGGCCACGCCGTGGTGCTGTGGAACGACGGGATGGACGCCAAGTCCATCGCCGGGCTGGCCTCCCGCCGAACCTATCCCCTCTACTCGAGCTTCAAGCCCACGTACAACATGTCCGTGAACCTGCTGGATCGCTTCGGGGTCGAGCGGACGATGACCATTCTGGAGTCCTCCTTCGCCCAGTTCCAGGCGGATCGCTCCGTGGTCAGCCAGGCCGCGAAGGTCCGCCGCCAGGAGCAGGCCCTCGCCGGGTACGAGGAGTCCATGACCTGCCACCTCGGGGACTACGCGGAATATGCGGACCTGAAGTACAGGTTGAATCAGCTGGAGAAGAAGTCCACCCGGGACCGCCGCTTCGCCCGCCGGGCCGTCGCCGCGGACGACCTGCGGCTGCTGCAGCCCGGGGACATCCTCGAGGTCCCCCATGGGAAGCACGCCGGGCACGCCGTCGTGATCGCCCGGCCTCAGGAGGCCCGGGACGTGCAGGTGGGGGTGGTCACCGAGGCCGCTCAGCTGCGTCAGCTGCGTCCGGAGGACTTCGCGGGTGCTGTGCGCCCGGTCTCCCGGGCCAAGATGCCCAAGGGTTTCGCCCCCCGCAGCGCTCAGGAGCGCCGGGATATGGCCTCGCGCATGTTCGCCGCCCTGCGCGAGCACAAACCGCCCCGCTCGATCTCCGGGGCGCGGGAGGCCGACTTCCATCCGGCCCGGGACACCCGCCGGGAGGAGATCGATCGACTGCGCACCGCGGTGGAGTCCCACCCGTGCCACGGCTGCTCCCACCGCGAGGAGCACGCCCGCTGGTTCAACCGGTGGGTGCGCCTGCGCCGGGAGACCGACGCCCTGCGCCGGGAGATCGACTCCCGCACGAGCACCATCGCCCACCGGTTTCAGCGCATCACCGACCTGCTCACCGACTACGGCTACGTCGAGCGCGGCGGCGAGCGCGAGGAGCTGAGACTGACCCCGCTGGCGGCGCCGCTGCGCCGGATCTACGGGGAGCGGGACCTGCTGACCAGCCTTGCCCTGAGCGACGGGGTCTTCGACGATCTGGACCCGGCGGCCCTGGCCGCGGCCGTGACCGCCGTCGTGCATGAGGGCAAGCGCGAGGCCACGGAGTTCCTCGGCCGGTATCCCGCGGGCCTGGGGGAGCGGATGGCCCAGCTGCGCCGGCTCTGGCAGCGGCTGACCGAGGCCGAGCGGCACCACCGCCTGCCCGAGACCCCCGCGCCGGACGTCGGGCTGATGTGGTCCATGCACCGCTGGGCCCGGGGGGACAGCCTCGCGCAGTCCCTGGAGAACTCCGGGCTGGCGGCCGGGGACTTCGTACGCGCCGCGAAGCAGGTCATCGACGCGCTGGATCAGCTCGGACACGCCCGCGCAGAGGATCCCGACTGGCGCACCCTGTGCGAGGCCGCCGCGGCCCGCGTGCGCCGCGGCGTCGTGCTGCACGAGCTGGACCCGCAGGCGCGCACCCCCGATGAGGCCGCGGCGCAGGAGCCCCGCGCGCAGGCACCGCGCGGGGAGGAACCGATCGAGGAGGAGCGGCGATGAGCGCGCAGCAGCAGATACGAACGGTCGATCGGAGCGCGGCGACGGTGATCTACCGGAACGGCTCCGTGTACTCGCCGGTCGATCCCTTCGCCACCGCGCTGCTGGTCCAGGACGGCCGGATCCGCTGGGTCGGGCAGGAAGCCGGGGCCGACTCCCTCACGGACGCGCACGTGCACACCGTGGACCTGGACGGCCTGCTGCTGACCCCCAGCTTCGCGGCCGCCGGACCGGAGCCCTCGGAAGAGCGGGGCTGGCTGGACCTGCGGCGGGCCGGCGTGCACGCGGTCCTGGATCCGCAGCGCGGGTGGGTGGACGCCGCCGGTCAGCGCAGCCCGCTTCCCGCGCGCGTGCGGCGCCTGGGCCCGCAGGGACCCCTGGATCCGGCGCAGGCCGAGCAGGCGGAGGGCGATCCGCTGCTCGTGCTGGCCCCGGAGGACGCACCGGAGCCGGGCGGATGGATCGACGTGGCCCGGGCGGGCCTGAGCGCCGGGCGACCCCTGGGCGTGGCCGAGGTCCTCGAACCCGGAACGGCCCCGCGGCCGTGGCGGCTCACGCTGGCGGCCCTGCGCCTTGAGCAGCAGGGCCCCGGGATCTCCACCCGCGGCTGCTTCGGGCTGCAGACCCGCGGGGTGCGTCGGGTCTGCGGCGTCGACGGACCCTTCGGCGGCCAGCTCGTGCCGGAGGCCCCCGCGGATCTCATCGGGTGGCGCACGGAGGCGCTCATGGTGCAGACCGCCGATGAGAGGATCGCCGCCTGGAGCACGGATCCCCGAGCCCGCACCCCGCTGCTGCCCGCGCTGGGGCCGGATGTCCCGCTCCCGCAGGCCCGCCTCTCCCTGATCGGCACCTCGGAGCTGACCTGGTGAGAGGCCCGTCGGACGGGGTGCCCGGTCGCTGGGTCGGTGCGGGGGAGGGCTGGCCGATATACTGGCCAGCGACCCGAGACTATGCTCGCCGCGCGCCCTGGGACGCGGCGATGAGGAGTGCCCTGTGCGACTGAAGACCCTGACCGTGATCCCCACGTATGACGAACGGGAGGCGCTGCCGGTGGTGGTGCGTCGCCTGCGCGCCGCGCAGCCGCAGGTGCACATCCTGGTGGTCGATGACAACAGCCCCGACGGCACGGGACAGCTGGCCGATGAGATCGCGGCCGCCGATGAGCACGTGCACGTCCTGCACCGGCAGGGTAAGGCCGGCCTCGGCGCGGCCTATCTGGCCGGCTTCCGCTGGGGCCTGGAGCGGGACTATGACGTGCTGGTGGAGATGGACGCGGACTGCTCGCACCAGCCCGAGCAGCTGGGCCGCCTGCTGGAGGCCGTGGAGCGGGGCGCGGATCTGGCCATCGGCTCCCGGTACGTCCCGGGCGGCGAGACCGAGAACTGGCCGTGGTACCGGCAGGCGCTCTCCCGCGGCGCAAATGTGTACACCCAGGTGATGCTGGGCACCGGGGTCAAGGACATCACCGCCGGCTACCGGGCTTTCCGACGGACCACCCTGGAGCGGATCGACCTGGACGGCGTCGAATCCGTGGGCTACTGCTTCCAGGTGGATCTGGGGTGGCGAGCGGAGCTGGCCGGGATGCGCGTGGTGGAGGTGCCCATCACCTTCGTCGAGCGCGAGGTGGGCAGCTCCAAGATGGATTCCGGGGTCATCCTGGAGTCCATGACGAAGGTGGCCCGGTGGGGCCTGAGTGCGCGGGCCGCAACCCTGGGCCGCCGCGTGCGCCAGCTGTTCTCCCGAGCCTGAGCAGCCCAGGCGGCAGGGGAGTAAGCCGGCGCCGTCGGGCCCGTTCCCACAGCATGAGAAAGGCCCCCGCGCACCCGTGAAGGGTGGGCGGGGGCCTTTCGCCGCCCTCAGCGCTCCGCGGTCGCACCGTCTGCGGCGCAAGGAGCGCGGCGTGGGTCTTCCGGCGCCTCAGACGGCGTGGCGCTCCCGGTAGTACTCGAGGCGCTGCTGGAGGGTCTGCTCCAGCTCCTCCATGCTGCGCCGCTCCAGCAGCATGTCCCAGTGCGTGCGCACGGGCTTCTCGTGGGAGGCGTCCGGCTTGGACCCGTCCACCAGCACGGCCTCCTTGCCCGACTTGGCGGTCCAGGTCGGGGGGATCTCCGCCTCGGCGGCAAAGATCACGAAGACCCGCTCGCCGTCCTCGGTGCGGTACTCCACCCGCTGGCGCGGGGCCGGCTCCACACCGGCTTCGGTCTCCATGGACTGAGAGCCCAGGCGCATGCCCCGGAGGCTGCGATCGCTCATCGGTGATCCCTTCGCATGTCTCGTCCCGGTCTCCGGCTCGCGAGCCGGGGACGCGCTTTTCTGTCACCCTACAACCGGACGGACCGGCCCGTTATTCCCCGGGATGCCCGGTTCGTCCTGGGCCGACCCGCACCGGCGGTTCAGGAGCGGGCGGGTCCCTCGTCGGGCTCGGCGCCGGCCTCGGGTTCGGCTGCGGTGCCGGAGGCAGGGGTGCGGGGGAAGGGATCCGCCGCGGACGCCGGGGCCTCCGGGTCGATGCTGGAGGGCGGCATCTCGAATTCGTCGGGATCCACGCTGGTGCGCGTGGGATCCGCGGTGAGGTCCTCATCGGTGATGCGAAGCTCTGGGCTGTCCACGATCGGCTCGTCCTCCGGTTCAGGCTCCGGGGCGGGCTCCTGCTCATCCGTCCCGCCGAAGGGGGAGAGGGGATCCCCGGGGGTGCCGTCGCCGAAGGCCTTGCCGATGCCGCGCAGGGCGTCGCCGAGCTCGGTCGGCACGAACCACAGCTTGTTCGCGCTGCCCTCGGCCAGCTTCGGCAGGGTCTGCAGGTACTGGTAGCTGAGCAGCTTCTGGGTCGGCTTAGCCCGGTGGATCGCGGTGAACACCTTGTGCACGGCCTGAGCCTCGCCGTCGGCCCGCAGAATCGCGGCCTTCGCGTCGCCTTCCGCGGAGAGGATCGCGGCCTGGCGCTCACCCTCCGCGGTGAGGATCTGGGACTGCTTCTCGCCCTCGGCCGTCAGGATCGCGGCACGCCGGTCCCGCTCGGCGCGCATCTGCTTCTCCATCGAATCCTGGATGGAGGCCGGCGGGGTGATCTCCTTGATGTCCACGCGGGACACGCGCAGCCCCCAGCGCCCGGTGGTCGAGTCCAGGACCCCGCGCAACTCGGCGTTGATCTGATCGCGGGAGGTCAGGGTCTGCTCCAGGTTCAGCCCGCCGACGACGTTGCGCAGGGTCGCGCTGGTCAGCTCGTCCACGGCGTGGATGTAATTGGTGATCTCGTAGGTCGCCGCCTGCGGATCGGTGACCTGGAAGTAGACCACGGTGTCGATGCCGACCACGAGGTTGTCCTCGGTGATCACGGACTGGGACGGGAAGGAGACCACCTGCTCGCGCAAGTCGATCAGGGGCAGCACCCGGTCGATGAACGGCACCGTGAAGTGCAGACCGGGGTTCAAGGTGGTGTGGTACTTGCCCAGGCGCTCGACGATCCCGGCACGAGCCTGGGGGATGATGCGCACGGCCTTGAACAGCACGACCGCGACGAACAGGATGAGCAGGGCCAGCAGGATCAGTCCTGCGGTTCCGCCGTTCATGGTTTCTCCTCGGGGGTCAGGAAGGGGACGCGGCCCCGCCGGTGATGGTGGATGGTGTCGAGGGTCAGTGGGCGGAGACGGAGGACTCGCCGGCATCGGCGTCGGGCTCGACCACAGCGGTCGCCCCGTCGATGCGCACGACCCGTCCGAAGGCGCCGGTGTCCAGGCTCAGCCCGCCCGCCCTGCGAGCGGTCCAGACGTCGCCTTCCAGGCGCACCAGCCCCTGGAGGCCGGTGACCCGCTCCAGGGCCTGCACGGGTCGACCCACCAGCGCCTCGGCGTTGTTGCGGGTCTCCGGGGTGTTGCGGTTCAGCCGCCGGACCATGGACGGGCGCACCAGACCGAGCAGGGCCAGGGAGACCGCGGCGAACACCAGCACCTGGATCGGCCAGGAACCGGTGGCGACGGCGGTCACCGCGGCGGCCGCCGCGCCGCCGGCCATCATCAGGCAGACGAACTCCAGCGAGAACATCTCGATCACGCCGAGCAGGAGCACGACCAGCAGCCACAGGGCCCAGGGATTCTGTGCGAACCAGTCGAACATGGCGGGTGGGTTCCTCTCCGGTGGCGATGTCGGCTCGTGCTCACCATCCTGCCGAATCCGGGCACCGAGGGCCACCTCATGCGCGGGATTCCGCCGCCCCATAAAACGCCGATAATCTACATTATGTAAAGTAGAGCGCGGAGCGCCCCTCCTCCGGCGGCGGCGGATGCGGCTCGAAACGAGGTCCCCGGTAGATTCGGAGATCATGAGCTCTCGGCATCCCCGCACCACCGCATCATCCTCCGACGCCGCGCCGACGCGGGCGGTGTGGCCCGTTCTGACGGCCGACGTTCTCGCTGTCGTGGTGTTCGCCGGCCTCGGCAGGCTCTCGCACGGCGAAGATCTGCTGGGCACCCCGGTGACGGCTTGGCCGTTCCTCGTCGGCCTGGCCGTCACCTGGCTGGTCTGCCGCGCCTGGCGCGCCCCGGGCGGGCTCTGGCCCACCGGGATCGTCGTGTGGCTGGGCACGGTGCTGCTCGGCATGGTGCTGCGCCGCCTCGTCGGTGAGGGCACACACTGGAGCTTCGTCGTCGTGACCCTGATCGTCACCGGGATCTTCCTGCTCGGGCACCGTGCGCTGGGGCGGCTGCTCGCCCGCCGTTGCCCCTGAGGACATCCGGCAGAAGTCAACCTCAAGCTGAGGTTGTGTCTTCGTCGAGCTCTCCATCGGTCAGGAACCGGATCCAGCGCTCCAGCAACCGCTGCGCGGCCCCCGAATCCAGGGCCCGCTGCGCGCGCGGAATCGCCTCGACGATCCGCTCGGCCAGCGGGCGGCCGACGTCCGCCCGGCGCGCCACGAGCCCGGCGGCGGCGTTGAGCACGACGGTGTCCCGGATGGGACCCGGCTCCCCCGCCAGCACCCGGCGGATCACCTCCGCATTGTGCGCGGCGTCCCGGCCGGTGATGTCCTCCAGGGTGTTTCCGGGCAGGTCCACGTCCGCCGGCTCCAGGCGCACCCGCTGGATCTGCCCGTCCGCAGTCTCCCAGATCTCGTTGGGCCCGATCAGGCTGAGCTCATCGAGGTTCCGGGCGCCGGTGAAGACGAGGGCGCGGTCCCCGCGGCGGGCGAAGACCTCCGCCATGAGCGGAGCCATCCTCGGGTCCGCGACGCCGATCACCGAGGAGCGCACCCGGGCGGGGTTGGCCAGCGGCCCCAGCACGTTGAACACGGTCGGGACGCCGAGGGCGCGGCGCACCGGGGCGATGTGGCGCATCGCCGGGTGGTAGGTGTTGGCGAACAGGAAGCTGAATCCGACGGCGTCGGCGGCCGCCTCGATCCGCTCCTGGGGGGCATCCAGGGGCGCCCCGAGGCGCTCCAGGGCATCCGCGGAGCCGGTCGCGGAGGTCGAGGCGCGGTTGCCGTGCTTGACCACCTTCTCCCCCGCGCCGGCGATCGTCAGGGCCGCCATCGTCGAGATGTTCACCGTGTTGTGCCGGTCCCCGCCCGTGCCCACGATGTCCACGGCCTCCCGTGAGCCGGCATAGGGCCGGGCCATGGCGAGCATGGTTTCGGCCAGGCCCCGCAGCTCGGCGGCCGTCTCCCCCTTGGTGCGCAGCCCGACCAGGAATCCGGCCACGACCACGGGGTCCGCACTCCCGCTCATCATCTCGCGCATGGCCCAGGCGGCCTGCTCCTCGGTGAGGTCCTCCCGCCGTTCGATGGCGAGGAGGAGCTGCGTCCAGCTGGTTCCGGTGCTCTGCTGCGTCGTCATGCCTTAAAGACTAGGAGAACACGCGCGCAGGGTGCGCCGCCACCCTGGGGAGCATCCGCACGTGTTCTGGGAGTCTGCTGGGAACCGCTCCCCTGCCCTTGCCATCCGCGCCGGTACGGGTTACGTGATCTTTACGATGGTCGGCGGCCGGAAACACGCGGGATTCGGCGGGCCGCAGGCCCTGTGAGGGACACGCCGAGGGGTCGACATGGGCGCGCCTGTTGGTGGCCTGTGAGTTTTACCGACATAATGTCTGTGTGACAACTGCATCCCATACCCCCAGTCAGTCGGCGGCACCGACCCTGAACCGGCCCAACATCGTGTCCGTAGGCACGGTGGTGTGGCTGGCCAGCGAGCTGATGTTCTTCGCCGGCCTGTTCGCCATGTACTTCACGCTGCGTGCCACCTCGCCGGAGATCTGGGCGGAGGACACGAAGCTGCTGGACGTGCCCCTGGCCTTCGGCAACACCGTGGTCCTGGTGCTCAGCTCCGTGACCTGCCAGTTCGGCGTGTTCAAGGCGGAGCAGCTCAAGGCCCGCCGCACCGGCTCGATCTTCCAGATCGGCCAGTGGGGCATGGTCGAGTGGTTCTTCCTGACCTTCATCATGGGCGCCGTGTTCGTGAGCCTGCAGGCCATGGAGTACGCGACCCTGGTGCAGGAGGGCGTGACCATCGCCGCCAACGCCTACGGCTCGGCCTTCTACATCACCACCGGATTCCACGCGCTGCACGTGACCGCTGGGCTCATCGCGTTCCTGTTCATCATCGGACGGGCGCTGGTGGCCAAGCGATTCGGGCACTACGAGGCCACCTCCGCGATCGTCGTGTCCTACTACTGGCACTTCGTCGACGTCGTGTGGATCGTCCTGTTCGCCGTCGTCTACTTCCTGAAGTAGCACCGTCCCGCGGGCTCCCCCACGTACTCACTCACACACCGAAGGATCATTGACGTGAAGGCACTTTCCCAGAAGCGGCGTCACCCGCTGGCGGCCGTCGTCCTCCTGGCCATCGCCCTGGTGCTCACCGGCGGTCTCTACGCAGTTGCCACCGCCTCCAACCAGGCCCAGGCTGACACCGCCGCGTACACCAGCCAGGACATCGAGCAGGGTGAGAAGCTGTTCAGCGCCAACTGCGCCACCTGCCACGGCACCGAGGCCGCCGGCACCGATGCGGGCCCGTCGCTGATCGGCGTGGGCGCTGCCGCCGTCGACTTCCAGATCGGCACCGGGCGCATGCCGCTGGAGATGCAGGGGGTGCAGGCCCAGGTCAAGCCCGGCCAGTTCAACGACGAGCAGATCAAGCAGCTCGCCGCCTACGTGGCCTCCCTCGGCGCGGGCCCGGGGGTGCCCGACGACGAGGACGTGGACGTGTCCAAGGGCGACGCCGCCAACGGCGCCAAGGTCTTCCTGGCCAACTGCGCCATGTGCCACAACGCGGCCGGCGCCGGTGGTGCGCTGACCCGCGGCAAGTGGGCCCCGACCCTGATGGGCGTCTCCGAGAAGCACATCTGGGAGGCCATGGAGACCGGCCCGCAGAACATGCCGGTGTTCAACGACGCGAACATCACCCCCGAGGAGAAGCGCGACGTCATCACCTACCTGAAGTCCCTGGAGACCAACACGACCCCCGGCGGCTTCGCGCTGGGCTCCCTGGGCCCCGTCTCCGAGGGCCTGTTCATCTGGACCATCGGGCTGGGCATCGTCATCGCCTTCACCGTCTGGCTGACCTCCCGCTCCGCCTGAGCGGACAGGCCGCGCTCACACACAAGAATTCGTACCTAGGAAGATAGAGGAACACATGGGCAACCATCGTGACGCAGCACCGGAGAGCTCCGGCGCCGTCGCTACCTCCGATCAGCACCGCGAGGGCTCGTTCCCCGATCCGGGGCTTCCCCACCACCGTCCGCGCCTGACGGATGTGGATCCGAAGGCCGCCAAGAAGGCCGAGCACCGCGTCTCCTGGCTGTTCGTGCTCTCGATGCTGGGCTCGCTGCTGTTCTTCGTGGGCTTCTTCGGGGTCCGCGTGGACGGCGACATCTACGACGTCATGGATCCCGATCCCACCGCGCGGCTGCGCCTGCAGAACCTGCTGCTGGGGCTGGGCATCTCCTTCGCGATGTTCGGCATCGGCGTCGGGATCGTGCAGTGGGCCCGCAGCCTGATGCCCGATCACGAGATGGTCGAGATGCGCCACGAGATCTCCGCCGAGCCCGACCGGGCCGAGGCCCAGGAGATCGTGGAGACCATCATCGAGGAGTCCGGGGTCAAGCGCCGCCCGCTGCTGCGCAACACCCTGATCGGCGCCGTGATCCTCGCGCCGCTGACCTTCGTGACCCTGTTCCGCGAGCTCGGCCCCATCAACCCCGGCGTGCTCAAGCAGACCCTGTGGGGCGAGGGCGTGCGCCTGGTCCGGGACCCCTCCGGGACCCCCATCCGCGCCGCGGACGTGACCATCGGCTCCGCCTACCACGTGCTGCCGGAGAACATCCTCGGGATCTCCCACCAGGACGGCTACCTGGAGGAGAAGGCCAAGGCCGTCGTCCTGCTGATGCGCATGAAGCCCGAGGAGATGCACGTCTCCAAGGGCCGCGAGGACTGGAACGTGGACGGCATCGTCGCCTACTCCAAGGTCTGCACGCACGTCGGGTGCCCCATCGCCCTGTACGAGCAGCGCACCCACCACCTGCTGTGCCCCTGCCACCAGTCCACCTTCGACGCCTCCCACGAGTGCGAGGTCATCTTCGGCCCCGCCGCGCACGCCCTGCCCCAGCTGCCCATCCGGGTCAACGCCGAGGGCTACCTGGAGGCGCGCAGCGACTTCCACGAGCCCGTCGGCCCGGCCTACTGGGAGCGCGGCAAGCAGAAAAAAGAAATGGCGAGTGAGGCCTGATCATGTCCAACGCTGTGACCGAATACCAGCCGGAGACCCGCACCGGCCGCATTGCCAACTTCGTCGACTCCCGCGTCGGGATGTCCGGGATCATCAAGGAGTTCGGCCGGAAGATCTTCCCGGATCACTGGTCCTTCATGTTCGGCGAGGTGGCCCTGTACTGCCTGGTCATCCTCATCCTGTCCGGGACCTACCTGACCTTCTTCTTCAACCCCACCATGGACACCGTCATCTACGACGGCGCCTACGTGCCCATGAAGGGCGTGGAGATGTCCGGGGCCTACGCCTCGGCGCTGGACATCTCCTTCGAGACCCGCGGCGGGCTGTTCATGCGCCAGGTCCACCACTGGGCCGCGCTGATGTTCGTCGTCGCGATCGCGGTGCACATGATGCGCGTGTTCTTCACCGGCGCCTTCCGCCGCCCGCGCGAGCTGAACTGGGTCGTCGGCGGCACGCTGTTCGTGCTGGCCATGGCCGCCGGGTTCACCGGCTACTCCCTGCCCGATGACGTGCTCTCCGGCAACGGCCTGCGCATCATCGACGGCGTCATGAAGGCGATCCCGCTGGTCGGCACCTACCTCTCCCTGTTCTTCTTCGGCGGGGAGTTCCCGGGCCACCACGTGATCGGGCGCCTGTACACGCTGCACATCATGATCGTGCCGGCCCTGATCCTGCTGACGGTGGCCATCCACCTGTTCATGGTCGTCGTGCACAAGCACACCCAGTACCCGGGTCCGGGCCGGACCGAGAAGAACGTCGTGGGCTTCCCCGTGGGCCCCGTCTACGCCGCGAAGGCCGGCGGGTTCTTCTTCATCGTCTTCGGCGTGATCGCCCTGCTCGGGGCGACCACCACGATCAACGCGATCTGGAACTACGGCCCCTATGATCCCTCCCCCGTGCAGGCCGGTACGCAGCCGGACTGGTACATCGGCTGGGTCGACGGCGCCCTGCGCCTGATGCCCGGCTCCTGGCCGTGGCACTGGCAGCTGCAGGCCGGCGGCACCTGGGTCCTGGCGGTCCTGCTGCCGATGATCCCCGCCGCTATCCTGCTGGGCGTGTTCTTCACCTGGCCGTGGCTGGAGCGGTGGGTGACCAAGGACAACCGGGAGCACCACATCCTGGATCGTCCCCGCAACGCCCCGTTCCGCACGGGTGCCGGGGTCGCCGGGATCACCTGGTACGCCGTGATGATGACCGCCGCGAGCTCCGACCTGATCGCCACCCACTTCCACGTGGCCTTCAACGACGTGCTCTACGTGCTGCGGTTCCTGTTCTTCTTCGGCCCGTTCATCGCCTTCGAGATCACTCGGCGGATCTGCCTGTCCCTGCAGCGCAAGGACCGGGAGCTGGTCCTGCACGGCGTCGAGTCCGGTCGGGTCGTCCAGCTGCCGCACGGCGAGTTCATCGAGATCCACGAGCCGCTGAACGAGTACGACCGGTACCGCCTGGTCTCCTTCGAGTCCCCCGTCTACCAGCCGGCCACCCCGGATGAGGACGGGAAGATCGGCGGCAAGGAGAAGATCCGCGGGGCCCTGTCCCGCCTGTTCTTCCACGACCGGGTCGCCCCGGTCACCCCGCGTGAGCTGGAGGCGGCACAGCACCACCACGAGCTGGAGTCCGACGAGAAGCACTGATCCGCTCCCCCGGTCTGGACAGGCCCCGCGCATCGGCTGATGCGCGGGGTCTCTTCGCATACTCTGGGCCGGGTTCGGACCGGGCTCACCTCGCGGGCCGTTCGGGAGGGGTTCGTCGTTTCGGGACCGGAATACCCCGTCCCGAAGCGACGAACCCGTCCCCAAACGCGGCCGATGCCGGTTCCGGTCCCCTGGTGCTCATGACGTGAGACCCGGCCGGCACACACCCACCGGGTCCGAACGGGGACCCGCCCTCGCCTCCACGTCGCCCTGCGCCGCACTGGCGAGGCCCTGAGGTCCCTGTTCCGGAGCCGGTGCCCTGTCCCGGAGCGGATCCGGCGCCCCCTCTGGCGGCGTCGGCCCACCGTCACCACTCTTGCGGGGCTGCCCGCTGACTTGCGTTCGGAGGCGCACACAGACGCAGAGAGGCGCTGGAGCACGGGGCCGGCGCGGCGGGCGCAGGCCGGGGGTGCCATATCCGGGCTGGGCGGGTGCTGCGGCGCGGTGCCCGGCTCCAGGTGGGAGCGCGAGAGGGGACGAGGGGCAGGCTCTCGGTCGGGTCTCGGTCATCACGTTGAGTACGTGCGGTCACAAGGTGGATTTGGTCCCCGCCGGGGAGAGCCGCAGGAGCCGCAGGGCCGATCCAGCGTCCTGGGCGTCGCTTCCTGACTCGTCTCTCTCCCCGCCCCCGCGGAGATACCGGATGCGTGCTGAGATGCGGGGATCGTGTTGGGATACCGCACGACGGGACGCACCTGAGAACGAACAGTGTACCCCAGCACTAAACCCTCATCTCAACGCACTCGGGAGTGCTGCACTCACGACGCTGCGGGCACGCGGCATCACCGGGAAGGCATCGCCGGAGCCGGACGCGGGGCGGGCGTCCTGCATCCGATGATCCGGGGTAGGTCCTTCTGCCGGGGACCCGCCCCGGCTTCCGGCATGGCGCCGACGGTTTGGCGAAAACCAGAGGAGCACTCCCCGGTCGGCCCAGCGTCGCCCCCGTCGGTCTGGGATCGGCCCAGGGTCAGTCCGGGAACGAGACCACCCGGATCCCCCGACTTGGCTCGCCCGTAGGGGACAGACAGAGGGTTGCCTCCGGCGGAGAACCGGGGCCCGTGGGACCGGTATCGGACCCTGCGGGGGGCTCCAGCATGAGGCAGCCCTCGGCAGATGGTCCCCGGTCCCCCACCGGGCCGATGGCGCCCGGCGGGGCCCGGCATCGACGGGCGCCACGGCGACAGCTGCTCGCCACGAGAACGGACGCCCCTCGGGCAGACTGTCCGCGGGCCCGAGGCGTGCGCATCCCCGCAAGGCCGCGGGCCGGGAGAAGAAAGCCGGCTTCCGAGCGCAGCGGCCCCGCGAGGGCATCAGACAGGGGCATAGGGGCGCAAGCATACGAAAAAGGAGCGTCCCCCTCGGTGCAGAGCATGCTCTGCACCGAGGGGGACGCTCCCGTATCGTGCCGGTACCTACCCGGCGGGGGGGGGGGGGCCCCCCCCCGCGGGGCGGGGGGGGGGGGGGGGGGGGGGGGGGGGGGCCGGGGGGGGGGGGGGGGCGCGGCCGGGGGGGGCCGCCCGCGGGGGGGGGGGGGGGGGGGGGCCGGGGGCGGGGGCCCGGGGGGGGCGGGCCGGGGGGGGGGGGCCCGGGCCCCCCCCGGGGGGCGCGGAGCTGGTGGCCAACGAGTCGGCCCCGCACCGGGCCGAGCTGGTGCGCACCTCCCTGCGGCCCCTGGACCCCGCCCGGTATGCGGTGCTGACCGGGGACGGGCGGCGGATCCGGGAG